>NZ_LPVX01000033.1:0-31419 GCF_001613785.1 Thalassospira sp. MCCC 1A02491 | reverse complement strand
CCAACGTTGAGGGCCCGTAGCTCAGTTGGTAGAGCAACTGACTTTTAATCAGTTGGCCACAGGTTCGAATCCTGTCGGGCTCACCAATTCAAAACCCCTGGAACCCAGAAGTTCCGGGGGTTTTGCATATCCGGCATTTGGATCACTTAATTCTTCGCCGCACTTGTTTGCCCCATCGGGCATTTTCGCCCGCGTTGCCGGTATGGTCCGACTTTCCCGTTCTGTCTGTTTCGATATCTGATCGCCCGGGCGCGAAGCAAAGCAGCCATGCACGAAAAAGCTGTATGTTTTGTTGGTTGCGATTGCATCGCAATTCTATTTCCTGTAAAGAATGCAAATCAGTTTCAAATGCATCAGAGCAGGACGTCTGATGCTGATCGTATATTTGATCGGAAAGTTAAATGCCTGAACCTGTAAATCCGTTGGCCGCATCTGATGATGCGCAAAGCCCGCTTGCATCCGATGGCGCAATTGCACCTGACGCAACTGCGACCGGAACCCTGTCCAGTGATGGTACAGTGATCCTTGATCCCGCTACGGGACTTCCGATGGACACAACGGCAACGACCCAGGCCAATTCCATGACCGATGCCTTTGTCGGGTTGCCGGTGATCGAACAGGTTGACCGGGCCGGGGTTGTCGGCTGGGTTCTGGCAGCGATGGCTTTGATCGGGCTTGTCCTGTTCTTCTACAAGCTGGTTGGTTTCTTGCGCCGTGGTGTCTTTGCCGACGGGTTTGTGCGTGATGTCGAACGCCACCTTTCAGATGGCGACGAAGCACAGGCCGCAGACCTTCTGGCGCGCCGTCGTCATCCGGCAGCACGTATCGGACTTTCGGGCCTGTCACTGTCCGTGGCATCGGCTGATGAACGCGAAGCCGCATCCGATCTTATTGCCGCACGTGCACGCAAGGAAATCGACAGCCTGAATGGCGGTTTGCGCATCATGTCGGCCATCGCGGTCCTTAGCCCGCTTCTGGGCCTGCTTGGAACCGTGATGGGCATGATCGAGGCCTTCCAGAAAATGGAAGGTGCGGGCAGCCGCATTGATCCGTCTGTCCTGTCGGGCGGGATCTGGCTGGCGTTGCTGACAACCGCGATCGGTCTTGTTGTCGCGATCCCGGCAACCGCATTCCATATGTGGATGCAGGGCGTTATCGGCCGTGCAGCAGCGGTGATGGAAGATGTCTGCACCATGGTGGTCAATCGGGGCGAACTGGCCCACAGGACCACTCTGGGGGCGTCCAACGTATCCGAACTTCGCCACGCAGCCGAATAAACCCAATCCGCCGGAATACGCCTATGCAATTGCGCGAACGTAATCGCGGTTCATCACCGATGATCGGTCTGACTCCGCTGATTGATGTTGTCTTCATTTTGCTGATTTTCTTCATGCTGGCATCAAGCTTCCTTGACTGGAAGGGCTTCGAGATGTCGGTCAGCATCACCGATGGCAGATCAACCAGCCAAAGCGACGTACGCCCGGTAACGGTCAATGTCGATGCCAATGGCGGTCTTTCGATCAACGGGGAAACCGTATCGCTGTCGGGACTTGTCCCGGCATTGCAAAGCGACTATGGCGGATCACCCGTGCGTCTGCGTCCGGTCAATGGCGCAAGTCTTCAGCATCTGGTTGATGTGATGGATGCGCTTGGCCGTGGCGGGGTTACAGATGTGGAGTTCATCGAATGAAACGCCGCATTCAGATCGCCGAGGACGGCCCGGTCCAGGAACCGATGTTGCCTTTGATCAATATCGTCTTTCTGCTTTTGATCTTTTTCATGATTGCCGGAAGCCTGCAAAAGCTCGGCCCATTTGAAGTCGACCCGCCGGCAAGCCATACTGCTGAAGCCCGCCCCGAAGACACGATTGTCCTGTGGTTCGGGAAGTCGGGTGAAATCGGGATTGATGATCTTAAGGGCGGCCTTGATCGCCTGTCATCGATGTTGCCGGTTGATTATATCGGTCGTCCTGTTGAAATCCGTGCCGACCGCGATACCGAAGGTGCCAAGGTTGTTGCCTTGCTCAAACGGTTGCAGGAACTTGGCGTTGACAAGGTACAGCTGATGACCGCAATCGAGGCGGGACAGGATTGATATGTCAAAACGCGTTGATTTCCTGATCGCAACCGGGCTGACCGGTATTGTTCTGGCCGGGGGGATTGTTCTGGCCATGCCCGATCCGCAACCATCGGGTTGGGGCGGTGCCGGATCGGTCCAAAGCATCAGCATTTCGCTTGGTGCCGGGCATGCCGTCAGTGGTGAGTCCGAAATTGACGAACAAAGTGCGGATTCTGTCGAAAGCCGTGCTGCCGAAGAACCGGTCGAGGTCACCGAGCCTGAACCGGAACCGGAACCGGAGCCGGTCGTTGAACCGGAACCCGAGCCAGAACCGGTCGAGGAACCCGAAGAAATCGTCGAGCCGGAACCAGAGCCCGAACCCGAAATTGTCGAACCCGAGCCTGAGCCGGAACCCGAGCCCGTCGTCGAAGAAGTCGTCGAACCCAAGCCCGAACCGGAACCAGAGCCGGTTGTGGTTCAGGAACTGGCCGAAGTTCTTCCGGTCCGGATGAAGCCCAAGCCGCCGGTCACCAAGGTCGAAGCACCGAAAAAACCGGAACCGGTTCAGAAAAAGCCCGAACCGGTCATTCAGCCAAGTGGCCTGACCAATTCAAGCCGGTCCGAAGGCACCGTGGGTGAAGTCGCCCAAAGCCAGGCAGCATCGGCATCGAATGGCAGTGGTGGCGGCGCCGCCAGCAAGGCCGCGATGGTCGATTACCAGTCATCGGTTCTGCAAATGCTGAACCGTTATCGCGAATATCCCGACCGGGCCAAGCGACGCGGCATCGAAGGTCAGAACAGCATCTATATCGTGATTGCACGCGATGGAACGGTGCTTGAAACCCGGGTGCTGTCATCAAGCGGATCGAAGCTGCTTGATCGCGAAACACAGCGGATGATTGAACGGGTACGCCAATTCCCGCCATTCCCCGACACCATGACCGAAGACAAGATCATGTTAACCGTGCCGGTGGTCTACAATCTGCGCTAATGCAAAACGCCAGCCTCGAAAGGCTGGCGTTTTTTATTTCGCACTGTGACGTGTGGCGTGTGGCGTGTGGCGTGTGACGGGGTAGGTGAGGGATTGGAAGGTCAGGCCTGACCGTCTTCCCACCGATAGTTCAGCGGCGCCTCGCGCCAGGCGAATTTGTCGAGATGGACGATAATCACGCCTTTCATCTTTTCGATCCCTTCGGCCTTTTCGGACTGACCATCGAAAATCAGGGCATCATCCGTTGCCGTGATGGTGCATGGCCCCATCGGAAAGGCGACATCGCCCGATGTTTCACCAAGATCGACTGTGACCTTGTGGGCGAAATGCTTGCACAGCTGCACAAGATATTTGGCGGCGTTATCGGTTTTGACCGATCCCCTGGTGGTAAACATTTATCGGTGTCCCTCTATGGTGTTGAGCCCGTCGACAATGACGAATGGTGACCCGTGCGAGCATGTTTCAAGCCGCCCGCTGACATGATAGGCCCGCGACAGCATTTCGGGTGTCATGGCGTGTCGTGGGGCGCCATGTGACAACACACCGCCTTCGCCAAACAGGATCAGGCTGTCGCAATGGCGCATCGCCAGATTGATGTCATGCAGCGCAATCAGCGCCAGCCCCTGTTTGTCTTTGACAAGGGTGCGCACCACATCAAGAACCCCGAGCTGCCAGCGCAGATCAAGCGCGCTTGTCGGTTCATCAAGCAGCATGATGTCGGGTTCGCGGACAATGATCTGGGCAAGCCCGACCATCTGGCGCTGACCACCGGACATGCGGCTAAGCGGCTGAAACGCGATATGGCGGATGTTCAGACGGTCAAAAACCCGTTCCGTCAGGGTTTCCACATGATCGCGTGTCAGATCATGGCGCACCGCCCGACAGGCCGAAATAACCGCCTCATAAGCCACAAGATTGGTGGCCTGTGGCAAGGTTTGCGGCAAATAGGCAACCTTGCGTGCGCGCTGATTATGGCTGAGCTTGCGGTTTTCATCCCCGTCATAGGTTATTGATCCGCCATAGGGGGCAAGCCCCGCAAGCGATCGCAGGAAGCTTGATTTGCCAACACCATTGGGGCCAAGCACGCCGATCACGCTGCCTGGTTCGAAATCGGCCAGCGTGATGTTGGACAGGATGGTGTTTTTGCCATGGGCAATCACAAGATCGCGGATATCAAGTTTGGTCATGATCGGCCCCTTATCCACGACGCTTTTGCGAAATCAGCAAGGCCAGGAACAGCGGAATGCCGATCAGGGCCGTGACAATGCCATCGGGGATCATGATGCCCGGGACAATCGATTTGCTGGCCAGGGACGCACAGGACAGGATAAATGCCCCGGCAAGGATGCTGCCCGGGATGTAGTAACGATGGTCTTCGCCAAAGGCCAGGCGCGCAATATGCGGCCCGACCAGCCCGACAAAGCCGATCACGCCGGTAAAGGATACCGCAACCGCAGTCAGAACCCCGACGCGCAGCAATACCAGCATCCGCAAACGTTCAACCGACACCCCATAGCTTTTGGCGTAATCTTCGCCGCCACGAAGGGCTGTCATTTTCCAGACATGGCGGATGCTAAATGGCACACAGCACAGGAACACCACGCCGACAATCGCGATCTTTTCCCAGCTGGCGCGTGCAAGGCTGCCCATGGTCCAGAACACGATCTGTTGCAGGCTGTCGGTATCGGCAACAAACTGGATAAGCGACACCAGCGCATCCAGTGCAAAAACCAGCGCAATGCCAAACAGCACGACCGTATCAATGGTCGCCCCGTAAAATCCCGCCAGCATCTGGATCAGGAAAATCGCGCACAACGCCCCGGCAAAGGCAAATACCGGCACAATGTAGTTTTCCGGCAGGCCGTATTGATCAAGCTGAAAGACAATGGCGACCGATGCGCCAAGGGTCGCGGCATGCATGATGCCAAGGGTCGACGGGCTGGCCAGCGGGTTGTTAAGCACCGTCTGCAATTCCGCCCCGGCAAGGCCCAGCGTCGCGCCGATCAGGATCGCCAGCACCGCAAAGGGCAGGCGCACGTCAAACACGATCACCTTCATGGCGCCAGACAGCGTTTCGGGATCAAGGATGCCCGTCACCACATCGACAAAGGACAGCATGGCCGGGCCGGTGATCACATTGGCAGCAAAGGAAACAATCAGGGCAGTCAGGAATATGCACAGCCAGAAAATCCGTTTGAACACGAATGCCCGATACTGGTGTGACAGCGACGGCGCAGCATGTGCTGCGCCGGTGGTCTGGTCTTTCATCATTTGGTCCGATGTTTTATGGCGTTTACAAAGATGACGCCTGATCAAGGCCAATCCAGTAAACACCATTCAGATCAACTGCCTGGAAACGCTCAAAGAAGGTTCTGAGTGTCGCGTCCGGATCAAGATCGGCAAAGGTTTCGGGATGGAACCATTTTGCCATCGCCTGAAGGGTCGTGACATTGATCGGGTTGTTATAGACATGGTGCCAGACGGAATAGACATGGCCGCTTTTCACCGCTGAAAGCTCCGAAAGGCCGGTACGTTCCATGCTGTGCGCAAGCGACGCTGCGGCCTGTTGGGCATTGGTCGATGCGCCAAGAACAATGCGTTTGGAATTGAGTTCCGGATCAAGCCCGGCCGATCCGACCGCGGTCGTCACATAATAGTCCGGGTTCTTGAGAAGAAGCTGCTCGATCGATACCTGTGCGATGACGCCGGGGATTTCGTCGCCAAATACGTTGTTGCCGCCGGCAAGTTCGACAAATTTGCCGATCATTTCATTGCCCATGGCCTCGCAGCAATTCTGTTGCAGGCCAACCCGGCTTTCAAGAAAGACACTGGGCTTGTCGGTGATCTGTGCGGTTTTGTCGGTCACCTTGTGCAGGTTTTCTTCGTAGAATTTTACGAATGCTTCGGCTTGGTCTTCCTTGCCCATCAGCTTACCCAGAATGCGGATGCTTTTGGGGGTGTTTTCAAACGGCTTGCTGCGGAAATCGATCATCACGACCGGGATATGGGCCGCCCCCAGAACCGACAGAATTTCGTGGCTTTTTGATCCCGGCCCATGGCCGCCCGACATGCCAAAGATCGCGACATCGGGTTCGACCGTCAGTGCCTTTTCGACCGAAAAGGTTGCTTCACCGCTGCGCCCGATCAGCGGAATGTCGTCGATTTCAGGAAATTTGGCTTCGTACCGGGCGTAAGAGCCCGGATCAAGCTGTTTGAATTCGCCCATCATGCCCGCGATCCAGCGCACCGGATTTTCCGGATCCAGAATGCCGATGGATGGCAAAAAGCGACCTTCGCCCAGGATCATGTGTTTGATCGGGACTTCTACGGTAACTTCGCGTCCGGCAACATCGGTCAGGGTAATGGTTTCACCAGCCCGGGCCGTGGTGGCGCACAGGACAGCGGCGGCAACGAAACTCAGTAAACGGTTAAATTTCATATCGTTTCTGCATTCTGGAAGGTTGCATGATGTAAGCGACAATCTGTCTGGCTGTGTCGGGGCAGGGTGCTGCGCCTTCACCATCGGGTTGATCAGCACCAAAACCGCTGCCATGGTCCGCGCATCAAAAATGCGCGCCATCTACACAGCCGGAAATTTTCATAGCAAAGAAACCATCCAATTGCGAATGATTTTGAATATTATTTTCTTTAAGGCCCGGATCATCCGGAAAAGGGCGGGGCAGTGCTGATCACAATCCATCAGCCGTCAGCCAAAAAAAGGGGTGCGGAAACCGGCGTTCCCGCACCCGCACGACCGCGCATCAACGGTCAGAAAGTCATGACGTCGCCGTCAGACGCGACACAAAGGCATCGACATCACTGCGCAAACGTTCGGAATTCTGCTTAAGGGTTTTTGACACCTCAAACACCTGGGATGCCACCGAGCTTGTCTTGCTTGCCGTGCCATTGACGGTTTCAAGGCTGGTATTCACGTCCTGATTGGCGGCGGATACCGCATTGATATTGCCACTGATTTCGGTGGTGGCGGCGGCCTGTTGTTCGACTGCCGCCGAAATTGCCGTTACCGATTCAACGATGGTGCCGATTTGTCCGGCCACGGTCTGAATGGCACTGACGGCTGCTGATGTGCTTTGTTGAACGGCATTGATCTGTTCGGTGATATCGCCGGTTGCCTTGGCGGTCTGATTGGCAAGGTTTTTGACCTCGCTTGCGACCACGGCAAAGCCTTTGCCTGCTTCACCGGCGCGGGCGGCTTCGATTGTCGCATTCAGCGCCAGAAGGTTGGTCTGGCTTGCGATCTTGTCAATCAGATCGACGACCGTTCCAATCTGGTCTGCCGCGGCGTTCAGTGTTTCGATGGTGTCCGATGTTCGCCGAACGGATTGTTCGACCTCGTTGGAAATGGTCGATGCCCGCGACACCTGGCTGGAAATTTCACGAATGGAACTGTCGAGTTCTTCGGCCGCACCGGCAACGGTGGTGGCATTGTCTGCGGAAATTTCGGCAGCTCCGCGGGCTCTTTGGACCTCGTCTTGGGTTTCGGTCATGCTGGAAATCAGCGTATTGGACGCGTGTGACATGTCCTCGGCCGATGAGGCGACGGCGGCAACGACCGTGCCGATGGTTTCCTCGAAATCATGCGACATCTGCTGCAGTTTGTTGTGATAGGTGTTTTGCGTTTCCTCGTAATAGACCGTGATCGCCATTTCGACATCGACCAGAAGCGCATTGATCGATGCGACCACCATCAGGGAAACCTGTGAATCGCGGTGGAACTGCCTGAACAGCAGGGCCGATATTTCACCAAGCATGAAATTATAGGCCGACACATAGGATTCCGGCGTCAGTCCGATCCGTTCATGGGCCTTGCCGATGCGTCGGACATCTTCATAAAACGAGTCATCAAACGACCCTTCGAACAGTTTGGCCCAGTGTTTGCGCTGGGCGTCCTTGAGGCGGCCGATATTGGACGGATCCCCGACGATTTTTGCCAGTTCCGGTCGGCCCATCACCTTTTTGTAGAATTCGTCCAGAATGGGTGGAAGGTTCTTTTCGATTACCGGCCATGCCCGTTTGAGCTGTTTGACCTTGCTTTCGTCAAAGCCGATGAATTCAAGACGGCGTTTTAGTTCCGGATGCATGCCATTCTCCCCGATAGCAGGTTGATCTCTCTCAGCATTTGTCATGCGCATCTTGGATTTAGGTTGGGCTTCAATTTGCGAAAATAACTATCCATTAGGATTGATGATTTGCTCGCAAGGGTAGAACCGCCTCGGCATGTCGCAGATTTTCGGGAAAAATCGTCACACCCTTTGGGGCAGGGCGTCGTGTCATCTGTAAGTCACAGATGAACAGGAGGCCGCCGTGCCGATTAACAAGGATCAACTGAGAACTTTGATCGTGCAGCCGGTTTTGGCTGTGCTTGATCTTCCGGCACCTGATGTTGCCGAAAACCTTCTGATGGGTACCGCTGCCCATGAAAGTCATCTGGGCGACTATATCCAGCAGGTTGGCGGCGGTCCGGCACTGGGCATCTATCAGATGGAACCGGCAACCCTGAATGATTGCTATGTCAATTATCTGGATTATTCGACCCGTGCGGCTTTGAAGGCCAAGGTTGATGGTTTCCTGGCGGCACAGCCGGTCGGATCGGATGGTAAACCCGACAAATCCGCACAGCTTGCCACCAATCTTGCCTATGCAACCGCGATGTGTCGCATCCGGTATTATCGGGCCCCGGGTGCCTTGCCGTCCGATCCCAATGATCTGAACGGGCTGGCAGCCTATTGGAAGCAATATTACAACACCCCGCTTGGCGCCGGCACGGTGGATCAGTTCATTGCCGATTATAACCGTTTCCTTGGCTAGGGTTGCGGCCCGAACAGCGATCATTGACGGTATCTGGCATTCTCATAAAACCAGCATGCCGTAACGTCGGGGAAAAAATATTTCCCCGTTTTGGCAAAAATAGTGGAAACCGACGCGTCTTTTAGCGAAAATCCCCCTCCGCAGGCTGGTGGTCGCGCAAAAAACCACCAAAACACAAGAATCTAAGGGGATCCCAATGAAACGTCGTCAGTTCCTTAAAGGAGCCGGTCTGGGTGCGGGTGCGGTTGCCGCATCGGTCGCGGCACCGGCTATTGTTTCCGCGCAGGAAAGTCTGAATTGGCGCATGGTGATGCCGTGGCCAAAAGGGACGCCGGGCCTTGGCACCAATGCAGAAAAATTTGCCGCCATGGTCAAGGAAATGTCCAATGGTCGTCTGAATATCAGTGTGTTCGGTGGTGGCGAGATCGTCCCGCCGTTCGAATGCATGGATGCGGTCGAACAGGGCGTGGTCGAAATGGCCCATGGTACGCCCTATTACTGGCAGGGCAAAAACCCGGCCCTGAACTTCTTCTCGACCATTCCGTTTGGTCTGACCGCCTGGGAACTGTCGGCCTGGCTGCGCTTTGGCGAAGGTCAGAAACTTTGGGAAGAAGCCTATGCCGAATTTAATGTTGTGCCGTTCTATGCGGGCAACTCCGGCATGCAGGCGGGCGGCTGGTTCAACAAGGAAATCAATTCGCTTGATGACCTTAAGGGCCTGAAGATGCGCTATGCCGGTCTGGGCGGCGAAGCCATGCGCCGTGCCGGTGCGAACGTGACCATGATGCCGCCCGGCGATATCATGCCGTCGATGCAGTCCGGCGCGATTGACGCCGCTGAATGGGTCGGTCCGTGGAATGATCTGGCATTTGGTCTCTATCAGGTTGCCAAATTCTACTATACCCCGGCCTTCCACGAACCCGGACCGGGTCTTGAGATCTTTGTCGGCAAGGACAAGTTCGATGCCCTGTCACCGGATCTGCAGGCAATCATCCGTTATGCCGCACAGGCGATTTCGGAAAATACCCTGGCTGACTTTACCTTCAACAACCTTCAGTCCTATCAGCCGCTGATCGACAAGGGCGTTGAAGTGCGTCAGTTCCCCGATGATGTCATCATGACCCTGGCCGAACATTCCAAGGCCGCGGTTGATGAAATCGCCGCCAAGAACGACCTGTCGGGCCGAATTGCCGCAAGCTACCTTGACCTCGTCAAGAAGGGCGCGCGCTATGGCAAGGAATTCGAAGCAACCGGTCTGTTGCAGCGTGCAAAGGTCTGGGGCTACTAAGTCCGCCAGTATCTGAGAACAATCTTCGCGAACCGACCGCAACCCGGTCCGGTGCGCACGATATCAGGGGCTGCCTTCGGGCGGCCCTTTTGTTTGAACCTTCGGGTGAAGAAATATCGATGAAATGTCGATGTCATGCAGTTTGCGCGATGCTGCATCCCGCAAACATGAATTGTTGCATGCGCCAAAAACCGTAACTTTGGGTTCAAACAGAGTTACGAAATTACCTTCGTAGAGTTTTTACGCAAAAATTTACCAATATTGGGAGCCCCACAATGAAACGTCGTCAGTTTCTGAGCGGCGCAGGCGTTGCTGCCGGTGCATTTGCTGCCGCTGCTACTGCGCCGGCCATCGTCAAGGCCGATGAAACCATCAATTGGCGCATGGTCATGCCCTGGCCCAAAGGCACGCCGGGTCTTGGTGCCAATGGCGAACTGTTTGCCGAACGCGTCAACAAGATGTCGGGTGGCCGTCTCAAGATTACGGTTTATGGTGCGGGCGAACTGGTTCCGGCCCTTGAATGCATGGATGCGGTCGAACAGGGCGTTGCCGATCTGGCCCATTCCACGCCCTATTACTGGTTTGGCAAGGACCCGGCCGTTTCGTTCTTCACCACCATTCCGTTTGGTCTGATGGCGTGGGAACTTTCGGGCTGGCTGCGCTTTGGCGGTGGTCAGGAACTTTGGGACGAACTTTATTCCCAGTTCAACGTCAAACCGTTCCTCGCAGGTAACACCGGCCTTCAGGCAGGTGGCTGGTTCAACAAGGAAATCAATTCTGTTGATGACCTTAAGGGCCTTAAAGTCCGTTATGCCGGTATCGGTGGCGAAGCCATGCGCCGTCTGGGTGCGACCCCGTCGCTGCTTCCGGCTGCTGACATTCTGCCAAGCTTGCAGTCCGGTGCGATTGATGCGGCCGAGTGGGTTGGACCGTGGAACGACTATGCGTTCGGTCTGGCCTCGGTTGCCAAATATTACTACACCCCGGCATTTGCCGAACCGGGTTCGGGCATCGAAGTCTTTATCAACAAGGACAAATTCGCCGAACTGCCCGAAGACCTTCAGGAAATCGTCGCCATTGCCGCACAGGCCAATGTCGAACAGACCCTTGCGGACTTCACCTTCAACAACGTTCAGTCCTATCAGGCGATCCTCGCCAAAGGCACCGAGATCCGTCATTTCAATGATGATCTGATCGCGGCCTTTGCCGGTGCCGCCAAGGAAGCGGTTGAAGAAATCGCAGGTCAGAATGACCTTAATGGCCGTATTTATGCGTCGCTGATGGATTTTGCGAAAAAGGCAGCCCCTTATGGCAAGGAATTCGAGGCAACTGCGCTGAACCAGCGGGCCAATGTCTTTGCCAATCAGGGCTAGTCAGTCCGCGATACCGATCTGAAACGAAAAAGGCCGACACCCCGGGTGTCGGCCTTTTTTGGTGCGTGTGCGCTATGCGCTATGCGCTATAGGCTATGCGCCAAGTCATGCACCATGCCCCATGCCCCATGCCCCATGCACCATGCACCATGCACCATGCGCTTGATGCGGGATGCCTGACGCCTGATACTTGATGCCTAATGCACGGTCGGCTTGTTGGGCGCGGGCAGGTCAAAGGTGAACCTGTCCTGATCTTTAAGCTCTTCGTTTGCGGCGCGCTTGACCAGTTCGGCTGCCATGACAAGCGATGTTTCAATCGCCCATTTAAGCTGTTCGACCGCGCCTTCATTCCCGGCATTCAGTGCCTCGGGCAGGATGCGTTCCTGCAGGAATTTGGCAACCCCGGCAAAGGCACGCGCGGCACTTTCGCAATTGTCGCGTTCGATCATGAAACGCCCGGATTGCGCGATGGCATCGGCAATGCCCGACAAATGGCCCATCCTGATGGCGGTTTTCGCAATCCTGTTTGGCGTGCGCTATATCCATGCCTCCGAACATCATGACGGGCTTATTCTGGCGGTGGCATTCGAAAGCCTGGTCAAGCTGGCTGCTCTTTTGCTGGTCGGGTTCTTTGTGGTGTACGGCATGTTTGACGGTGTTGCCGATATCAACAAGCGCGCCTTGTCCGATCCCGCCGTTCGGCAACTTTTCAGGCCCGATACCTGGCTGACATCGCATTTCTTTATTGCGACGCTGCTTGCCGCCTTTGCGATGTTCTGTCTGCCGCGCCAGTTCCATGTGACCTTTGTTGAAAATGATGACAGCCGCAATCTGGCAAGTGCGCGCTGGCTGTTTCCGGCCTATCTGGTGGCGATCAATATCTTTGTCGTGCCGATCGCCATTGCCGGTCTGTTCATGTTCGGGGACGAGCCAAAGGTCAATCCCGACACATTCGTTCTGACCTTGCCGCTTCTGGGCGGGCAGGACTGGCTGGCGATTGTTGCCTTTATCGGCGGGCTGTCGGCCAGTACCGGCATGGTGATCGTATCGTGCGTCGCGGTTTCGACCATGGTCTGTAACGATCTGATCATGCCGCTTTTGCTGCGCTCGGAAAAATTGCAAAACCGCATGTCCGGTGATGTCAGCCAGGTGCTGTTGAAAATCCGGCGTGCGGCCGTGATCCTGTTGCTGTTTCTGGCTTACGGGTTCTATCGGTTCCTGTCGGAAAAATATGCGCTGGCCGATATCGGGATGCTGTCCTTTGCCGCCATGGCGCAATTCGGTCCGGCGGTTCTGGCGGCCATCTATCTTAAAAACATCAACCGGACCGGGGTTCGGCTTGGCCTTGTGTCGGGATTTGTGCTTTGGGCCTATACGCTGTTGCTGCCGACCTTTGTGCAGGGGGAATTGCTTCCGGCATCGATCCTGACCGACGGGCCGTTCGGTTTTGCCATTCTTAATCCGCAGGCATTGCTCGGGGTCGGGATCGAAGATCATCTGACCCACGGGGTGGTCTGGTCGCTTGGGGTGAATTTCGTTCTGATGTTTGTCGGATCGGCCGTCGGGGTACAGGGTGTGACCCAGCGCCGTCAGGCCCAGGTCTTTGTCGATGTCTGGCGCAAAAGTACCAAGGCACGCAACGACACCTGGCTTGGCCGCGTCACCTTGGGCGATCTGGAAGATCTCGCCGCGCGGTTTCTTGGCAAACATTGGGCGCAGCGTGCCTTTCGCAATTATCTGAAATCGCGCGGGGGCGAACCCAAACGATCCGATCTTGCCGATGTCGATGCCGCAAGTTTCACCGAACATCTGCTTTCGGGGGCGGTGGGGGCGGCATCATCGCGCGTGGTGATGGCGCTTTTGCTGCCCGATAAGGCGGTGTCGCGCCGTGATGCGATGGAACTTCTCGACGAAGCGTCCGAGGCGATCAAATTCAACCGTGATCTGTTGCTCAATACCCTTGAAAACATTTCCCAAGGGGTCGGCGTGTTTGATCAGAACCTGCGTCTGGCGACCTGGAACCATCGGTTCATTGATTTGCTTGGCATCGCGACAAGCGACATTCAGGTCACCCTGCCGCTGTCCGAACTGGTGCAGATTTGCCGCACCAACGACGCCCGTTCGGTTGATATCGATATCCTTCTGGGCCGCAATGCAGCACCCCAGATGCGCCGGCTTCCCCATACCTATGAGCGCAAACGTTCCGATGGCATGGTGCTCGAAATCCGTACCAACCCGATGCCCGATGGCGGTTTTGTTGCCACCATCGCCGATATCACGGCACGCGTGCGCACCGAAGAAGCCCTTCGCGAAAGTGAACGCAATATCCGGATTTACACCGACAACATTCCGGTAATGATCGCCTATGCCGATAAAAATCAGCGCCTTCGATTTACCAACCGCCCCTATGAGCGGATGTTTGGCCTTAGGCGTGTTGAGGCCCACGGCATGTCGGTCCGCGAAGCGGTGGGCGAGGAACGCTATGTCCATCTGGCCCCGATGATCGAGCTGGTGCTCAAAGGCTATCGCCAAAGCTTTGAAATCGAATTCCCGGCCATCACGCGCAATCGCAATGATGAACGCGGTATGCAGGGCGTGCGCGAAGGCCGCTATGCCGAAGGCACCTATATCCCGCATTTTGACGAAACCGGCGAAGTGCTGGGCTATTTCTGCATCTATCACGACATCACCGAACGCAAGACCGCCGAACAGGCCCTTAAGGAAGCCAACGAGGGGCTAGAGGCCCGCGTGACCGAACGTACCCACGCGCTTGAAGTTCTGAACTCCGAACTTTCGGACGCCAAGGAACAGGCAGAAACTGCCAACGATACCAAAACCCGCTTCTTTGCCGCGGCCAGCCACGATCTTTTGCAGCCGCTTAATGCCGCGCGCCTGTTTACCGTGGCGCTTGGCGGCAAACAGGGATTGGCCGAGGATGTACTCGACCTTGTCGGCAAGGTTGATCTGTCGCTCAAGGGGGTCGAGGAACTGCTGAACGAGCTTTTGGATATCTGCAAGCTCGATGCCGGGGCAATGCAGCCCAATATCCGCAATTTCGCAATCAGCGATGTGTTAAGCGCACTTGAAACCGAATTCGGCCCGATTGCCGAAAATGCGGGGCTGAGCTTCAAGGTCCATAAACGCGATCTTTGGGTGCGTAGTGACAGTCGCTTGCTTCGCCGCATCCTGCAAAACTTCATCTCCAACGCCATGCGCTATACCCGCACAGGCGGTGCGGTGGTCGGCTGCCGTGTGCGCGGCGACAAGCTCAAACTCGAAGTCTGGGACAGCGGACCGGGCATCCCTGAAGACAAACTTAAAATCATCTTCCGCGAATTCCACCGTCTTGAGGGCCCGGAAACCACCGATGTTAAGGGGCTTGGTCTTGGCCTTGCGATTGTCGATCGCCTTGGCCGGTCCCTTGATCATCCGGTATCGGTGCGCTCGCGCCCCGGACGCGGCACGGTCTTTTCGGTCGAGGTGCCACTTGGCGTTGCCGATACGGCTGCAACCCCCAAACCCAAACGCCGCATGGCGGGGGAACTGGGCGGCCTGCGTGTGCTGTGCATTGATAACGAACCCGATATTCTTGACGGCATGAATGCGATGCTCAGCAATTGGGACTGCGTGGTCGCAACCGCCCGGTCCGGCCCGGCGGCCGAAGACCTTCTGAGTGGATCAGAACCGGGCAAAGGGACCTTTGCACCCGATATCATCCTTGCCGATTACCACCTTGATTCCGGCCAGACCGGCCTTGATGTCCTGATCAGGCTTCGCGATGTTCATGGTGTTAACGTGCCCGGCGTCATCATCACCGCCGACCGCTCGACCGAAACCGCCGATCTGATCCGCGAACAGGGTTTCTCCCTGCTCAACAAACCCCTCCGACCGGCCAAGCTGCGCGCGCTTATGACAAGGGCGCTTAATCGGTTGGGGAGTGATGCAGCGGAATGACCCTCAGTTGTTGTTTCTGCCCTTACGCTTTGAATCTTCCCAATTTTCCGAGTGTTCTACCGGAAAGGAAGCGTCATGATACGAATAGAAACGCGTCAAGATGGGTCTGATTTTAAACTGTTTCCCAAATTGTTCCGGAGATAATACCAATGTTTTCAAGGATTTTATAGCTGGGTGGCCTTTTTGCGATTCTATTGCTTTGATTAGTCGAAAATCCATCGTCAAAAAGCAGTAGCACTCGTTTCTCTCCGCAGTAGCAATGTGTATTGCATCTTGGGAGTTTTTCTTTCCTAAAGCACCTATGAGTTCTTTGATTCTCTCGTCATGTAGAATTAAGGCATTTTGTCGTTCTTGCAATTTTTTATAAAAATTCGGACTGAGCCATCTAGGTGAAGAGATATTCATATGGTGAAAAAGGTCTGGAAGTATTGGCATACGAGTTCTTTTAAATAAGCTTAGATCATAATAGTCATATCCTCGATATCGTCCTTGAGGGTGATTTAAGCTTTCTGCAAGTAAATCCAACGATCGGTACAGTTTAATTGTTGATGACTTAGCTAAGTCTATGATTGGTGGAAGGTATTTGACGGACTTTGCTATGGAATTGCTATCATCGTCACTATAAACGGGGATGCGAGCAGCATATCCAGTATCAACCGAAACTACGCCTCCCCATAATTTCTCGCCAGTTGAGACCCAGGCCGTTTCATGTGTAATGCCATATCCGATCACTGAATTGTCGATTAATATTCGATGGGCTTTTTTTTGAGAAATTAACTTTCGGGCTTCAAAATTAGACAGATGTACTAGCCAATCTATAAATTTGGGAAGATGTTGGTACCTGAAGGCATTCTTCAGGTTCTCTGAAAAACCCATCTTATTGAACTCTTTCTTGAATAGACTGTATCAAAACATCCGCCGGAATATTCCAAGCCTCATTCAGCTTTCTGATCTGTGTAAGTGACAGGCTGGTCTTGTGATTTAGGAATTCGGACGCACGGGAACGACTGCCAAGCAATTTGCCAAGTTCGGCGCGTTCCAGTCCATTTTGCTCCATATAAAACAGCACAGCTTGGACCGCATCGGGTGCGGCGATCGGGTATTGTTGCGCTTCGTACTGGTCGATCAGGATGCCTAGAACTTCTAACTGGTCGGCTTCAGGTGTGCCCGGTTTGGCGTCCCAAAGATTTTCAACAAGCTCCATCGCCGCTTCATAGTCGGCTTCGGTCTTGATCGGTTTGAGGGCATAGGTCGTTTGCATCTCTTTCTCCTGCCAAGTCCGGTTAGAACCTGTCGACGGTTTTGGCATCGATCTTGTCGTATTCCGCATGGGTACCGATGAACTTGATCCATGCGATCTGGACGTCATAGCGAAAGGCGACAATCAGGCGGTAGTCATTGCCGTGTAACTTGAACCTGATCCGTTCGGCATTGATCGATTTCGCCGTGCCGAAAACGTTCAGGACATCCTGATGGCTTTGCCACTTTGCTTTGCGGGTCCGGTCAAACCATGCCTTAAGGGGCTGTTCCGTTTCAGGATGTTTAAGCCAGAAATCGACAAGCACCTTGCGGGCAATGATACGCATACGTTTTCCTGATGCGGGTTTGCTTCAATCTGTCCATTACCAGTAAAGTATCATGTTCCAAAAAATGGAACAATATCGTTTTATCGTGCAATCTGCTCATCGTGCTGTCAGCACAAGTTTTGCCCCCATCGCCACAAACGCCCCAGCAAAACCTTTGCCGATCCAGTTCATCACCTTCGGACGTTCGATAATGTGGCTGCGAAGCGCACCTGCAAAACATCCGTAAATCACAAACACCCCGAACGTCATTGCCATGAAGATCAGGCCAAGCAGGGTCATTTCCGCTGTGGTGTCGGGTGTATCGGCGGTAACGAACTGTGGCAGGAAGGCGAGGAAGAAGACTGAGAGTTTGGGGTTGAGCAGGTTGAGCAAAATGCCGTCGCGGATGATTTTGGCGATACCGGTTTTGGTTTCATTGGCGGTGACTTTCATCGCACCTGTCCCATGCCACATACCCCAGGCCATATAAAGAAGCCACGCCACGCCAAGATAACGCACGATTTCAAAGGCAACCGCGCTGGCATGAAGCAGGGCGCTCAGGCCAAGGATGCTTGCCGCCATATGGGGCACGATGCCAAGGGTGCAGCCAAAGGCCGCCCAGATGCTGGCTTTCATGCCGCGTCCCAATCCAAGGGCAAGGGTATAAATCACGCCGGTACCTGGCAGTGCGACGATGATGAGCGATGTGATCAGGTAATCAAGGGTGATCATGGTGCGTCCGTTTGATTGACTGTGATGCGGTCAATTTACGGACGGGGCGCAAAGCATTCTTGAACGGAATTGCAGGATGATTTTAGCCTTGGTGGGGCTTTGCGTTGATACGCATTTTGGGCGATGGTCCGCATTGTCCGGCAAGCTGTGTCTGGCGGATCAGCACGGCAAATGGAAAATGTGAGGATTGCTCAGTTTTGCCGAACGGCACGGGCATAGCGGCCCGGTGTCAGGCCAAAGGCCCGCACAAAATGGCGGTTCAGGTGGCTTTGATCGGCAAAACCCGTGCTATGTGCAATATCGGCAAGTGGCTGGCCAGCCCGGATCAGGTCGCGGGCAAGGTCAATGCGCCGCTGGATCAGATAGGCGTGCGGGGTTAGGCCGGTGGCACGGGTAAATTCACGCACGGTTTGAAATTTGCTTAGTCCCGTCACGTCGGAAAGATCATCAAGGCTGTGCAGATCAGCCGGGCAATCATCAAGCAATGCCTTGGCCCGTTTGATCCGTGCATGGGCGACAGCCGTTCGGGTTGCGGGTTTGGCGGGCCTGTCACCCGAATGGGACAGGACATGATGAAGCAGCAAAAGCAGCATTTCTTCACGCCGCAACCGTGCGGCATCCGCTGTGCCGTGGGTGATCGCATCAAACAGGGTTGCAAAGCATTGCCGGACCTGTGGGTGATCCATCACGGGCCGGGTGAATTGATAATGCGGGTTTGCGCCGTCTGACATGTCGCATGCTGTATTGGCAATCAGGGCCGGATCGAAATACAGCATGTTCCAGCCCCGCGCTGCATCGCCGATCGGATGGCCGTCATGGATTTCGCGGGGATTGACCGTAATGATGTTGCCAGCCCCGGCTTCAACCAT
Organism: Thalassospira sp. MCCC 1A02491; assembly: GCF_001613785.1. Classification (NCBI taxonomy): domain Bacteria; kingdom Pseudomonadati; phylum Pseudomonadota; class Alphaproteobacteria; order Rhodospirillales; family Thalassospiraceae; genus Thalassospira; species Thalassospira sp. MCCC 1A02491. Next base: position 12,760 of record NZ_LPVX01000033.1, on the reverse strand, counting down.
GCCGCGGCCCGATGCGGATTTTTGTGCGCCTGAAAACATCAAGCCGATGCCGAATGTTTCATGGCTGTGTTTGGCAAAGCTGTGGCGCGTGCGGGCGCGAACGGCCTCGACACCCGGGCAGTCATGACAAAGAATTTCAACCAGATCGGACATGCCCCAAGGGTGGCAGCCCCGCCGATACTTGGCAAGCGATTAGACGCGCGCAGCAGTGGCGGCGGGGGAACAGCTGGATTTAGGGCATGTCATCACGCGTTGATTATGCGTTGATCGGGGCTTTGGCGTCTTCGGCGTCTTTGGCGGTTTAGGCACCCTTGACGCCTCTGACCAGGGCTACGCAATCGATCTATTTCGACCGGGCAAGGTTATTGCCCTGATTGCCGTGATGATGGGGGCCCAGCAATTCGCGCAACCCGCCAAGCCCGTCGACATGATTGGCGATGACCCGCGAAACGATCAGAAGCGGCACGGCAACCAGAATACCGACCACACCCCACATCCAGCCCCAGAACGCCACAGCCAGAATGATGGCAATCGAATTGATCCGAAGCCGGTTGCCGACAAGGGCTGGTGTGATGATCTGGCCTTCAAGGGCGGTGCAGACGAAATAAAGGGCCGGGGCCAGAAGGGCTTCGCTTGTTGTCTGCATGGATACAAGGCCAACCACGGCAACAATGGCAATCCCGGTAAGGGCCCCCAGAATCGGCACGTAATTCAGAACCGCGGCGGCAATCCCCCACAGGATCGGGTTGGGCAGGCCAATGATCGCCATCAGGGTGCCGACAACAAGACCAAGCGTGATATTGATCGCGGTGATGGTGGCAAGATAACGCGAAACTTCGCGTTCGACATCATGGGCAATGCGCAATCCCTTGCGCCGGTCGCCAAAGGTCGGAAGCGCGCGCACCAGTTTCTCATAAACAAGATCACCGGCCGACAAAATGAATAGAAGCAGCACCAGCATCAACGCAATACCGGCCAGAATATCGGGCGCACCTTCGGCGGCCTGACTGATCAGGTTGGGTTCGGTTACCACCACCTTCTGGACATTTTCATCGCCGCTATTCTGGTCGGTTGCCTCGGCCACCTGTTGCTGGGCATCGCGCAGCTTGTCAAGCGGCTCGCTAAGATCGGCAAGGCGCAGGCGCAGCCGTTGTTCGATCTGCGGGGCTTCGTCGATCCAGCCCGATACCGGGCCGCTCAATCCGTAAATGCCGGCAATCACCGATGCGCTGAGGCCAAGCACAATGGTCAGCGCAGTTATGCTGCGCGGAATGCGAAATTGCGCAAGCGCGCGCACGACCGGCGAAAACACAAGCGACAGCAAAAACGCCATGATCACCGGCAGCACAAGACTTTGCGCCACATAAAGACAGCCAAGGCTGAGGATGCCAAACGTTCCGATGACCGAAATCGTCCGGGCCCGGCGATAGATCAGGGCGCGGGCCATCATGTGCGGGCTGGTGGTTGAGGGCGGGGATGCAGTCGCACCACCGGTTTCAGGCGAAGGCCCAGTGCTTCTGGTCGACATGCATGCTCTCCTGGCGGGCAGGGCAAAACGCCTGCCGAGTTTTAAGCGATATCCATGTAACGGTTGAAGTGGCGCTAAGTTCCAGATGCAAGATTGTCAGGGCAAAGCCTGCGCAAAACCAGCGCAAAACAAAACGGCGCCCAATTAAATTGCGCGCCGTCTAATGTTGGGGGGCAAAACCCTTTGGGCTTTGGGCCTAGAAGCGCTTGATCAATGCAAAACGGACATTGTGTGACTGGAAATCAGCGTCATAAGAAAAATCCGCCGCAGATCCACCTCGGCCAATGTCCGCGTCACCATTTACGATTTGCGGGAAATAAGTCATGACATAATCACCACGAAGCGCCCATCCGTCGCCGAGCATATAGCCCGCGCCGATACTGCTTGATACGCCAAAGGCCGTTTTTGTGTCAGTGAATGTATGGTCGGTGCCGCCCGAAAAATTATCGTTGAATTTATGCGTGGTCTTGAACCGGCTGATGGACGGGCCGGCTGCAAAATAAACTTGCCAGTCACCAGTTGCGTAGCCGATTTTCGGGCGAATGCTAAAGGAGAAATCAGTTTCTACGGTCGTCTGGGTCGAGAAGCGTGAGCCCGCATTTGTGTCATATACTAACGGCCCATGACTTTCTGTTTCTGAAAACGGCATGAAGGTCAGATCGCCTTCAATCCCGTAAACAATGTTCCGGTCCTGATAGTCATAGCCAAGCAGGGCGGAGCTGCTGACGTCAAAGCCGTCAAGCGTGTCATCAAGAAGCGGTTTAAGCTGTTCTCTGTCACTGCCGCTGGCGTTAGCTGTGAAATACCCCGTATGAAGAACGTCGGTGTTCGGCTTCGCGGCGCTATAAGCACCACCGAGCGCAAGGCCACCATAAAGCCCAGACCAGTTTGTATCAGCTGCGGCATGGCTTGCAGCCGCGCAAAGGGTGAGGGCGATAAGGCTGGCACTTGAAATTGGGGACTTCCGAAGAAACAACATTGTGTGACTTTCGCTGTATTATGTGCTGGGCTATATCGACTTGTATAGTCCATTAGCGAATTGTTGTCTCTGTAAAAAATGAAATTTTGCAATAGCTTAACCCTACCCTTAAGGGGGGGATTACATATCGACTGCCGGTTCCTGAAGCTGAAGTTCGCGGGCGATAATCACCGCCTGGGTGCGGCTGTGAACCGACAGTTTGCGCAGGATGGCCGATACATGGGCCTTAACGGTGGCCTCGGTCACATCAAGCTCATAGGCGATCTGCTTGTTAAGCTTGCCTTCGGTCAGCATGTTGAGAACACGAAGCTGCTGCGGGGTAAGTTGTCCGATTTTTTCGGCAAGGCCCGTGGCCTCGTCATCAGCCGGGCCGTTTTCCATGGCTTCGCGCGCCCAGTCGGGCATCCACATGCCGCCGTCCAGAACGGTTTTGACTGCCAACCCGATCTGATCGACCGGGGCTGATTTCGGCACAAAGGCCGATGCGCCATATTCGATGGAACGGCGGACAACCGGCAGTTCCTGACTGGCTGAAACGATGGAAACCGGAATGTCGGGATAGGATGCGCGCAATGAAAACAGGCCGGTAAAGCCGTTCATGCCGGGCATATGAAGATCAAGCAGAACAAGGTCGATATCGCCTTTGCGGGCTTCAATCTGTTCGATGGCTTCAAACAGGCTGCCGGCTTCATAGACTGTGACGTTATCCAGCTCTGCTGTTAATGACTGTTTCAGGGCACCGCGGACAAGCGGATGGTCATCAGCGATCAGAATCTGGAATGTCTCGGTCATTGGCGAGTTCCCCTGGACGTTATTTCCCCGACAGGTCGCAATTATTCTATCCCGATCAATCGGAACTCACAAAGTCTTAGGTGAGAAAATGTTGGGATAATTTTGATTTTGGTGCGGGTGCGACCCGGAAAGCGCCCATCTGCCCGCAAGGATCATCGGCAGAAAGGTTGAGGGAAACCAAAGATCACTCTCGCCCCACGAAATGTGAAACTTTGGCCCCCCTCGCGCCACCGTTTGGGATTATGCATACTAAAATCGGTGCCGTAAACTCCGCATTTGAGGAAAAATGAAATTTATCCTATCAGTGAAACGAATGACCGAAATTCAGTTCTGACAAACGACACTGCGCTGCAATATTGGCGAATTTATACAATCCGTTCCAAAACCGCGCAGCCCAAGGGAAAAAGGACACAGAAATGTCTGAACAGCCGCAAGTGATCCACCGTAAAGACTATAAAGAACCTGACTTTTTTGTAGAAAAGGTCGAACTGGTTTTTGATCTCGAACGGGACGTCACAAATGTCAAATCACGGCTGTTTGTGGCTGCGAATCCTGCGCGCGGCACCGGCAAGGGCGACGAAGTTTTCCTTCATGGCGAGGACATGAAACTGCTTTCGGTGACCCTTGATGGTGATCGTCTGGCCTCAAGCGACTTTACCGTCGATGCCGAAGGTCTGCGCTTTGCCGCACCGGGGGCAAATTTCATTGCCGAAATCGAAACCCAGATTTCACCGGCCAACAATACACGCCTCGAAGGGCTTTATGTTTCGCAAAGCGCGTTCTGTACGCAGTGCGAGGCCGAGGGTTTCCGCCGCATTACCTATTTCCCGGATCGCCCCGATGTGATGGCGACCTACAAGGTGACGATCAATGCGGACAAGGCAAGCTGCCCGGTTCTGCTATCGAACGGCAACCTGATTGACAGTGGCGATCTTGATGGCGGGCGTCATTTCGCAGTGTGGGAAGACCCGTTCCCCAAGCCGTCCTATCTGTTTGCGCTGGTTGCCGGGGACCTGGCCTGTGTCGAAGACAGCTTTGTCACCCGTTCCGGGCGCAAGGTTGCGCTGCGCATTTTTGTTGAACATGGCAATGAAGACCGCTGCGATTACGCGATGGACAGCCTGATCCGCTCGATGAAGTGGGACGAGGATGTCTATGGTCTGGAATATGACCTTGATCTGTTCAATATCGTGGCGGTGTCGGACTTCAATATGGGGGCGATGGAAAACAAAAGCCTCAATATCTTTAATGCCAAATACATTCTGGCAAAGCCCGACACGGCAACCGATACCGATTATGAACTGATTGAATCGATCGTTGCCCACGAATATTTCCATAACTGGTCGGGCAACCGCGTGACATGCCGTGACTGGTTCCAGTTGTCCCTTAAGGAAGGCCTGACTGTTTTCCGTGATCAGGAATTCTCGGCCGATCAGCGGTCCCGCCCGGTGCAGCGCATCAAGGATGTCGCACAGCTTCGTGCGCGCCAGTTCCCCGAAGATGGCGGGCCGCTTGCCCATCCGGTGCGACCCGACAGCTATATGGAAATCAACAATTTCTATACCGCCACGGTCTATGAAAAGGGCGCGGAACTGATCCGCATGATGCATACGCTGCTGGGGCCGGATGGCTATCGCAAGGGGATCGATCTTTATTTTGATCGCCATGATGGTCAGGCCGTGACCTGCGATGATTTTGCCAAGGCGATGGAAGACGCCAATGATGCCGATTTCACTCAGCTCAAACGCTGGTACTCGCAGGCCGGTACGCCGAAGCTGACCTGGCAGGGCGAATATGATGCTGATGCCAAACAGTTCACCCTGACCGTATCACAGAAAACCGATCCGACCCCGGGACAGCCGGACAAATATCCGCTTCACATGCCGATTTCGGTCGGTCTTCTGGGGGGGGACGGATCGGATCTGGTGGCAAAGACGGTGGAGCTGACCAAGGAAAGTCAGGAATTTGTCTTTGACGGTGTATCGGAAAAGCCGGTCGTTTCCTTTAACCGCGGTTTTTCAGCACCGGTCAATGTCATGACCGATCAGCCCGACGATGAACTGGTGTTCCTGATGGGCAATGATTCGGATGCGTTCAACCGTTGGGAAGCCGGACAAAAATACGCAACCCGCCTGATGCTGGCGGCCATCACCGAATTTGAAAAGAATGGCGGGGATGCCAATGCCGCACTGGACGGGCAGGGCGACAGCATCGCGGCCTTTATTGATGCGATGCGGGCCACACTTTGCAATGAAGACCTTGATAAGGCTTTCCGGGCCGATGCGCTGGCGCTGCCGGGCGAAGAATTCCTGTCCGAACAGCGCAAACCGGCAAACCCCGAAGCCATCCATCAAATCCGCAAGGCCCTGCGCAAGCGGATCGGTCTTGGACTGCTGGCGGAATTTGATGCGACCTATCGCCAGAACGGTTCAAACGCGGCCTTTACCCCCGATGCAACATCTGCTGGTCAGCGTGCCTTGCGCGCGACGGCCCTGGCCTATCTGGTAGCAAGTGACAAGGTGGAATATGCCGATCTTGCCGCCGAACAGTATCGTACCGCGGACAATATGACAGACCAGATGGCAGCACTTTCGGTGCTGAACCATCTGGATCATCCGGGGCGTGAAAGTGCCCTGGCCGATTTCGAAGCCCGCTTTGCCAAGGATGGCGTGGTTCTGGATAAATGGTTCGCGCTTCAGGCGATGTCATCGCGCGATGATACGCTTGCCCGCGTCAAGGATCTGATGAGCCATCCGGCCTTTACCATGCGCAACCCGAACAAGGTCCGGTCGCTGGTCGGGGCCTTTGCCATGGCCAACCCGCGGGCCTTCCACGCCAAGGACGGATCGGGATACGCATTCTATGCCGATCGTCTGATTGAACTGGATGATATCAACCCGCAGGTGGCCGCACGCCTGTGTGCACCGCTTGGCAAATGGGCGAAATATGATGCCGATCGCGCACGCCTGATGAAACAGGCGCTTGAACGGGTTCTGGCAAAACCGGAAATCTCGCGCGATCTTTATGAAATCGCGTCGAAATCAATTGCCAGCTGATGGCCGGCTTTGACGACACCTGACGAAAAGGGCGGCCTTGCGAGGCCGCCCTTTGTCTTGATCCGGTCTGGTTTCCTGATCAGGTCAGTTTCATGCGTTCGCTGAATTCGCGCATGCGATCAGAAAGGTTGCGCGCCATCTCGGAAAGCTGATGGCTTGCGGTATTAAGGTCCTGGGCATTGCGCCCGGTGCCAAGTGCGCCTTCATTCACGAACCGGATCATTTCATCCATCGACCCGGCACCTTCGGCGATGCGCTGGACGTTTTCGGAAATCTCGCTTGTCGCACGGCGTTGTTCATCAACCGATTGGGTGATGGTCGACTGGATGTCATTGACCTGATGAATAACGTCACCCACCGTGCTGATGGAATGGGCGGCTTTCTGAACTTCCTGTTGGATCGCAGTGGTCAGATCGCCAATCTGCCCGGTGGCGTTTGCGGTCTGATCGGCAAGCGATTTGACCTCGTTGGCCACCACGGCAAAACCCTTGCCAAGTTCACCGGCACGTTCGGCCTCGATCGTTGCGTTCAACGACAAAAGCTTGGTGCGGTGCGCGATATCGTTGATCAGATCAATGATCGATCCGATCTCCGAACTTGCCTTTTCAAGTGATCCGATATTGCGCTGGCTTTCCTCGGCTTCTTTTTGTGCCCGGCCGGTCACATCGGATGCCTCGGTGGCCTGACGGTTGATTTCCGCGATCGAGGATGAAAGTTCCTCGACGGCGGTGGCAACATTCTGGGTGTTTGATGCCGCCTCGCGCGATACATCAAGTGCACCGCCCGATTGCTGGACCGTATTTTGCGACTGATCGGTCAGTTCGCTTGCCAGCTCCAGAAGGCCTTCTGATTGCTCGGTTACCGATTGGGCAACGCGGGCAACTTCGGCCATCATTTCGGTGACGGCGATTTTGCTTTCCTCGCGTTCCGTCACCGCATTCCAGGCAAGCATGGTGCCCAAAAGCGCGTTATCCTTGTCCAGCACAGGTGCGGCAAGGATTTCGAGATAATCACGCTTATTCTGGATGATCTCGGTAAAGGGAAGGTTGGCCGGATTGGACAGACGGCTCTGGAAGTCTGCACCAAGTTCAAGGAAGTCGCCCGAAAGCGAACTTGCCGGGGCTCCGACATATTCCTGCCCGCTGGCATTCAGATACCCGACCTTGCCATCGGGGGTGATCAGTGCGGTCATGGTCGGGGTATGTTCGACCATGTTTTGCAGGATCAGGGCCTGGCGCACCGATTCCCTAAGCGCAATCAGGGCCTTTTTCATATCGCCGATTTCGTCGCTGCCGACCTGTGGCAGATCGACATTGGTGTCGCCCTCCGAAATCGACGTCATCGCGCGCGAGAACGCGCGAAGATTGCGGAACACGGTGGTCCGCAACAGAATCCACCCGGCCACCCAGGCCGCAAGCAGCACACCGATCAGGATTTCAATCGACAGTGCCCGCAAATCATCGGTCTGGGCATAGAAATCAGAAATGTCGCGATCAAATACCGCCTCGGCCCAGATGCCGCCGCGCCCGTCGCTGATGGTGACATCAACGGCCGCGCGGTGGGTTTCACCGGTGTCGGCCGGTGTTGTGCCTGCATCTGCCGGTTGGGCATTTTCGGCGGTCTCGCCATCGGCCGAGTCTTCTGTCTGGGTGATGGCGGTGCCGCCTTCGCTGGCTTCGCCATCTTCAAGGCTTTCAAACAGCACCGTCCCCGATTTGTCGAGAATCTGGAAATTGCCCCCCAGAACCTTGCCAATGCCTGCCAGTGTCGGCAGCGGGTCGGTAATGACTTCAAGGAAGCCGACTGCGCGGAAACCCCCGACCGGCAGGATCAGGCTGAAAACCGGTCGCCCGTCGGGCGTGGTCCACATGAAACTGGCCGGTTTGCGGGCTTCGCCCTTGTCACGTCCGGTCAGGAACGCCTTGACGTCCGGATCATCGGTGACACTGGCGCCAAGATTGGCCTTTGACGTTGCAAGCTGGTTGAAATCGGTGTCATAGGCAATCGCATCAATCAGTGTCAGATCACCCTGAACCACCTCGCGGGCATTCGACAGAATATCAAGTTCTGCCTTCATGCGAGTCTGATCGTTTTCCTGATAGCTTTTCACCAGACTGCCAAGCCGCGACCATTCATTGGCAATCGGGGTAATCTTGTCTGCATAGTCGGTTGCCACCCGCGAACCGACAAAGAAATTCACCGTGCCGCTGACCGAGTTGTTCAGCGTCTCGATGGCAAAATTGCGATAGGTATCTCCCGTCCAAAGGAGCATCCATGTAACAGCACCTGAAACCAGTAAACCCGTCACGAGCAAAATGCGCCGTAACGTCAGAAGGCTGGTTGCACCTCCTGAAATAGCCGTCTTTGCGGCCTTGTCTCCCGTCATATTCATCACTCCAGAGCAAACCGTTTTTTGTTTTTTGTATTGTGTCGGTGTCTCGCTCCCACCTGGCTACTTCTTATGAGTAGTTTCCCTGATCCAAACAGAGCTTAATTTGGAAAACAATCTTTTAGTTGTTAAAAACTGCCGAAACCCGCGGAAAAATCAGGAATTTGTATGTGGTTGCGGGGGCTAATTCTCCTTTAAATGGTGTCCATTCTGACGCGTTAAAAGTCAGTGTTTTGAAATTTCGGAAAAAAATATGCGAATGTGTGTGATAATCGTTTGCAATTAGATTTTCGATGGTCTATGACTGTCTTTGTCAAATGCAGACGGCAATGTCGTTTGTGACCGGTCTTCAGGCTGACATGGCGTGCCTGATGACCATTTATCTTCGGGACTCTCTCTCCCCGAAGGTCGATCTCTCTCACTCGAGGGGGCTGGTATCCGGTTTATTGTGCGGGACAATGCCGGGGAACATACCAGTCCCCCTTTTTTTATCCCGATTTCTCCCATCATCCACCATCACAGGTCGTGCACGGCTCACATGCCGTGCGGGCGTTTCCTTTATATTTATATATGGTCGTGTGTCGCCGATTGAACGGCTTTAGCGTTTTATAAACGTGCTGGCGGTTACAAAATCATGATCACAATGATGTCGTGAAGGATGGCCAAGTTCATGGTTGGCGAAGACCAAACCAACAAACCCGATCTGCGTGCGACCCCGCAACCCGATTCCGAACCGGAATCCGGGCAAAAGGATGCGCCGCTTCCGGCCTTTATTTATGGGCGTGACGGGCATGGTGATGGCAACGGGCGTGACGGACGTCGCACCGGTGATCGGCAAAACTTTAATGCACGGATAGCTGATATGGATCGCAAAACCCTTCTTGGTCTTGTTACCGGGGCCGGTATGCTCGGCCTGGTCTTGTTCTTTGCCGGGATGCTGGTCGGGGCCGGACTGTTTATGGATTCCGATGACGGTGCCACCAATGCCGCCCTTGAAAAGCCACCGGTTGAAATGCTCGCGACCGAGCCGGATGAACCGGCCGTGGTTTCCGAACCGGTACCGCAAAGCCCGACAACCACCCCTGAAACGGTTGCCGAAATCGCCGAAAGCAGCGATGACCCGGTCGGGGATCTGATTGCCCAGCGCAGTGCGGCACTTGAAAATTCCGACGAAGCCGCATCGGATGGTGATGCCGCTGCAACCGCATCCGGTGCGGGGGACGCGGGCGGGGCGGCTTCCGAGATGACGGCAAATGATACGGCGGGTGATGGTGAAACGCTTTCTGCGCCGGAAATTCGCGAAGTCGGCGAAGCGCCTGCTGCACCTGATGCGCCCGAAGCACCGGCGGTGGAAAGCTCTGCTGCGACGGCTCAGGGGACGAATGATCAGGCCGCGGGCGAAAAGTCTGCTTCTTCCGAACCGGCCAAGGCCGATGCTGCCCCAGTTGCCCCGGATGCTCCTGCCAAACAGGAAACGGCGGCGCGCACATCAGCAACACAGAATGACGAGGCCGAAGTCGCCACCAATGGTGAAACGCCGTTCTCGGTACAGGTCGGGGCCTTCAAGGTTCATGAAAATGCCAGCCAGCGGGCCGAGGAACTGCGCAAAAAGGGACTTGAGGTCGCGGTTGTCGTGCGCGGTGCCGCCGATGATTCGGCCTGGTATTATGTGCGGATCGGCAAATACGCCACCCTGAAACAGGCCCGTGATGATGCCGCCAAAATCAAAAAGGACCACGCGCTTGACGGGTTCCCGGTCCGGGCCGAACCCAATGATCGCGAAGTCGACTGATCAGCCGGAACTTTGATGACAAACGGGGTGATACAATATTGTATCGCCCCGTTTTGCGTTTGGCCCATGGGCCGCTCAGGTCCTTGGCAAAGGCGAGCCGGTTCACAGCAGAGGCGCGGCATGATCTGGCAGGAGCCGCGCGCGGCATCTTGGCCGACTGTGCGGGCAGGCAGCAGTCGGGCAGGCGAACAGGCAGATCGGCAAGCGGGCGGGCCGGGGCAGGGGCGATTTGGCGAATTTGGCGTTAACAGGTTTGTTTTTGGCCCCGGTTTGCGGCATTCTACTTGCCTTCACCGGACAAAGCCTTTAGGCGGTACGCCCAGAGCAGAAATACAGAGAGGCAGCCGCCTATCCCGGCTGCCGCCCAAGACAGGATGGCTGGCAAGATATGAGCACCCCAACAGATTTCCCCAATCTCCACATTCTGGACCACCCGCTGATCCAGCATAAACTGACCCATATGCGCAAGGTCGATACCTCGACCAAAACCTTCCGCCAGTTGCTTAAGGAAATCGCGCTTCTGATGGGCTACGAGATCACCCGTGAGCTTCCTGTCAGCTATGAAGATATCCAGACTCCGATCTGCCCGATGAAGGCGCCGGTCATTCAGGGGCGCAAACTGGCTGTTGTGCCGATCCTGCGTGCCGGTTCGGGCATGGCAGACGGCCTGATTGAACTGATGCCCTCAGCCCGTATCGGTCATATCGGTCTGTATCGTGATCCCGATACCCACATGCCGGTCGAATATCTGGTGAAATTGCCGGAAATCGAAGGCCGTACCTTTATTCTTGTCGACCCGATGCTGGCGACCGGCAACTCGGCGGTGGCCGCAATCGACACGCTCAACAAATATGGCGTTGCTGACAAGGATATCCGGTTCATGGCGCTGGTTGCAGCACCCGAAGGTGTCAAAGTCTTCCAGGATGCGCACCCGGATGTTCCGATCTATACCGCCGGGCTTGATGAAAAGCTTAATGAAAAAGCTTACATCGTGCCGGGCCTTGGCGATGCGGGTGACCGACTGTTCGGAACGCGCTGATCGTGCAGCTTGCATGAATGCCTAAGAAAAAAGGGTGCCAACTGGCACCCTTTGTTTCTTGCTGATTTGTGAGACCCGGCGGATCAGCCTTTCGGCGATACCGTGATATCAACAACGGATCCAGCAAACGAACCGCCGGTAAGCTTGATCGTTGCGACGCGATTTTCGCGGTCATAGACCATGACCGAAATATCGGCGCGCACGACCGTGACCTTGCTCCAGCCGAAATTGGGCATTTCACGTTCGTAGAAATCATACATCTGCGCCTGTGTTCCGCCGGAATTCAGCACAAGCCGTCCGTGCCAGGCGTCAGAGGCACCAAAGATAATGCTTCGATCCATGTCGAGCGACGAGTTCGAAGGCATCGGAATATCGGTGAACTGTGTGAAGGACGGAACCGGCTGGCCGCCTTTATTGCCGCTGCTGCCACCTGATGCGGTATTGGGAACCAGATTGGTTCCGGAACATCCGGCCAATGAAAGCCCCGCAATCGCAGCGGCACAAATAAGATATTGTCGCAGTCTCATCATCTTCCCTCGGTCCCCTGATGCCCATCTTCATCATGCGGGCATGGATATCTGCGCCTATCATTACGGCATAATGTAAAGGAAAGGTTCACATATTCGCTTTTGCACCATTTTGTTGGGCGGGCTGTCCAAGCAGCCGCGATACAGCCTTTCGTGTCCTTTTCTCGACCATATATAGAAGTCACATATATATTATATCGGGATCAACATTGCCGCGCTGCGTCACAGATCAAAGAATTTGCCGCGTTTTGGCGCTAATTTGTCGGGTGTGGGCGAATCAACCCGGCAGTATTGCGGGCCGTCTTGGGCCTGATTGACTATTTTGCAGGGGCGAAAAGCCGGGTTTTGCGCGTTTTTTCAACCCGTGGTCCGTCAGGGGCCGTGGCGGGATTGCGCAGGTTGGATGTCGTGATTTTGCTATCGCTTTGAAATTCAAGGCAATTTGTAAAAAATACGATTAAATGCACTTTTTTAACAAAAAGGTGTTTACAGCCCCGCACTAGGGCCCTATAAACCGCCTCCACCGACGGGGTGCGGCGCTAGCGAATGCGGCCGCGGACTGGATGGTTAAGGGCTTCGGTCCTTAAGTTCTTTGACATTGTTGATAAGCAGGAAGGGATGCGCGGGCAGCGTTATGGCGCCAAAGTCTGTGCATCCT
>NZ_LPVX01000032.1:0-283742 GCF_001613785.1 Thalassospira sp. MCCC 1A02491 | reverse complement strand
TCGCGCGCGAGACTGCGCTCGTCGGGCATCAACACATCTATCCGATGCCTGTTTGCAGGTTCTTTGCAAAGGCCACGGGTCGGAGCTGAGCGAGCGCTAATCCTGCCCGACAATAAGATCAATCTGCCCCGGAGACATCAGCCGCATTGCCATCTGCAAGCTTGTAGAAACGCCGGATGGCCAGATGTGAGGAGCGGATATCAAGATTGACCGACCAGCGGGCCGCGGCACGGTCGCGTTGGGCGACGGCATCGATGACATTGCTGTGGATCTTGACGCCATGGGTGAACACGCGTTCGAACAGCGAGGTATCCTTGCGTGCGGAGGCGACAATAGGGCCGGTGCGCAGCCAGAGCGTGGAAATCAGGTCAAGAAGCTGGCTATAGCCGCTGGCGCGGTATAGTTCGAAATGGAAGGCCTGATTGCCGGTCAGGGCCGCGTCATAATCATCAACCTGCAATGCTTCTGTGATCTGGTCATTATGGCGACGCAGGGCGTCGACCAGTTTCGGGTTTTTGGGGCCACTGGCGGCGCGTTCGGCAGCGTAACCTTCGAGCTGCATGCGGATGCGGATATATGCTTCATGTTCGGAGGCATGATAGGTTGCAACGCGAAGCGTGCGCGGTCCGGACTGTTCGATGGCACGTTCGGCGATCAGGCGCGCGATCGCTTCCCGGACCGGCATGGCGCTGGTGCCCAGCATATTGGCCAGAGCGCGGATAGAAACCTGTTCACCAGGCAGGAACTCGCCCCGGAGCAGGCCGAGTCGCAGGCTTTGATAAACCCGTTCCTGAACGGTCGAGACATCAACCGGGGCCAGCATCGGTTTGGAATTCTTTGTCAGGTCGAAGGTATTCACGTACTCGGTGCCTCAAGAAGGTGAAGAAACGTTGGACCCGGCGGCAAAACATTTCACCAATGGTCACAAGTTACGCCAAATCAGGTGATTACAGCAGTACTGTCTATGGCATTCTACGTCCAGTGCGTTGGCCATGGCAATGTGCACCGGGTGAGAAAAGGTCATCGAAATTAAAGTGTGATCACATATCTAATATCTTTACTCAGTCAAATTCTTGTGTCTATACTGCCGTCAATGCCGAACCAAGACGTTGGAATAACTGACGCAGTGCGGCAGACCAAGTACACAAACAAGTGTTATCTGGGAGGAAAACTTGAATCGTATGACAAAATTTGCGTTCGGTGCCGCGATGGCGCTGGGCGCGGGTACCCTCGGTGCCGCCACGTCGCAGGCAGAACCCCTTAAAATCGGGATTATTGAAAGTCTTTCAGGGTCGCAAACCTCGACCGGGCGTCTTTATGCGCGCGCTGTAAAATACGGTGTTGATCGTATAAATGCAGCTGGCGGATTTAACGGCGAACCCGTTCAGGTGACGGAATATGACAATGCCGGCGGCGCGTCCGAAGCGGCGGACAAATTCCGTCAGGCTGTTGCGGACGGCGTAAATATTATCATTCAGGGTGCATCATCGGCGATTGCCGGCCAATTGACCGAAGATGTTCGCAAACACAATTTGCGCAATCCCGGCAAGGAAATGATCTTTATGAACCTTGGCGGTGAAGCCATGGAGCTTACCGGCGACAAGTGTCAGTTCTATCATTTCCGCTTTACCACGACCGCACCGATGCGCATTACCGCCCTGGTCAATGCCATGAAAAAGTCGGATGCACTCGGCAGCAAGGCCTATGCCATCAACCAGAACTATTCCTGGGGCAAGGATGTGCAGGCCGCTGTTGAGGCCGCCGCATCCGAGGGCGGATACGAGGTTGTTGGCGAAGTCTTGCATGATGTGAACAAGATCCAGGATTTTGCACCGTTCGTTGCACGCATCAAATCGGCCGAGCCGGACACCGTCTTTACCGGTAACTGGTCCAATGACCTGTTGTTGCTGATGAAGGCGACCGGTGATGCGGGTCTTGATGTGACCTTTGCGACAACCTTCCTTGATCAGCCGGGCAACATCGCCAATGCCGGTCAGACGGCACTGGGCCACTATATTGCCAACAACTATGACAATGCGGCGACCCCGACCAACGAATTCCCGGAAGCCTACAAGGCAGCCACGGGAGCCTATCCGATCTTTGTCGAAGGTCATTCGACCTTTGCCCTGGGCCAGCTTCAGGAAGCTTTGTCCACGCTTGATTTCAAGGGCGGCGACATCAATGTCACCGACATCGCGCTGGCACTGGAAAACAGTGTTTACCAGTCACCGCTTGGACCGATTTCGGTGCGCAAGGAAGATCACCAGACCATTCGTCCGGTGGTGGTTTCCAAAGTGGTCAAAGGCGCAAAATATCCGGCCGATGGCACGGATATGGGCTTTGAGACAGTCGAGGTAATACCCGGCGAAAAGGCGATCTATCCGGTGCAGGACAGCTGCCAGATGAAGCGCCCGAACGCGTAATCCCGACGCCTTCAGGACCCGGCCTTCGTCGTGTTGTGCCGGGTCTTTTCTGCCTCTTTTAGTCCGGAAGTCTCATGGAATTCGCGATTATCTCCACGTTGAACGGCGTGACCTATGGCTTGTTGCTGTTTATGGTCTCGGCCGGGTTGACGCTTATTTTCGGCATGATGGGTGTGTTGAACTTCGCCCATGCCTCGTTTTACATGCTCGGTGCCTATGTCGCCTATGCGGTGTCTTCGATCTTCGGTTTTTGGACCGGCATTCTGGTCGCACCGATTGTGGTCGGGCTTGTCGGCATGGCGGTCGAGCGGTTTTTACTGCCGCGGGTACATGCTCATGGTCATGCGCACGAGCTTTTGCTGACCTTTGGTCTGGCGCTGATTATTGAAGAGCTGATTAAGCTGTTTTTCGGCGATTTCCCGGTCAATTACCAGATGCCCGAAGCATTGCGGTTTTCCGCCTTTGAGATTTTCGGCACCGGATATCCTTTCTATCGCATGTTCATTGGTGCAGTTGCGGTCATCATGTTTACCGTTCTGTGGCTTCTGTTGACGCGGACACGTACCGGTATTGTCGTGCGCGCAGCTGAACGGTTGCCGCAAATGGCCGAGGCATTGGGCCATAACATTCCGATGGTGTTCATGTTCGTTTTCGGAACCGGGGCTGCCCTTGCCGGGCTGGCTGGTGCTGTTGCCGGTGCCTTTTATCCGACCAACCCGAATATGGGTATCGAACTTGGCGTTATTGTCTTTGTCGTTGTGGTTGTCGGTGGCCTTGGATCCCTTAAAGGGTCGCTGGTGGCGTCGCTTCTGATTGGCCTGTTTTCGTCTTTTGCTGTCGGTCTTGATTGGTCGATTGCCAGCATGTTTGACGTGGTCGGGCTTGGCGATTGGGCGCGATCGGTCGGCGGTCTTTTGACGCTTGAGCTGTCTTCGGTAAGCGCAACCATTCCCTTTGCACTGATGTTGATCGTCCTGCTGGTACGTCCGGCCGGCCTGATGGGTGAACGGAATTAAAGATGACATCCATTCAAAAAATTCTTCTGGCGCTGCTGCTGGTTCTGTTGATCGCGGTACCGCCATTTCTCGGGCTTGGTTGGCAGAACGCGCTGATCAATGTCCTGATTTCCAGTCTGTTTGCCCTTGCCTTCAATCTGTTGAATGGTCAGGCGGGACTTCTTTCCTTTGGTCATGCAGCCTATTTCGGGGTTGGTGCCTTTGCTGCGTTGCATCTGATGATCGCGGTAGAAGACGGTCTATTCTTTCCAACGCCGCTTTTGCCGCTGGCCGGGGGGCTGGCCGGGCTCGTGGTTGGGGTGGTCGCCGGGTATTTTTCGACCATGCGGTCGGGCGTGTATTTTGCGCTGGTGACCCTGGCAATTGCCGAACTGTTTCATTCGCTGGCCCCGCATCTCGAAGGGACGTTTGGCGGTGAAGCTGGCGTGTCGTCGATGCGGATGCCCTGGATGGGGTTCGGATTTGGCACGATTATCGAAGTTTATTATCTGACCCTTGGCTGGGTGGTGCTGTGCGGGTTGGCACTTTGGGCCTATACCAGAACGCCTTTCGGGCGTTTGACGCTTGCACTGCGTGACAATGAGCAGCGCGTCAAGTTTCTGGGCTATAACGCCCATTACGCCAAGGTGATCGTCTTTGCGGTGTCGGCCATGATGACCGGTGTTGCCGGTGCGCTTCTGGCGATTTCCAACGAGACAGCAAACTATTCGCTGTTTTCGGGATCGGTATCCGCACAGGTGGTCTTGCAGACCTTTGTCGGTGGATCGACCGTGTTCTTTGGTCCGGTGATTGGGGCAACGGTCTTTACCCTGTTTTCCTTCCTGATTTCGGATCTGACCCGGTCCTGGCTGTTTTACCAGGGACTGATTTTCGTTCTGGTGATGCTGTATGCACCAACAGGTATCGGCGGGGTAATTGATCACCATATCCGCAACCGTCGTCAGCTCGATCTGGCAAAGATTGGCGGTCCGTATCTTGTGGCCTTGGGCGGCGGCATTCTGATTGCGGCAGGGACTGTCTTTTTGACTGAAAGTGCCGAAGTTCTGTTCGGTCAGGACTATGCAATGGCCCGCGACGGGGCAGCGGGTGGTTTCCCGGCCTATGACCTGTTTGGCCTGTCCTGGAGCCCGCTTAACCCAGTGACGTGGCTTGTGCCGCTTGTGTTGCTGTGCGGGGGTGTCTTCATCCTGATCCGGGCCCGTCGCGTGATTGACCGGCTTTGGGCACGTAAGGATGAGGCGACGACTGCTGATATGACCGTCGGTGCAGGAGGCAAAGAATGAATGAGATAACGTCACAGACGCCTGCGTTGCAGCTTTCGGATGTCAGCAAGTCATTTGGGCCGATCGATGTTTTGCAGGGATTGAACCTTGATATTCGTCCGGGCGAACGACATGCAGTGATCGGACCCAACGGGGCGGGAAAGTCGACCTTGTTTAACCTGATTTCCGGGATGTTTGCGCCGTCATCGGGCGATATCCGGCTTGAAGGAAACAGCATTGGCGGTCTTTCACCGCATTTGATCAATCGCGCCGGATTGGCACGATCATTCCAGATCACCAACATTTTTCATCGCATGACCGTGTTTGAAAATCTGCGGATCGGCGTGATGGCCCGCCATCAGGTGCGCTATGGGCTGTTCCGGTCGGCAGCGGGGATGCGTCGGGTCAATGACGAAACTGCCGATGTTCTGAACCGGGTCGGGCTTGAAGCACGTGCGCAAAGCATGGCCGGGGATTTGACATATTCCGAGCAGCGCGCACTTGAAATCGGCATGACGCTTACGACCGGTGCCGACGTCATTTTGCTTGATGAACCGACTGCGGGCATGTCGCGCGAAGAAACGGCCAAGGCCGCAGAGCTGATCCGCAAGGTGACCGAAGGCAAGACGCTTTTGATGGTTGAACATGACATGAGCGTCGTCTTCAGCCTGTGTGACCGGGTTTCGGTGCTGGTATATGGCCGCATTCTTGCGACCGATACCCCCGAACGCATCAGTGGCAATCGTGAAGTCCAGGAAGCCTATCTTGGTCAGGAGGGGGCGAAATGAGCTTGCTCGAAGTCAAAGGGCTGCATGCCCACTATGGAAAAAGCCACATCCTGCACGGCATCGATATGGAAATCGGTGAATCCAGTATTGTCTCCTTGCTGGGACGCAACGGGTCGGGTCGATCAACCCTGTTAAAGGCAATGATGGGACTGGTGCCGCCGAGTGCGGGAACCGTGACCCTTGACGGGCAATCGATTGCGGGCAAGCGCCCTTATGACATTTGCCGAAAGGGGATCGGATATGTTCCCGAGGAACGGCTGGTTTTCCCCAATTTGACGGTTGAGGAAAACCTGATCATGGGCGGGCAAAAGGGTGCGCCCGGTGCGCATCAATGGACGATCGAGGAAATGTATGACTATTTCCCGCGTCTGCGCGAACGCCGGGGCATTCGGGCCGGATATTTATCCGGTGGCGAGCAGCAAATGCTGACCATTTGCCGGTCGTTACTGGGCAATCCGCGGCTTCTTTTGATTGATGAACCGACCGAGGGATTGGCGCCACGGATTGTCGATGTCGTGATGGAAGTGATCCTTGATATCGGGCGTCGCGGCGTTGCTGTGGTCCTGGTCGAGCAGAAACTGACCATCGCGTTGAAAGTTGCCCAGCAGGTCATGGTCATGGGCCATGGTGAACTGGTTTATCGCGGGACCCCCGAACAGCTTGAAGAAACACCCGAAGTGCGGCGCAACTGGCTTGAAGTTGCCTGATGGCCGGGCCGTGGGCGTAAATCATCAATAGGTCGAAAATGAATATGATTGAACGAACCCGACCGCGGTCGGGCCTTCGGGTTCTGGTGACAGCGGGGGCGTCAGGAATTGGCAAGGCCATTGCCTGTGCCTTTCGCGAAGCCGGTGCCAAGGTTCTGATTTGTGACATTGACGAAGATGCCCTTGGCAAATTTGCCAAAGATTTTCCCGATGTGCTGACACGTGTAACAGATGTTTCGGATGAAACACAGGTTGATCAGTTGCTCGCCATGGCATCCGAACAGCTCGGCGGGCTTGATGTTCTGGTTAATAATGCGGGCATTTCCGGCCCGACCGGTACCATTGACGAGCTTTCTGTCGAAGAGATCCGGCGCACCCTTGATATCGATCTGATGAGCCAGTTTTTGGTTCTGCGGCGGGCCTTGCCATTGCTGCGCGCCAATGAGGCCGGAACGATCATCAATATCTCCTCGGTTGCCGGGCGGCTTGGATATGCGCTTCGCACCCCCTATGCCGCAGCGAAATGGGGAATTGTCGGACTGACGCAAAGTCTGGCCAAGGAAGCCGGTCCCGATGGCATCAGCGTCAATGCCATATTGCCCGGTGTGGTTCGGGGCGCGCGCATTGAAAACGTGATCCGGTCGCGTGCTGAATCCCTTGGCATCAGTTACGAGGAAATGGAAGCGCAGTACCTGTCACAGGTTTCGTTGCGCCGCATGGTCGAACCGGAAGATGTCGCCGGTATGGCGCTGTTCCTGTCGTCCCCGGCGGGGGCAAATATCTCGGGGCAGGCCATCAGTGTCTGCGGCAATGTCGAAACCATCTGAGCGGATCAAAAAGGAAAAACAACATGGCTAAAACGTCACGCAAGGTTATCGTCACCTGTGCCATTACCGGTGGCATTCATACGCCCAGCATGTCTGCACATTTGCCTGTTACCCCGGACCAGATCGCCGAACAGGCCATCGAGGCTGCCGAAGCCGGGGCGGCGATCCTGCATCTTCATGCCCGTGATCCTGAAAACGGCCGTCCGACCCAGGACCCGGACATGTTTGCCCGTTTCCTGCCGCGGCTGAAACAATCCACAAATGCGGTCCTGAACCTGACAACCGGTGGTAGTCCTGCGATGCAGGTTCAGGAACGGTTGCAGCCTGCACTTAAATTCGCGCCGGAAGTTGCGTCCTTGAATATGGGGTCGATGAATTTCGGGTTGTTCCCGATGCTTGATCGGTTCCAGAAATTCGAACATGACTGGGAACCGGCATATCTTGAAAACTCCCGGGATATCGTGTTCCGCAACACCTTCAAGGATATTGAATATATTCTCGAAGCCTGTTCGGGGAATGGCACGCGGTTCGAATTTGAATGCTATGATACCAGCCACCTTTATAACCTTGCGCATTTCCGTGACCGCGGATTGGTCAAGGGGCCGCTATTTGTTCAGACAGTATTTGGCATTCTTGGCGGTATTGGCACACATCCTGAAGATGTTGCGCATATGAAGCGCACAGCAGATCGCCTGTTTGGTGACGATTATGTCTGGTCGGTGCTTGGCGCAGGACGCCATCAATTGCCGATCACGACAATGGCGGCTTCGATGGGGGGCAATGTTCGTGTCGGGCTTGAAGATTCCCTTTGGAATGGCCCGGGTCAGCTTGCAAAGTCCAACGCGTCACAGGTTCTGCGCATTCGTCAGGTTCTCGAAGGTCTTGGTCTTGAAATCGCAACCCCGGACGAAGCACGCGCCATGCTGTCGCTTAAAGGTGGTGATCAAGTCAATTTCTAGGATGGATGCCGCAGACATGGTTTGTCATTTCTGACCGGTTCCAAAGTAAAAACGGCACAGTGTCAAATACACTGTGCCGTTTTTTTGCGGGTGATTTCGATCCCGACATCAATCGGAAACGGGTGATTTTTTGACCGCCAGTATCTTGCGCAACCGGGCATCACGTTCCCGAATAACGGTGGAAATTGATTTGTCGGCATAGGAGTCCTCGACCGCGGCGGTTACCCGATCCTGTAGATCTTTTTGTGGTGTCGGATTGCCCAGGTCAGCCCAAAGTTTTTCCTGCATCGGGGCAAACATGTCCCAAAATCCCTGCATGCCCTTGTCTCCGCCGGCCAGCCGATAGGTCATAAACGGCCCCATCAATGCCCAACGCGGTCCGGGCCCTTCGGTCACGGCGCGGTCAATGTCTTCGGCCGATGCGATGCCATGATCAAGCATATGGATGGCTTCGCGGAAAATTGCGGCCTGCAACCGGTTGGCAATGTGGCCATATATTTCTTTTTCCAGCCGAACCGGCGTTTTCCCAAGACCAGTATAAAATGCTTCTGCCTGTTCCAGCGCCCGTTGACCCGTTTTTTCCCCGCCGGCCAGTTCGACCAGCGGTACAAGATGGGGCGGGTTGAACGGATGGCCAAGAACGACGCGTTCGGGATGCGCACAGGCCGACTGCATATCGGTCACCGAAATGGCCGATGAACTTGATGCGATGATGGCTTCTTTGGATGTCGCGGCATCGATGCGGCGCATCAATTCGATCTTTGCATCCAGTCGTTCAATCGCATTTTCCTGAATAAACCCGCTGCCTGCGCAAGCCTCATCAAGGTCGTTTGAAAAACGCAAATTGCCGCGCTGTTTTTTGGCCAGAACCGTATCGGGAAGTGTTGGCCAGAACCGGTCGATTGCGGTGTTCAAATCATGTTCTGCGCCGTCGCGAATGTCGGTTGCGACAACATCAAAACCATGTGCCAAAAAAAGACAGGTCCAGCTTGCGCCAATGATGCCTGTTCCGACAACAGTCACCTGGCGGATGTCCGAATTACCCAAAATTTCCTCCCGTTATTTGATGTGCCGATCATGACGGATTGGTCCGGTGTATATTGTTGTTTTTAATCACCTTTTGACGGTGATTTTTCCCCGGAAATCATGATGCGCGCATGCGGCTTTATATTGTTGAAATTCTACCGTAAACCGGGTGCGATTGGAATGGTTTAGTCCGGGCTAAGTGATTGAAATTTCGATTTAGAATTGCGTTCATGACGGCAATCGATCCTTTGGTTTTTTCATCTGAAGAATGGGGATGTTTTGTTGCGCAACATTTATCCTTTTTGACCGCTTCACCCGCTGGTGGCATCATTGATGTGAAGACGGGTTTTGATGCGGGAGATTGAGTGATGAAGGTCGGGATTGTCGGGGCCGGGATGGTTGGAAGTTCAGCGGGCTATGCGCTTGCGGTTATGGGACTTGCCAGTTCGGTTGTTCTGGTTGATCAGAACCATGATCTTGCCGTCGCCCAGGCAGAAGACATTGCCCATGCTGTTCCGTTCATGTCCTCAACAATTGTGGAGGCGGCCGACTATGGCGGGCTTGCCGGGGCGCGGGTCGTTATTCTTGCAGCCGGGGTCAGTCAGAAACCCGGTGAAACCAGACTTGCCTTGTTGGAGCGCAATGCCGCAGTTTTCAAGGATGTTGTGGGTAATGTCCTTGCCGTTGCGCCCGATGCGATCCTTCTGATTGCGTCCAATCCGGTTGATATCATGGCCCAGATCACGCAGCGTATTTCCGGGTTGCCGGCAAGTCGGGTTATTGGTTCCGGAACCATCCTTGATACGGCCCGGTTTAGAAGTCTGCTTGGCCGGCATCTGGGAATATCGCCACAATCGGTGCATGCCTATGTGCTTGGTGAACATGGTGATAGCGAAGTTTTGGCCTGGTCCAATGCCCGGGTGGGGTCTTTGTCCCTGACAGAAGTAGCCGCCCAGGTGGGATCGCCGATCACCCAGCATGTGCGTGCACGGATTGATGATGGTGTGCGCAATGCGGCCTATAAAATCATCAAGGGCAAGGGCGCAACCTATTACGGGATTGGTGCAGGACTGGCCCGGATTATCAAGGCCATTGCCCGTGATCAGCATGATGTCCTGACGGTTTCCTGTGTCATGGCCGAGATCGGGGATGTGCGCGATGTTGCGTTGTCGATTCCACGGGTGATCGGTGCGGACGGCGTATCGGAGGACCTGATGCCGGATCTCGCGGCTGAAGAACTCGAAGGTCTCGGCCGCAGTGCGCAGCTTTTGAAGGATTGTGTGGAAAGCATTTCACTCTGATACGACAGAACCCTTTTAAAGGTCGGAAAACCGCGCTAGTTTTGAGGGGTCCCAACACGCAAAGGTTTCCAAATGTCGGATTCCGGCCCGGTTTCATTCGATATCAGTTATGACCCGATGCCCGAAGAAGAGGGCATCCGTGCTTTCATTGCCAAATGCGACAGCCTTTATCCACCTGATGCGGTTGCCGCCGGGATCGAGCAACAGCGCGTCTGGTATGATGTGTTATGTTCGTATTTTGGGCGTGCGCGTCCGGATGGCATGCACATTCAGGACGATGTTATCGGAACGGTTCCGGTGCGCCATTACCGTCCGGAAACCCTTGGTACGCCGCACAGAATTCTTTACATGCATGGTGGCGGGTTCGTGGTTGGATCATGTGACAGCCATGATGCAATCTGTGCCGATATTGCAGAAAGTGCACAGGCAGAACTAACCGCAATCGATTACCGGTTGGCACCCGAATATATCTGGCCTGCACAGCATGAAGACTGTCACACCGTGATGCACAGTTTGCTGATGGCGGGGAAAAAGATCGTTCTGGTGGGTGACAGTGCGGGCGGCATGTTGGCGACCGGATTGGCATTACGTGCCAGGGATGATGGATTTGGGGATCGTATTCTTGGTCAGGTTCTTATTTATCCGGCACTTGGCGGGGATCTTAACTGGCCAAGTTACGGCCAAATGGCCAGCGCCCCGGGTTTAAGCACCGATGATGTCATTTATTACCGCGATGTTTTGAAAGCGCCGATGGATGATCCGGTGGCGCATGCCTTGTCCGTGGATGATCTTCGCGGGTTGCCGCCGACCTATATAACATCCGCCTATTTCGATCCGTTACGTGATGACGGACGTGAATATACCGCGCGCTTGGCGCGGGCAGGCATTTGGGTTCAATACCGGGAAGAACCACAAATGATCCATGGCTGGCTGCGTGCCAGATATATGAGCCCCGGGGCCAAGGACGGCTTTGCCCATGTGTGTCAGGCCATCACCCGTATGGTCAGTCAGGAATGACTGCGCGCTGTTATGCTCCGTGATCCGCGTAGCCCTGCACTCTGATATTTTCCGCCATTTCGATGATGTTATTGTCGGATCATAAATAATAAATCTTAACCGCTGTAAGCGGCGTAAATCACTTATGGTTATTGTAGTGTTGATGCAAAATCATTGTGTTCTTTTAATTCGTGATTTGAATATCAAATATCTTTGATTTTTTCCGGTTCTGCCCATTTTTGATTTGTATTCAATGACCTGTTATCATCTCTGAACTTTGATTTCGACCGAAGGGTTGGCACGTATATTTGCGTGCACACAACGGAGGAATGAATGTATCAGAAGATGCTTGTGCCGGTGGATCTGGCCCATATCGACAAAATGGAAAAGGCCATTCAAACGGCCATCGATTTGGCAACACATTACAAATCCGAACTTTGTTTCCTTGCGGTCGGGACAAATACCCCGTCTTCGGTGGCGCACAGCCCCAAAGAGTTCGAACAGAAGTTGTCGGATTTCGCACAGGAAGCAGCCGGTAAATCCGGGTTGAAAGTCTCTGCGGATGCGGAAATTGCCCATGATCTGGCAACAGATCTGAGCAAGATTTTGGTGCGCAAAGCCGATGAGCTTGGCACCGATGTGATCGTTATGGCGTCGCATATTCCGGGCATTGCCGACCATATTTTTTCATCTCATGGCGGATATGTTGCATCACACGCGGATCAATCCGTGTTCCTGGTGCGTTAAA
The DNA here is from genome assembly GCF_001613785.1 of Thalassospira sp. MCCC 1A02491. Classification (NCBI taxonomy): domain Bacteria; kingdom Pseudomonadati; phylum Pseudomonadota; class Alphaproteobacteria; order Rhodospirillales; family Thalassospiraceae; genus Thalassospira; species Thalassospira sp. MCCC 1A02491. Next base: position 271,689 of record NZ_LPVX01000032.1, on the reverse strand, counting down.
CAATCACGCCTTTGAGTAAAGACGGCTAGGGGTAGCTGTTTAATCACGAAGCTAGGGAGTTTGAAATGGGGTCAGAAGCTGATACGGGCATTGAAAGCCCGGATGGTGCAGCGAACCCGATCGAGACCGATTATGAAATCGGTCAGGACAATATCCAGACAGAGATCGGACCGTTTGGTCTTGATGTGCACAACCCGGTCTTCATGATTTCCGGGTTGTCGATTGTTGCATTTGTATTTTTGACACTGGCCTTTCAGGAAAGTGTCGGGCCGATGTTCAATGACCTGCGCGGCTGGTTGACGTCGACCTTCGACTGGTTCTTCCTGTCTGCGGCCAACATTTTTGTTATTTTGTGTCTGTTTCTGATTGTGTCACCGCTTGGACGGGTACGTCTTGGCGGCGCAGATGCGACACCCGATTATTCCTATTCGGGTTGGTTTGCGATGCTGTTTGCGGCCGGTATGGGCATCGGTTTGATGTTCTATGGCGTATCAGAGCCGATTTCGCATTTCTCGTCCTCGATCGGGGGCACTGCGTTCGGCGATGACGGCATGCGTACGGACTGGGCACCTTTGGGTGCGGCGGTCGGTGATGCCGATGCGGCGTTTGATCTTGGAATGGCGGCAACCATTTTCCACTGGGGACTTCATCCGTGGGCAATTTACGCAACGGTCGCGCTGGCCTTGGCGCTGTTTTCCTTTAACAAGGGCCTGCCTTTGACAATGCGTTCGGTGTTCTATCCGATCTTTGGCGAACGTGTGTGGGGTTGGACCGGTCATATTATTGATATTCTTGCAGTATTTGCCACCCTGTTCGGGCTTGCGACGTCCCTTGGTTTTGGCGCTGAACAGGCCAATGCCGGGCTTGATTTCCTGTTCGGGATTTCAGTGACCGACGGATCGAAGGTCTTTCTGATCATTGCCATTACCGGTGTTGCGCTGATTTCGGTTTTGGCCGGGCTTGATGCCGGAGTCAAACGTCTGTCGGAAATCAATATGGTACTGGCAGCCTTGCTGTTGCTGTTTGTGGTTCTGGTTGGTCCGACCATGGATATCATCAAGGGGTTCTTTACGTCTCTTGTTGCCTATGTCGAATATCTTCCGGCCCTGTCCAATCCGGTTGGTCGTGCTGATACCAACTTCAGCCAGGGATGGACGTCATTCTATTGGGCATGGTGGATTTCCTGGTCACCGTTTGTTGGCATGTTCATCGCGCGTGTTTCGCGCGGGCGTACAGTGCGTGAATTCATCACCTGTGTTCTGATCATTCCGTCGCTTGTATGTGTCTTCTGGATGACGGCGTTTGGCGGTACTGCCGTTCACATGGTCAGCGAAGGTGTAACTGCCATTGCCGAAGCAGGTCTTCCGATCAAGCTGTTTACAATGCTTGAACAATTGCCGATGCATGCGATCACGTCATTCTTGGGCATTATTCTGGTGATTGTTTTCTTTGTGACATCATCGGATTCAGGATCGCTTGTGATCGATACGATCACCGCTGGCGGCAAGGTTGATGCCCCGGTTCCCCAGCGTGTGTTCTGGTGCACTTTCGAAGGCCTGGTTGCGATCGCATTGCTGTTGGGTGGCGGGCTTGGTTCGTTGCAGGCGATGGCCGTATCAACCGGCTTCCCGTTTGCGATTGTGCTGTTATTGGCCTGCTTCTCGATCATTCAGGGGCTGCGTACCGAACCGGCAGCAGTAGGCCCGAAATCCGAAGCAACCAAAACCGACGACTGATTGATTTCCGGTTTGAAAGCGATCGAAAACATCGCCGGAAACAACAAAAGGGCGCCAAACGGCGCCCTTTTTATTTGCGTTCATCAAGCCGTTTATTGGCTTACGGGGCTTTGGTCGTAAACGTCATGACGGGTTTGCCATCCCGGTCAATCAGAACCAGTTGGTCATTGCCAAGTTTCCAGTGTGTGACCTGAGTTGTCGCATTGTTAAAAGCTGCCTCGATCGCCATCGCGCCATTAAGGCACATCTTGCGGGTCGCGCCGAGTGGCGAAAATGTCAGTTGATTGCCATCCTGATCATAGGTGCCAAAATAACTGTTGCAGCCCGAAGACCCGTTAACCTTTCCATCCTCTGAAAAGACAGCACTGGGTTGCATTGGCGATGTCGGTGTAAATGTAAATGTCTGTCCGCCATTGGACAGCATGGTTAGGTGCCAGTCCTTGCCCGTGACATTTTTCCAGGCACCCCCGGTATTCATCTGTCCGGTCGTATTGCATGCAGACAAAATCAGCGCGCCTGTCATCGCGACGGCGGAAAACATGATCGGTTTTGTGGTGCGCATGTCACTATCCCTGTGTTGGCTGTGGCTGATGAAGATGAAACGTATCGAAAGTTTAAGGCAGGATTTTAGCACAACTTCAGATGTTTGCGCCGACAGGTCATATGATGTGCAGTGCAAGAAAACGGTAAAACACCTTTGCCTGTTGACCGGGCATCGGCTTATTGTAACAGCAATCCCGCCCATGGCGTTTTCCGCTGTTACCCAAGGTCATATCCATCATGAAAATTTCCCTGTCAGATGCTCATACGCTTGTTTGCGATACTTTGATGCGCTGCAATGTCAGCCGGAACAATGCAGCATCCGTTGCGACCGCGCTGGTTGCCGCAGAAGCATCCGGACAGGGTGGTCACGGTTTCCGGCGCGTTCCGGCCTATTCCGCACAGGCCCGCGCAGGAAAAGTCGATGGCAATGCTACGCCGCAAATGGAAAAGTCGGCACCAGGTGTTTTGCGGATTGATGCGCAATACGGGTTTGCTTATCCGGCGCTGGATTTGATGATGGATCATTTGCCTGACATGGTCCGCCAGCAGGGGATTGCTGTTGCATCAATTTTTAAATCCCATCATGCCGGTGTTATGGGACTGACGGTCGAACGCCTTGCAGAGCAGGGTTTGGCGGCGATGATGTTCGCCAATGCCCCGGCGGCAATGGCGGCGTGGGGCGGTCGGCGCCCGATGTTCGGGACCAACCCGATTGCTTTTGGGGTGCCGGTCGGAAGTGCAGGCGATCCTGTGATCATTGACCTTGCTCTGTCGAAGGTCGCACGCGGAAAAATCATGGCGGCAAAGCAAAAGGGTGTCGAAATTCCCGATGACTGGGCATTTGACACGGACGGGAACCCGACAACCGATCCCGTCAAGGCACTGGATGGAACCATGGTCCCTGCTGGCGGCGTCAAGGGTGCAGCATTGGCAATGATGGTCGAACTTCTCGCAGCCGGTCTCACCGGGGCACAATTCGGTCATCAGTCATCATCCCTGTTTGATGACAAGGGCAAGCCGCCTGCTTTGGGCCAAATGATCATTGCAATTGATCCGGCTTCGACGGGCGGGGCCGGTGTCATGGATCATCTTGCTGCGATTGCTAATGAAATTGCCGCCGAAGACGGTGTGCGTCTTCCGGGACGGCGCGGTAAATCAGCGCGCGCTATTGCCGAAGTGGACGGCCTTGAAATAGAAGATGATGTGATGTCCGCAATCGAAGCAATCACGTAAAATAAATAACGATATATTTTGAATGAAAATCTGCACATGTCATGGCACATATGTAAATTTTTGTTTTGAGATATGCCGATTTATTTTCCTGTTTTTAGATTATCATTTTAAATATGATTTATTGCATCGATGTATTTTTAAAATTACTGAAAATACATTTGATGTATAGACAAGTTTGATTGTTGTTGGCGTAAGCAGAGCACCGTAATCATCGAACTGTAACATCAGTGTCACCGTAGAGTCGCCATTCATGCGTAGCTTCGTCATCCAGCGAAACACATGCAGGCGATTTCTTGATGCTGGTTGTAGATATTTCTGGGCTGAACAAAAGCTTTACCCGTGACAAACGCGCACTGAAAAATGTGAAGTTACAGGTGCGGGAAGGCGAAATGGTTGCGCTTATCGGCGCTTCCGGTTCGGGAAAATCAACATTGATCCGCCATGTTGCCGGATTGCTGCGCGGTGATCGCGACGGCGGCAAGATCGTCGTGTTTGGCGAAACAATTCAGGAAAATGGCAAGATTTCGCGCGGCGCCCGCAAAGTGCGCGCAGAAATCGGTGTGGTTTTCCAGCAATTCAATCTGGTCAGCCGCCTGTCGGTTTTGACCAATGTGCTGATGGGGCTTTTGGGGCGCGTCCCGGCCTGGCGCGGATCACTTGGCCTGTTTACCAAATCCGAAAAAATGCGTGCCATGGCCGCATTGCATCGTGTCGGTATTGATGCGCATGCGACTAAAAAGGCCCGCAATCTTTCCGGCGGGCAGCAACAGCGCGCAGCAATTGCGCGGACCATCACCCAGGGTGCGCGTCTTATTCTTGCCGATGAGCCGATCGCGTCGCTTGATCCGGCATCCTCGCGCAAGGTGATGAATACCCTTGATCGTGTGAACCGTGAAGACAACGTGACCGTGATCGTGTCCCTTCATCAGGTTGACTACGCAAAAGACTACTGCAAACGCACCATCGCCATGCGCGATGGTGCTGTCGTATTTGACGGGCCCTCCACCCAGTTGACGCCGGAATTCTTGCGCGAATTGTACGGCGAATATTCTTCCGAGCTTTTTGCAGATGGTTCCGGGGATGAAACACGTCCCGCGATTGAGCCGGTTGCGAAAAAGGATCTGGCCATCGCGACAAGCTAGCCGGGTCACGTTTTGACTGCCTTACCTCATCGACACACGTCCAATTCATATTTGACAGGGGACTTCTTATGATCGCCAAGACAATTGCATCTGCAGCATTGGCTGCAACCTTGCTGGCATCGGGCATTGCTGCTGCTGATGTTGAGTACAAGCCGCTCGAACAGGATCCGGAAAAGCTGGTTTTCGGCTTCATCTCGACTGAGTCGAGCTCGAACCTCAAAGCCCAGTGGCAGCCGATGATCGACGACATGGAAAAAGCGCTCGGCAAAGAGATCGAGGCATTCTTTGCTCCGGACTATGCCGGCATCATCGAAGGCATGCGTTTTGGCAAGGTTCATGTTGGCTGGTTCGGCAACAAGTCGGCGATGGAAGCCGTTGACCGTGCTGGTGGTGAAGTTTTCGTTCAGACCTCCAAATCCGATGGTTCGAACGGATATTATTCCCACATCATCACCCAGGCTGATAACGACAAGCTCAATACCCTTGCCGACATGCTGAAATGTGATGGCTCGCTCAATTTCGGTATCGGTGATCCGAACTCGACCTCGGGCTTCCTGGTTCCGACCTATTACGTTTTTGCGCAGAACGGTGTTGATCCGAAGGATTGCTTCAAGACCGTCCGTAATGCGAACCACGAAACCAACCTGATGGCGACCGCCAACAAGCAGGTTGATGTTGCTGCCAACAATTCCGAGCAGCTCGCACGTACCGAAATGAACAAGCCGGAAATCACCGAAAAGGTCAAAGTGATCTGGACCTCGCCGCTGATCCCGTCTGACCCGATGGTTTACCGCAAGGATCTGTCGCGCGAACTGAAATCCGAAATCAAGGCCTTCTTCCTTGGATATGGTCGTATGGGCGACGTTGAAGGTGCCAACAAGGTTCTGGCAGGTATCCAGGACGGTATGGGCAAATTCATGGAAAGCTCGAACGCGCAGCTTTACCCGATCCGTCAGCTTGAACTTTATAAGAACAAGCTGAAAATCCAGAACACCGAAGAACTGTCAGCAGACGAAAAGGCAGCACGCGTTGCTGAAATCGACAAGAAGCTGGCTGAACTCGAAATCCTCGTTTCCTACGAGTAATCGATCTTCCGACAGGGAGCGCACGGACCGTGTGCTCCCTGTTTGCATTTACCATCCGGGATTAACACGATGAATAGCAGCATTTCTTCCGCGTCATCTGTCGCAACGGAGCTTCCGCCAAGGGACCTGAAACGCTCGGCATCAAGCTTTTTGCTTTGGGCGGTCATTCTTGGTCTTCTGGCCATGTCGTGGGAAGGTGCGGATATGCGCCCGATGGCCCTGTTTGAAAACAGCGGCAATATGGTCGATTTCGCAGAAGGCTTTTTTCCGCCGGACTTCCTGATGTGGAAGACCTATGTCGAAGAAATGTGGATCACCATCCAGATCGCGATCTGGGGAACGGCGCTTTCAATCGTGTGTTCGATCCCGTTTGGCATTCTATCCTCTGAAAATATCGTGCCGGTCTGGGTTTATCAGCCGGTTCGCCGTTTGATGGATTCCTTCCGCGCCATTAACGAAATGGTCTTTGCCATGCTGTTCGTTGTGGCGGTGGGCCTTGGTCCGTTTGCCGGTGTTCTTGCACTTTGGATCCACACCACAGGTGTTCTTGCCAAACTGTTTTCTGAGGCGGTCGAGGCAATTGATCCCGAACCGGTCGAAGGCATTCGCGCAACCGGGGCCAATGCACTTCAGGAAGTTATTTTTGGCGTAATCCCGCAAGTCCTGCCGCTTTGGATTTCCTATTCGCTTTACCGGTTCGAGTCCAACGTACGGTCGGCTACGGTCCTTGGTATCGTCGGTGCGGGCGGGATTGGCATGGTGCTTTGGGAATATATTCGCGGGTTCTATTACGCCGAAACCGCGGCTGTCATGATCATTATCATCATTTCGGTCAGCCTGCTTGATATGGTTTCCCAGCGTCTGCGCAAGTTGGTGACGTGATCAGATGACTTTTCAAATCACGCAAGTCAAACCGGCCATGAAGGCGCTTTCGGAATATCCGACCATTGATGCCACTGCGACGGTTGTTGATTGCGAAATGGGTGTCTGGACCGAGGTCGGCCCACGGACATCGATGCGCGAAACGAAAATGGGTGATTATTCCTATGTCGTGAATGACAGCGAAATCATCTATTCCGACATCGGAAAATTCGTGAATATCGCGGCCCATACTCGCATCAATCCCGGACAACATCCGATGGACCGGGCATCCATGCATCACTTCCAGTATCGATCAAGCGCCTATGAGCTTGGCGACGATGATCCGGCCTTCTTTGACTGGCGTCGGGAAAAACGCGTGACACTTCATCATGACGTCTGGATCGGTCATGGTGCGATTGTGCAGGGCGGGGTGACCATCGGTATTGGATCAGTTGTCGGTTCCGGTGCCGTGGTGACCAAGGATGTGCCGCCATACACCATTGTGACCGGCATTCCGGCAAGTCCCCTTCGTCCCCGGTTTGAAGCCGATATCATCGATGCCCTGTTGCGCATCCAATGGTGGGACTGGTCCCATGATATGTTGCGCGAACGGCTGGTTGATTTCCGAAGCCTTCCGGTACGTGATTTCTGCCTGAAATACGATACGGTCTGATCCGGTATTGATGTTTGATTTTGCGATGCGCCGAAGATGAAATTCTTCGGCGTTTTTCATCAAACGGGTGTTGCGCGTTGGCGCGACAATTCCCAAGATGGGGCTCGGTCCCATGGCATTCCGTCAAAGAGAAATCATGTCAGAATATCAACGCTATGCCCTTTATTATGCCCCGGCACCGCAAAGCGGCCTTGGGGCTTTTGGCAATGCCTGGCTGGGGCGCGATGCCGCAACCGGAAAGGATGTTGCGCGACCGGTTGTCGACGGACTTGGTGATGATGAAATCGTTGCGGCCATAACATCACCCGCCCGTTATGGTTTTCATGGGACTTTAAAGCCGCCCTTCACTCTGAATGACGGGCAAAGCAGAACCGACCTTGAAACAGCGATCAAAGATGTTGCTACACAAATCAAACCGGTCACCTGCGGGCCCCTTAAGTTAAAGGCAATCGGTCGCTTTCTGGCGCTTGTGCCGACCGAACCGTTGGGCGACCTTGGCGCGCTTGCAGCATTGCTGGTGCGTGATCTTGATGATTTTCGCAAACCCGAAGGCGAAGCGGCAATGAACAAGCGCCGCGCGGTGGGGCTTTCCGATCGCCAGGAAGCCAATTTGGTCAAATGGGGATATCCCTATGTGATGGAAGAATTCCGGTTCCATCTGACCCTGACCAACAAGCTTGAAACCGGTCAGGTTGCGCGCTTTGAAAAGGCATTGGCACCCGTTGTTGCGCCGCTTTGTGCAGAACCGTTTGAAGTTACCGATATCTGCCTGTTCGGGGATCCGGGTGACGGCAAGCCATTCTGGTTTTTGCAAAGATTTGCTCTTAAGGGCTAAACAAAAATGCTGCAGCAAAAACTGCAGCATTTTTTGTAATGTTTCGTTGGAAGGGACTGGGTTCAGGCCCGATTGGCGATCGCGTGATCAATCTCGATGGCGGCGATGAAACGTGCGATACCGGTTTCAAGATCGGCATCATTATCGACATGAACGATATTGTCGCCATCGATCTGATAGGCGGACGCACGTGCAAGACGTCGTTCGATATCAAGAATATCCTCACGCCCGCGGGCTTCCAGACGTTTGCGCAAAACATCCCTGCTGGCCTGAATGTTCAGAACCCGGACCTGACCATGACCGATCAGGGATCGGGCATCATCGATCACACTGCGTGATACATTGACGATGACGGTTTTGCCATTTGCCACATCATCCTGCACATGGCGTGGAATGCCATAGCAAAGATCATGCGCCTTCCAGCTCAGCAGAAAGGCACCCTGGCGGGCCATCTGAGCGAAATCCTCCGGTCGGACCGGAATGTGGATTTCCCCAACCGACCCGGCCGGGCGGGTGATGCAGCGCCGCGGAAAGCAGATATGCGCTGCATCTTTCAGCCGTTCCCGTGCCGCATCCAGAAGGGTGTCCTTGCCAACGCCACTTGGGCCGACGACAAGGACCAGAAGTCCCGGTTTTATCGCGCCATCATGGGTATGGCGTTCGGTCATGACACCCGAACACCTTCACGCCAGACCCCACGCACAATCGGATGATGCGGGGAATGATGCACCCGGATCAGATCGCCGCGCTTGCCTGTGGTAATTTCACCGCGGTCCGTCAGGCCCACTTGCGTTGCCGGATTAAGCGTTACGGTGCGAATGGCGCGCGGCAAATCATAGCCGTCAAAATCATCAAACAGTTTCATCGCCCCGTGCAGCAGGCTGTGCGGCACATAATCACTTGAAATGATATCAAGATAGCCATTCCTGGCCAGATCGCCTGCCGCGACATTACCGCTATGGGATCCGCCGCGTACAAGGTTCGGTCCCCCCATCATCACGCCAAGTCCGCCTTCATGCGATGCCTTGGCTGCTTCAAGGGTGGTCGGGAATTCGGCCACGGTCATCTTGTCCTGCACGGCCTCGGCAACATGTTCGGCAGTTGCGTCATCATGACTGGCAAGGGCAAGGTTCTTCGCATGTGCCAGATCCACCACATGACGGCGATGTTTGACGGAATAAAGTTCGGAATCGCGTTTGCGCGATGCGATGAATTTCCGCATTTCTTCGTCGCTCATGCCGTATTTGCCCTGATAGTAGGTGTAATAGGCATCAAGACTGACGAACTGGCGCTGACCGGGTGTGTGATCCATTACCGAAAGCATCTTGACCAAAGGCAGATCAACAAGGTTATCAAGTGCCTCGATCAGCCCGCCATAAGACGTTTCGCACCGCAGATGCAGTTTGTGATCTGCGCGCAGCAGCTTGTTTTCAATTGCATGTTCAAGGGCGGTAACCGATTCAATCAGGCGTTCGATGCGTTCCGACCCATCTGTCACATCGCCAACTGAAATGGCATCAAACACCGTGGTGATCCCCGCACTCGCCACCTGGTTGTCATGGGCGACAACGGCCGCCGTGGCGGGCCAGCGGGTTTTGGGGCGCGGGGTCAGGTGCTTTTCAAGGTTGTCGGTATGAAGTTCCACCAGCCCGGGCATCAGGTAATCGCCACCCATATCCTCGGCACCGGCAATGTTGGATGGCCGGTCGGAAACATCAGCAATCAGTCCGTCTTTGATCTGGACGGCACCGTCAATGACTTCATTGGCCAGGACGAGTTTGGCATTGGTAAGAATCTGTTCAGTCATTGGCCCCAACTTTAAACGAAGTCACATCAAACGACCCGGTGCACACCGCATCACGGGTTTCATGGTCATGGAAAATACCGGCGATCGCCGCCCCACGTCCCTTGGCTTCTTCAATCAATGCCAAAACAGTGGCACGATTTTGGGCGTCAAGCGATGCGGTCGGTTCATCAAGCAGCATGATCGGGTAATCGGCAATAAAACCACGGGCGATATTCACGCGTTGCTGTTCACCGCCCGAAAATGTCAGTGGCGAAAGTTGCCACAAACGTTCCGGAATGCGAAGCCGGGCCAAAAGATCGCGTGCCTTATCTGTCGCAACATCGCGCGCAGTGCCCAGAGCAACAAGGGGCTCGGCCACGATTTCAAGGGTCGGCACACGCGGGATCACGCGCAGGAACTGGCTGACATAGCCCATGGTGCGCTTGCGCACCTCAAGGATCGAATGCGGGCTGGCGGTGGTGATATCAAGCCAGTCACCATCATGGAACACCTTGATGGATCCGTCAGAACACGTGTAATTGGCATAAAGCATCCGCATAAAGGTACTTTTCCCCGAACCCGACTCACCGGTCAGCGCGATGCATTCCCCACCCGAAAGGGTGAAATCAACACCTTCAAAAACCGGAATGGTTACGCTGCCCTGGGTATGGAGCGTAAAGCTTTTGGCGACGTTTTGAGCATGAAGCATTTCAGACATTTTCCCGCCCCGGTCAGTTCTGAAGAATGGAAGAAACAAGCAGCTGCGTATAGGGATGCTGCGGGTCATCAAGCACCTGATCGGTCAGGCCATGTTCAATCACCTTGCCCTGTTGCATCACCATCAGCCGGTGCGAAAGAAGCCGGGCAACCGCCAGATCGTGGGTGACAATAATCACCGCAAGATTAAGGTCGTGAACCAGCCCGCGCAGCAGATCGAGCAATCTGGCCTGAACAGAAACATCAAGGCCACCCGTAGGTTCGTCCATAAAAACGAGGCGCGGGCTGGTTACGAGGTTACGGGCAATCTGCAAACGTTGCTGCATACCACCCGAAAAGGTCGATGGCAGATCATCAAGGCGTTCGGACGCAATTTCGACCTTGCCAAGCCAGGCGTCCGCATTGCTGCGGATATTGCCATAATGACGATCCCCGATCGCCATCAGGCGTTCGCCAATATTGGCCCCGGCGCTGACATTCATGCGCAGGCCATCACGGGGGTTTTGATGCACAAACGCCCAGTCGGTGCGCATCAACAGCCTGCGCTGGGCTTCGGACATCTGATAGACATCGCACACACCGTCAATGCGGGTATTGTATTTGACCGTCCCTTTGGTCGGTTCCTGCTGGGCGGAAATGCTGCGCAGCAAAGTGGATTTGCCCGAGCCGGATTCCCCAACAATGCCAAGAACTTCACCCGGGCGAAGTTCAAAACTGACATCGTTGCAACCAACCCGGTCGCCATACATCATGGTCAGGTTGTCCACACGCAAAAGCGGATTGATCATCTGGGTCATTGTTCTGCTGCCTTTTCGCGTGCTGCCTTGTCAAGTGGCTGGTCATGATGTTGCGGGCCGCGATGGCCGGCTTCCTGTCGTTCGGAACAGTAATCCGTGTCCGAGCAAACAAACATCCGGTTGCCCTGATCATCGAGAATGACCTCATCAAGGTAACTGTCGCGGGCACCGCACATGCCGCATTCATCTTTCCAGGTCTGGACTTCGAACGGATGATCTTCGAAATCGAGGCTTTTGACCTTGGTGTAGGGCGGCAGGGCATAGATGCGTTTTTCACGTCCCGCCCCAAACAGCTGAAGGGCCGCCATATCGTTCATTTTCGGATTGTCGAATTTGGGTGTCGGTGACGGATCCATCACATAGCGATCATCCACCATCACCGGATAGGCATAAGTGGTGGCGATGTGGCCGTGACGCGCAATGTCTTCATACAGCTTCACATGCATCAAGCCATATTCTTCAAGTGCATGCATCTTGCGGGTTTCAGTTTCACGCGGTTCAAGGAAACGAAGCGGTTCGGGGATCGGCACCTGATAGACAAGAACCTGATCTTCGCGCAGTTCCTTTTCCGGGATGCGGTGGCGGGTCTGAATGATCGATGCCTCGGCGGTTTTTTCCGTGGTGGCGACATTTGCCGTCTTGGCAAAAAACTGACGGATGGAAACCGCGTTGGTGGTGTCATCAGCCCCTTGGTCGATGACCTTAAGGGTATCATTCGGACCAATAACGGCGGCGGTTACCTGCACGCCACCCGTACCCCAACCATAAGGCATCGGCATTTCACGACCCGCAAACGGGACCTGATATCCCGGAATTGCAACGGCCTTAAGCAACGCACGCCGGATCATGCGTTTAGTTTGTTCATCGAGATAGGCGAAATTATAGGCCGTTGCCCCATCCGCCGAATAATTGACAGTCTGTTCCATGGAATTACTCCGCGGCTTCGGGTTGGGATCGGGCGGTTTCAGTATCAAGCTTGGCCAGTCGTTCTTCGACTTCGGCCCGCATGCGGCGAACAAGTTCAAGCTCGCCCTGGAAATCGACATAGTGCGGAAGCTTGATATGTTCGACAAAACCGGTGGACTGGACGTTATCGCTATGTTCCATCACGAATTCGCTGTCCTGTGCCGGGCCCATGATCTGTTCGCCCATTTCATCGGCACGCATGGCGCGATCCACCAGCGCCATCGAAATTGCCTTGCGCTCGTTCTGACCGAACACAAGGCCATAGCCGCGGGTAAATTGCGGCAGTTTGGTCTTCGATCCCTTGAATTTGTTGACCGTTTCGCACTCGGTCAGTTCGATATCGCCAATATCAATGGCAAAGCCGAGTTCTTCGGGTTCGATTTCAACCGATACGGTGCCATAGCGGATTTCACCAACAAAGGCGTGGCTGTTGGCGTAACCGCGCTGGGTCGAATATCCAAGCGCAAGGACAAACCCCTCGTCCCCGCGGCTAAGATTCTGTAATCGAAGGTCACGACCGGCCGGGAACTTGACCGGTTCGCGGGTCAAATCGGCAACCGGTGCAGTGTCATCAACCGGGACCGGTTCGTCCTGAATAAGGCCCTCGTCATTCAGGATATCGTCCAGAACGCGGGGCATAAGGTCATCCACCGGATGTTCGCCACATGGCGCATCAAGCGGTTCTTCGCCATTGGCCATTAAGGTGAAATCCAGCAGACGATGGGTATAGTCAAAGGTCGGGCCCAAAATCTGCCCGCCGGGCAAGTCCTTGAAGGTTGCCGAAATGCGGCGTGATATATCCATGTCCGCAGTTTTGATCGGCTTGGAAAAGGCAAAACGCGGCAATGTCGTGCGATAGGCGCGCATCAGGAAAATCGCCTCGATCAAATCACCGCGGGCCTGTTTGATGGCAAGGGCGGCCAGATCGCGGTCATAAAGTGATCCTTCGGCCATGACGCGGGTTACGGACAGCGACAATTGCTGTTCGATCTGATCGGTTTGGATTTCGGCAACCTTTTTGTCACCACGGCGCTGTTCGGCAAGCAGCCGGTGGGCATTGTTGATGGCGCGTTCGCCACCTTTAACGGCAACATACATGGTTAAATGACCTCAATCCGGGTGGTGCGCGAAAGGGCGGAAATCTGGGTCGGGCTTGCGAAAATCACATCAACCCCGCACGGGAACATGTGATGGTTTTCCGTGCGCCAGGCATGGAAGCTTGCTGGCAGGTTTTTGATCGCAAGGTCATGGCTGTCCTTGATCCCCGGTCCGGTCAGTTTCATTGCCGGGGCATCGGTGATGTCGTCGACCATCAGGATCAGGGTTGCCGATTGATCAGGATATTCGGCATTGCCCATCGAAAGACGGGTGATGAAGGAAAGGTCATCGTCGATCCGGGCAACTGCAAAGTCGGCCTGCGCAACATCATCACTGATCGGGCAGCCGCAATGGAATTTCAGATGATCATTTGTGGCTTTTGTTGCACTCGATGGCGACAGCCAGATGGAGGTGTCCATATCTGCCATGGCAAGGAGTGTCGCGGTGGCAGATGCATTCAGGCCATCAGGTGTGGCAATCGAAACCGGCAGGTCGTAAATGCGCCCGGGCCGCGACATGGCATCAAGCAAAACCCGGAAAACGGCATTCGAATCAAAGGCGGCATGGTCAAAGCCCGGCAGCAAGTCACTTGTCTGGGATTGCAGGGTCATTCGTCTTCTCCGCGGACAAGCGTAAAGAAATCAACTTTGGTTGCGGCGACCTTGCGGGCATGGTCGCGTTTGGCATCGGCCTGTGCATTGGCAAGGTCATCAATGAAATCCCCGGCCGATCCATCGCGCAACATGACGGCATCAAACAGCGCGGCATATTGCGCCTGCATCCGGTCGCGACCCTTGACATAAGCATGGCCAACGGTGCCGTCCGAAAGGGTCACAGCACAGCGCGTTACGGTCATTTCACCAAGATTGAAACGCTGCCCCGCACCACCTGCACGTCCACGCACCATCACCATGCCGATCTGCGGTTCGCGCAACAGGGACCAATTCTGATCGCCATAACGGGTGGTCCATTCGCGTTCCAGTGTCGCACGTGGTGTGCGTGCAAGAACCGACATCCAGCGTTGCCGCGCCGCGGTCGCCTGATCAACAGGCTCTGTCTGGTTCTGATGAAGGGGATTGTGATCCTGGGCGGGCCCGTCTGTCCGGGCGGTATGCGCCGTCATCTGTCTGATCCTTTTCCAGCAAGTCGACAAATTCAAAATTTGTCTAGACGTCTATACATATTCACGTTATAAGACGATTTATCGAGCTTGGCAAAGGTCTTGCGGTGAAAGTTTTATGAACGGGGAAAGTGATGGATTGGGAGCCGGGACTATCTATCTGGAAACAAATTGAAAAACAGCTTCTGGCTGATATTGCCGAAGGTGTGTTTTCACCCGGTGATAAAATGCCGACGGAGATGGAGCTGGTGCGCCGGTTTGGCGTGAACAGGCATACCGTGCGCCGAGCAATGGCGGCACTTGTCGATAGTCATGTGGTGCGTGTCGAACAGGGACGCGGTGCCTTTGTCCAGGAGCAGATCCTGGATTATCCGCTGGGATCCAAAACCCGATTTTCCCAGATCGTATCGGGGCGCCACCGTCTTCCCGATAAACGGCTGATCTCGTCAGAGGTGCTGAAGGCAAATGTAACGGTCGCCAATTGTCTTGATGTCAAACCCGGTACCCGCGTGATTGAACTGTTTTCCGTTTCCGAGGCCGATGGCATTCCATTGGCTGTGGCGACCAGCTACATGCCGGCAGCCCGTTTTGACGGCATCGTTGACATCTTTACGCAAACCAAATCCCTGACTGAGGCCTTCAAACGATTTGGCATTGATGATTACAGCCGCAAAACAACGCGAATTTCGGCTGCCTTACCGTCATCACGTGTGGCAAGCCTGTTGAAACAGGCCAAAAACCGCCCGGTTATTTCAACGGAAAGCATCGATGTCGATTCTGCCGGGGTGCCGATCGAATATGGCATTACGGCCTTTTCAAGTGACCGGGTGCAGCTGATTGTCGAATGACAAGGCTTACCGAGCATTTGTCAAAAATTACACTGGGTTATAAGCCAAAAATCAGCCTTGTTGCACGTTTAAGTCAGTTAACTCACTATGGGCGCGGTTAGGCCAAAGGTGTCGGCTGAAAGTACCTGCATTTGGCTTAATATTCGCGGCCGGGACGCGCTTTATAAACCGGGAAGCTCAGCTTGAATTTGATCGCACAGGCGCGCAGCAAAAACGCACAGAAAAACGCAATGATTGCCACCGGTCCACGCGGCAATTCCAGAACGGCCGTGCCAAGGACATAGATGCTCGCCCCCAGAAGTGCGCAGCTGATATAGATTTCCGGGCGCAGGATCAGCGGGATTTCGTTACACACAACGTCGCGGACCATGCCGCCAAATGTTGCGGAAATCATTCCCAGAATGATCGCGACCAGTGGCGCAACACCAAGATTAAGACCAATCGCAGCGCCGGTTACACCAAATAACGCTAGGCCAAGCGCATCAAGCCAGATCAGTGCCACATAGCGTCGTTCCACAAGATGAGCCGTGAAATAGGTAAAGATCGCAGCCCCGATACACGTCACCACCCAGGCCGGGTCCCGGATCCAGAAAACCGGCGTCGCTCCGGTGATCACGTCACGAACGGTGCCACCACCAATACCGGTAAAGGTCGCAATCAGAACAAAGCCGACCACATCCATCTGGCGTCGCGATGCTTCAAGCGCGCCGGTTATTGCAAAAACGGCGACGCCCGCCAATTCAAGCCAATAGATGATCTGGGTAATGGTCATGACGTGCTGTCTAGCCTGTTTGTTGCGAAAGCGGGCGGTTCGATGGGGTACGCAGTTTGGCAGCCACCACATCTTCAAGCTGGGAACGAAGCCACCTGTGTGATGGATCGTGCTGATATCGTTGGTGCCAACACATATAGATCGGAAGATCGATGGTGCCGGCGGCAAGTGTATCGAGTGGCATAGGCACACGTGCAAAATCACGCAGGGCATGCTGCTGCAAAAGGCTTGGCAAAGTTGCGATCATCTGGCTGCCCCGCAGAAATTCGGCAATGGCGGTAAAGTTCGGTACCCGCAAAACGATGTTACGATCAATCCCCTGATTTTCAAGCATATCATCGAATTCTAGGGTGCGGTTGTTGCCGTAACGAACCGTGATATGACGGGCTGACATATAGTCATCTGCATTTGCCGGGGCTGCGCGCATTTCGGGATCGAAAAACACCATGTAATGATCGGTCAAAAGGCGTTTCTGGACGATATCGACACCTTCGGGCGGGCGCGGCGAAATCAGAAGGTCACAGCGATTTTCGCGCAACAAGGCCGGACCGGGCAAAAGGGATGGCACAACCGTCATCCGGATATCGGCAAGTTGCCTTTCAAGGCTTTCAAACAGGCTGGGCAACAACAGATCGCGTTGAAGGTCGTTTGCGGCAATGGTCAGCGACAGGCGGGCATCGGCGGGATTGAAATCTGCTCCACTGGCAAAGGCCTGCATCTGATCAAGAAGAAACCGGGCCTGTTCGGCCAGGCTTTGGGCATGGGCGGTGGCAACAATGCCGCGCCCGGATTTGGTGAAAAGCGGGTCGCGCATGATCCGGCGCAGCTTGGTCAGATTGTGACTGACCGCTGATTGCGTCACGCCAAGCCGTTCGGCGGCTGCGGTTACCGATCCTTCTTCAAGGACGGCTAGAAACAACCGCAACGCATGCCCGTCCAGTTCCAAATGATCGAAATTGCTCATGAATTAAATGATAAATCATGCATTTATTTTATGCAATCGACTGTGCAGGATGTTCGCAACGCCGGCACAAACCGGAACAAACATTTTGCGGAGGAAGATCAGTGGAATTCTATCAGCGTGACCGAACGCTTCAGCCCGCGGGTTATACGCCGATTTATAAAACATCAGTCGCGCGTTCCCCGCGTCAGGCGATGTTGTCGCTTCAGGGATCATTATCCGAAACAACCGGGCCGGTATTTGGCCAGCACGAACTTGGTCCGCTCGATAACGATCTGATCCGAAATTATGCCAAGGATGGCGATCCGATTGGTGAACGCATCATCGTGCATGGTCGGGTTCTTGATGAAAACAATCGCCCGGTTCCCCATACACTGGTTGAATTCTGGCAGGCCAATGCCGGTGGGCGCTATCGCCATAAAAAGGATACCTATCTTGCCCCGATTGATCCGAACTTTGGCGGGTGCGGGCGCGCGCTGACGGATGAAAACGGCTATTACTTTTTCCGCACGATCAAGCCGGGGCCCTATCCGTGGCGCAACTATGTCAATAGCTGGCGTCCGGCCCACATCCATTTTTCGGTCTTTGGATCGGGCTTTGCCCAGCGTCTGATCACCCAGATGTATTTCGAAGGCGATCCGCTGATCAAGGAATGCCCGATTGTCCATGTCATTCCCGATGAAGATGCGATCAACCGCCTGATTGCGCCGATTGATCTCAATGGCTCAATCCCGCTTGATACCATTGCCTACAAGTTTGACATCGTTTTGCGCGGTCGTCGTTCGACCTTGTTTGAAAACCGTCTGGAAGGGAACTGATCCATGGTGCAGTCACTTGAATATCTCAAAGAAACCGCATCTCAGACGGCGGGCCCCTATGTCCATATCGGCCTGATCCCTAAACAGGCGGGCTTTGATATTTTTGAAAACAATTTCACCAATATCATGGCCGATGAAAATACCCGTGGCGAACGGATCATCATCGAAGGCCGGGTGATTGACGGGACGGGTACGCCACTTCGCGATGCGTTGCTTGAAATCTGGCAGGCCAATGCAGATGGGCGCTACAATCATGAACTTGACCGCCAGAACAGGGGCGAGATTGATGCAAACTTCCGTGGTTGGGGGCGCACCGGTACTGATTTTGAGACCGCGGTGTACCGGTTTGAAACCATCAAGCCCGGTGTGGTGACAGGCCGAAATGGTCGGGATATGGCGCCGCATGTCAATTTCTGGATTGTCGCACGTGGCATCAATATCGGCCTGAATACGCGGATGTATTTTGCCGACGAACAAAACGCCAATGAAGTCGACCCGATCCTGAACCTGATTGAGCAAACCGAACGCCGTAAAACCCTGATCGCAACGCGTGATGACAGCGGCGCTGTGCCGGTCTATCGCTTTGACATTGTTCTGCAGGGTGAAAACGAAACGGTGTTCTTTGATATTTGATCGGCGCGTTTGACGCTGATCGACGTGCATTCGAATATGACAGCCATATAAGATGGCTGTCATATTTTGTTTGGGTCCTTCTTCAAAACCGCTTGTCTGATCCTTATATCACCGTCATTAAATGCGGTATGGCAAACCAGCCGCACCGAGGGCAAACACGCAAAAACAATATGCCCCGGTCCCGGAGAGTGAGAGGGTCAGCCTTGAACAAGCTGTTTCAAGTCGGAATCCGTGTGCAAGTCGCCCTGGCAACTGCGCTTATGGTTGTCGGGTTGGCGGCATTGATGAGCTTTGTGGTCGGCAAACGGTCCGGTGCAGATTTACAAACGCAGATCGGCCTTGGCGTGTCTGATATCGCACTTCAGATGGCCGATGAACTTGACCGCACGATGTGGACACATCGCGGCGAAGTTTCAGTTCTGAGCACATTGGGTGCCCTGCGCAATTTCGAAGATGTGCGCGAAATCAGTTCGATCATCAATCGGCTGCGCCGGGAAATTCCGATTTTCACCTGGATCGGTGTACTTGATCACGAAGGAACGGTGGTTGCCGCGACCGGTGACATGCTTGTCGGGATGAATATCGCCCAGCGGCCCGTATTCCAGTACGGCAAGAACGGCCAGTTCATCGGTGATGTGCATGATGCCAAACTGCTTGCCGAAAAATTCCCGCTTTATAATGGTGAACCCATCCAGTTCGTCGATATTGCTGTGCCATTGGTCAATGACAGCGATGAATTCACCGGTGTCCTGGCAACGCATCTAAGCTGGGAATGGGCTGATACGGTCCGCAAGTCGCTTTTTGGTGGTCAGGGTATCCATCAGAATGTCGATATCTTTGTTATTTCGCAGGAAGGCACGGTGTTGCTGGGACCCGATCAGGAACTGGTGGGGACCAGCCTGCGTCTTGATGCCCTGACCGAGGCAAAGCGCAATCATGTCGGCTGGAAAATAAGCACCTGGCCTGATGGCCGGGAATATCTGACCGGATATGCGCCTGCGGACGGGCATCTTGATTATGATGGTTTGAACTGGTCGATCCTCGTGCGTCAGCATGTCGATGATGCCCTTGCACCGGTATTTGAATTGCGCCGTGATATTTTGATCTGGGGAACGGTTCTTGCGGTCGTGTTCAGTATCATCGCTTGGTGGGCGGCCGGTTTTCTGGTCGGGCCGATCGGTCATATGGCCAACGCGATCGAAGCAATGAAGCGCGGCGAAATCAGCCAGCTCCCGGATGTGCGCGGCGCTCGCGAAATCAATATCCTCTCCAAAAACCTCCAGTCCCTGTTGGCCAAGCTGACGGAAAAAGATGCGGCATTGGGGGCGATGAAACATATCGCCCACCATGACAAGCTGACCGGGCTTGGCAACCGTTTGGCGATGGATGCCTATTTTGAACATGCCATTGCGCGCGCAGATCGCAAAAAAGGTGAACTGGCGATCCTGATGCTTGATCTGGATGATTTCAAGCCGATCAATGATCGGTTTGGCCATGCGGCGGGTGATGACGTTCTGCGCGAAGTGGCAAAGCGGTTGCGGCGATGCGTGCGGGGTGGTGATCTTGTCGCGCGTCTTGGTGGTGACGAGATGGTCATTGTCTGTCATGTCGACAAAAACGGTGCCACCGAGGCAACCATGCTTGCCGAACGTATTCTGCACGAAATCCTGATGCCCTTCATCACGGGCGGGAACCGGGTCTCGATCAATATGAGCATCGGGATATCGGTCTATCCGGAACATGGCCATGACCCGGAAAAGCTTCTGGAACGTGCCGATATTGCGCTTTATACCGCCAAGGCGCGGGGCAAGAACGGGTATGTCCTGTTTTCGGATGTCGAAAAATCGTCCGACAGTTCAACTTCGCGGGCCTGATGCTCCGGTTGGGCCGCATCACGACAATTTCATCAATGATAAAACCCTGTCAGGCGCGGGTTTTCTTGACTTTGCAACGCGCCATCGCAATAAGCATTTCATGACAGTTTCATCCCAAAAAGACCTTGACCATTTGCGCCGGATTGGCCGGATTTGCGCGCGTGCCCGCGATACGATGGGGGCGGCTGCGGTTCCCGGGATCACCACGGCCGAGCTTGATCATATCGGACGCAAAATCCTTGAAGATGCCGGGGCGGTTTCCGCACCCGAAAGCGAATACAAATTTCCCGGTGCGACCTGTATCAGTGTCAATGAAGCGGTGGCACACGGTATTCCCGGCGATCAGGTTCTGGCCGACGGCGATCTGGTGAATATCGATGTTTCCGCGTCTCTGGACGGGTATTTTTCCGACACCGGCGCCAGCTTCATTTGCGGCACGGCAAAGCCGGAAATTGCCAAGCTGTGCGAAGATGGCAAAAAGGCGATGTGGGCCGGGATCAAGGTGGTGCGCGACAAGGCCCCGATCCGTGAAATCGGTCTCAAGATTGAAAATTTTGCCCGCAAGGGCGGCTATACGCTGATCCGCAATCTGGCCAGTCACGGGATTGGCAAGTCATTGCACGAACATCCGCACACCATCCCGACCTGGGACGATCCCAAAGAACGCCGTTCCCTGAAAAAGGGACAGGTCATCACCATTGAGCCATTCCTGTCCTATGGCGCGAAATGGGCGCTTGATGGTGAAGATGGCTGGACACTGTTTGCCGATACCGGTGATGCCACCGTGCAGTATGAGCACACCCTTGTTGTCACCGACAAGGGCTACGAGATTATGACGCTTGGCGAATAAACAGATTTTATGCTGCACTTGATGGTGCAGCATTTTTTGCAGCAAAAAAGCCGCCCGAATGATCCGGGCGGCTTTTGTTTTGATGCTTCTGGCGGGGTTTATGCGCCGTATTTTGCCTTGGCTTCGCGGCGGCGGGCATGAAGGACCGGCTCGGTATAGCCGTTCGGCTGCTCGCGGCCCTTGAAGACCAGATCACAGGCCGCAGCAAAGGCGACGCTGTCATCAAAGTTCGGTGCCATATTGCGATAGGTCGGATCACCGGCATTCTGCTTGTCAACGACAGCTGCCATGCGCTTCATGGTTTCCATAACCTGTTCTTCGGTGCAAAGACCATGATGCAGCCAGTTTGCAATATGCTGGCTTGAAATACGAAGCGTCGCACGGTCTTCCATCAGGCCGACATCATTGATGTCAGGCACCTTGGAACAACCCACACCACTATCGATCCAGCGGACAACATATCCAAGGATCCCCTGGGCGTTGTTATCAAGCTCTTCCTGGATTTCGCTTGGCATCGGTTTGATGTCGCCAAGACGCGGAATGGCCAGAATGTCATCAAGGCTTGCGCGTTCGCGCTTGCCGATTTCGTCCTGAACGGCACGAACATCGACCTGATGATAATGCATGACATGCAGGGTCGCAGCCGTCGGGGACGGAACCCAGGCACAGTTTGCACCGGCTTTCGGATGGCCGATTTTGGCAACCATCATTTCGGCCATACGATCAGGTTTCGCCCACATGCCCTTGCCGATCTGCGCAATGCCCTTCATGCCGCATTCAAGACCGACATCGACGTTCCAGTTTTCATAGGCTGCGATCCAGTACTGGTCTTTCATCGCTTCCTTGCGGACAACCGGGCCTGCTTCCATGCTGGTATGGATTTCATCACCGGTCCGGTCAAGGAAGCCGGTATTGATGAATACAACGCGGTCTTTGGCAGCACGGATGCATTCCTTAAGGTTCACCGTCGTGCGGCGTTCCTCGTCCATGATGCCAACCTTAAGGGTGTTTTCCGGAACACCGATCGCGTTTTCAACAAATGCAAATAGATCGTTGGTCAGTGCGACTTCTTCGGGGCCGTGCATTTTCGGCTTTACGATATACACGCTGCCATGGCGGGAGTTCGAAAGCTCGTTCTTGCCTTCGACATCATGCTTGGAAATCAGGCCGGTGATCATGGCATCCATGAACCCTTCGGGCACTTCATTGCCATTGGCATCAAGAACCGCATCGGACGTCATCAAATGGCCAACGTTACGCACCAGCATCAGGCTGCGCCCCGGAAGGACAACCTCGTTGCCGTCAAAGCCCTGATAGGTCCGATCCGCATTCAGGCGACGGGTAACTGTTTTGCCGCCTTTTTCGAATTTTTCCTCAAGCGTGCCTTTCATCAGGCCAAGCCAGTTGCGATAGACAAGGGTCTTGTCTTCGGCATCAACAGCAGCGACCGAATCTTCGCAATCCTGAATGGTGGTCAGGGCCGATTCCAGAATGACGTCACAAACGCCTGCGGCATGTTCCTTGCCGATCGGGTGGCTCGGATCGATCCGGATTTCGACATGAAGACCATGGTTGCGCAGAAGGATTTCCGAAAGCGCATCGTTCTTTTCATTGTAACCAATGAACTGTGACGGCTGTGCAAGGGCACTTTCGCTGCCATCGGAAAGCGTGACAACAAGCGTCCACCAGCCCGAACCATCTTCACGGACTTCATATTTGGCCGCATCGGCATGTTTGCCGCTGGCAAGCGGAACCGCCTGATCAAGGAAATCCGCAGCATAGGCAACAACCGCTGCACCACGTTTCGGGTTAAAGCCCTTGGTTTTTTCCTTGCCATCGGCTTCATCAATGACGTCGGTGCCATAAAGCGCGTCATAAAGGCTGCCCCAGCGTGCATTGGCAGCATTGAGCGCGTAACGCGCATTCATGACCGGCACAACAAGCTGCGGGCCGGCAACACGGGCAATTTCCGGATCAACATTGGTCGTGCCGATATAGAAATCGTCCCCTTCGGGCAGCAGATACCCGATTTCGGTCAGGAATTCCTTATAGGCGGCCGGGTCGCGTGCTTGATCCTGGCGCGAAAGGTGCCATTCGTCGATCTTTGCCTGAAGCTCGTCACGCTTTGCCAGAAGCTCCTTGTTTCGCGGGCCAAGTTCGGTGACCAGCTTTTCAAATGACGCCCAGAACTGATCAGAACTGATTCCCGTGCCGGGAATGATTTCGTTGGCAACCAGATCATGCAAAACCGTTGCGATCTGAAGTCCGCCTTTTTGAATACGTTGGGTCATGTGTTTCTCTCACCAGACTTGGAACCGCCGTGGGGGCCGGGAAATCGTCCGATTGTCGAACGTCGTCCTCTTTGCGTTCCCACGCTTTCATTTGCCACAACATATGGGTTGGAACCCGTGCTGGTCCACAGCCGGTTTTACTATTTCGGGATGTTTTCCGTATTATGGAAATAGACCGGCCACAGTGATACCGCCGGTATCGCCATCTGATCCCGGCGGGGGCCTTTAAGCTATCGCGATGTTGAACCGGATGCGCGGCCCGATTCCGATCCTGATCCCGATTGCCGTTCGGTGTCGTCATCGGGCTGGGGGTCGTCGACTGTGACCTGACCGAAATCATCGGGATGCGCGGTGCCATCCGGGGTCATCATTTCCGCGATTTCATCAGGATCAAGGGGGCTGCTGCCCGCGGTTTGGCCATCTTCCTGATCCTGGCCGGGGTCATCGGTGATCGGGGACAGTTCAAATGCCATTGGCGTTGTGCGCGGCACGGCAACAAACTGACCCTGTTCCTCGATGCTGATACGACGACCGAAACCGGCGCGATAGATCGCAAAACTTGCGACACAGATGCCGATAATCGCAAAGCAGACCGGAAGCGCCCATGGGCCCATATGGCCAATGGCACTGGCACCCAGAAGCGGCCCTGTCGCGGCGGATGCACCGTAAATGATCAACAGGCCACCAGATGCAGGAACAATGTCTTCGGGTTCGAGATAGTCATTCACATAGGCCACAGCCAATCCATAGATCGGCATGATGAACACACCCGTGATGCCCCCCCAAAGCGTCAAATTGCTGCGGATCAGTTCGGGTGCCGCAAGCGGCAACAATCCGCAAATCGCGAGCCCGAACAACACAACAATCATCACATATTGGCGCGGCACCATATCGGACAGTTTGCCGATCGGAAACTGCATGATCATGCCGCCCAGAATGACAAAGAACATGAAATAGGCGACATCATGGGTCGGCAAACCAAGGTCGGCGGCAAAAACCGGACCAACCCCGTAAATTGCCCCGGACAATACACCGGCACCCGATGCGGCAACAAAGCCGAGCGGCGAGATATTATAAAGGCGGCGGAACGTCATGCGTTCGCCGCTGACTGCCGTGGGAGGCGGCTGGCGCGTCAATGCGAGCGGCACCAGAGACAGCGACAGCAGAACCGAGGCCACCGTAAACAGCTCGAAACTGCTGATCGGTGATACATTCAAAAGCAGCTGACCAATTGCCAGGCCACCAAGCGACACCGTCATATAGATGGCAATTGTACCGCCACGCGACGTGTTGTCGGCCTGCGCGTTCAACCAGCTTTCAATCACAAGATAAAGCCCCGACACACAAAGCCCGGTCAGCGCACGAAACAGCGACCAGGTGATCGGATCGACAAAAACGGCATGTAGCAACGTGATCGCGGATCCGGTCGATGCCAGGGCGGCAAAGGTTCGAATATGCCCGACCCGGTTAACCAGACTTGCGCCCCAGACAATCCCGGCAACGAACCCGATATAATAGGACGCCATAATGATACCGGTGAAGATCGGCGCGAATCCTTCTGCCGATGCACGCAGTGCCAAAAGCGATGATTGCAGCGAAGCGCCACTGTTTAGCGCGAATGCGGCAAACAAAGTGGCTGACAGTGCAATAATCAGTGCGACCGGCGAGCGCGGCATGGCTTCCTCGTCTGAGTTCGTGTGGGGCAGGGACACCCTGCGGCAAGGATACGAAACATGTCAATCCAAACAAGCCATTGAAGCAAAAGGATTGTCATGCATTTTGGGGCTAACGCCAGTCTGCACAAGAAGTTCCCGTGCAATTTCATCGCCTCCTTTAAGGGCGAAGCCCTGCCGCGAATAGTGCCGGTTTTGCGCAACTGGCATGTGAAATCCGGACTGCTTGAATTCGATTGACAGCCAATCAATGCCACAAGCTGCTTGACCTTGGCGCCACAGATGCTTTCTATGACCGGGAATTTGGTTCTTTTTGCCAAAAACCATCCTGAAAGCGGGCTGGATTTTGCGCGTTTTCGCCACCAGCTAAACGGTTCGTCTTCAAGTTCGGCAACCAAAGCCGACCGGCGGGCCACCATACAAGGGGAGGAAACCTTGAAAATGAAACGTACTCTTGGCGCCATTGCCGCCGGTGTCATGGCCCTGTCGATGGCGACTGCCGCACAGGCCGAAACCCGTGTCACCCTGAAATCGGCAAAAGCCGCATCGTCCTATTACCAGATGGCGGCCCAATTCGCCGAAGCCATGAAAACCGGTACCAACGGTGATGTGATCGTCACGGTCGAAGAAAGCCAGGGTTCGGTTCAGAACGTCATGGAAGCCATGGTACGTCCGGGCAACTATGTCTTCACGTCGCCGCCCGGTCTGGTCAGCCTTGCCCAGGCTGCCAAAGGCCCGTTCAAGGACCGCCCGGCTGAAAAATTTGCAGGCGTCCGTGCCCTGTTTCCGATCCCGTCCCTGACCATGCATTTCGTCATGCGCGCTGATTCCGGCGCGACCGATTTTGCCGGTCTCGAAGGCAAAACCATTTTGCTGGGCAAGGGCTCCTTCGGGGCCAAGGAAGGCGAAAAGTACCTTGGTCTGTTCGGTCTTGATGGCAAGGTCAATCTTGCGGATGCCGAACTTTCCAACGCGGTTGCCGCCCTTAAAAACGGTCAGATTGACGGCTTTGTCACTGCCGGTTCCTGGCCTGCGCCCAACGTGATCGAAGCGGCTGCGGGTACGGATGTGAATGTTCTGTCGCTGTCTGACGAACAGCTTGCTCTGACCAAACGTGACAAGACGGTTATCCCGGCTGGCACCTATAACGGTCAGGACAAGGACATCACCACGGCATCGCTGTCTGTTGTCGCCTTTGCGACCACCCAGATGGATGATGATACGGCTTATCAGCTGACCAAGACCTTCTGGGAACAGAAAGCCAAAATGGGTGAAAGCTCGTCCTGGTGGAACGGTGTTGCGCCGGAAATGCTGGGCAACATCACCGGTAAAATCCATGCTGGCGCGCTGCGCTACTACGCCGAGGCAGGTTTCCCGGTTCGTGATGATCAGCGTTAAGTTCTGATCTTTTCTTGCATCACAGGCCCGGCAGTCTTGCCGGGCCGTTCTTTATCAAATGTACTGATCTGACATGTCGGCCATTTCTCGTCCCTTCTGGATTATCCTTGGTGCAGTTTCGATTGCATTTCACCTGTGGCTGATTTTTTCCGGCCTTGTTCCCAACCTTGTCAGCCGCCCGATCCACATGGCGCTTGCCTTGCCATGGGCGTTGATTTTTGTTGCGAAAACACCGGCACAAAAAATTTCCGGCATCGCTTTGACCATTGTTGGTTTGTTCGGATGTGGCTGGATTGTTGCCAATCATTCGGCACTTGGTGATCAGTACGGATTTTTGATGGGCAACGGGCAGATCGCGATTGCGACCGCGCTTTTGCTGATTGTTCTGGAAATGGCGCGTCGCGCCATTGGCTGGCCACTGCCTCTGGTGGCGTCGATTGCACTGCTTTATGCGCTGTGGGGGGAATATATTCCCGGTGAATTCGGGCATGCGGGGCTTCCGGTCGAAAGCATGCTGGGCACCCTGACCATTGCCGAAGGCGGCCTTTGGGGCAGTCTGACCGGGGTGTCGGTCAGTATCGTTGCGATCTTTGTGATATTTGGCGCCGTTCTGAATGCGGGCGAAGCCGGACAGGGCTTCATGAATGTTGCCGGTGCGGCTGCTGGCCGTCTTAAGGGCGGGGCTGCAAAGGTATCTGTCGTTTCATCTGCACTGTTTGGTTCGATATCGGGATCGGCATCGGCCAATGTGGCATCGACCGGTGCGATTACATTGCCGGCAATGACCCGGCTTGGCTATCCCAAACGGCTGGCGGCTGCGGTCGAAGCGGTGGCCTCATCAGGTGGTCAGATCATGCCGCCTTTGATGGGGGCGGGTGCGTTTGTGATGGTGGAACTGACCGGGCGTCCCTATGTCGAAATCATGGTTGCGGCGATCTTGCCGGCCATTCTTTATTTCCTTGCTGTCTGGGTGGGCATCAACGCCTTTGCCCAGCGGTTCGATCTTCCCGGTGTGCCGGAAAAAGATCGCCCGACAATGCGGGCTGTGATTATCACATCATGCTTTTTCCTGGTGCCCTTTACCATATTGCTGTGGGGAATGTTCGGGGGTGGCTACACGCCGCAATATGCCGCATGCCTTGCCCTGCTTGCCGGGGCGGCCTTGCTGTTTTTTGACGGCACACTGACCTTTGATCTGGTTCGGGCCAAGGATCGCTTTACCGACGTTTGTCTGAATGCCGGGCGTCAGGTGGCAATGATCGGGTCGATCATTCTTTGTGCCTCGATTGTGATCGGGGTTCTCGGGCTGACCGGGCTTGGGGTGAAAATTACGTCGCTTCTGCTGTCCGGGTCGGGCGGGATGTTATGGCCTGCCTTGTTGCTGACGGCACTGGCCTGTCTGATCCTTGGCATGGAAGTCCCGACCACGGCGGCTTATGTCATCTGCGTATCTGTGGCGGGCCCGGCTTTGATCGAACTTGGTCTTGATCCGTTGCAGGCACATCTGTTCGTGTTCTGGTTTGCCTTGCTGTCGACAATCACACCCCCGGTCTGCGGGGCAGTGTTTATTGCGGCGGGTATGGTCGAAGAAAACTGGCTCAAGGTTGCCGGAACAGCGATGGCGCTTGGTGTCGGGCTGTATATCGTGCCGCTTGCCATGATCGCCAATGCATCGCTGATTGATCTTGGCAATGATCCGGTCTGGGCGATTGCCGCGGGGCTTAAGGTTGCGGTTGGCCTGACGGCAATTTCGTTCGGTCTGATATCGCCGCGCGCTGTTGTGACGCGGGTGGCGCTGGCTTGTGCCGGGGCCGTCGCGATTTTTGCTGCGGGCATCTGACACCACATCTGACATGACAAAAGGCCGACAGATATCTGTCGGCCTTTTGTGTTTTGATCTGCGAACCGCGAAGGTGCGATCTGATGTTATGCTGAGACGCGGCCGCTACGCGGACCGGCAAACAGCCAGATAATCAGTCCCAGTACCGGCAGAACCAGAATAAGAACCGTCCAGATAACTTTCGAGCCGGTGCTTGCACCGCTGCCCATAACGTTGATGATGGCCCACACGTCGGCAATCAGGACCAACAGGCCAATAATTCCACCATACTCAAGCATGTTCCAACCTCGTGTTTATTGCTTCGGCGATTTTTGCCGCGCTTGTCTGATAAACGGTTGAAATGCGGTGTTGTTCCCGACAGGGGAAAGTTGTTTGCAAATTACGCGTTAAAATAAGGGTCAGACGACCTGTCCGGCGGACCAGCCTGATGACCAGGCCCACTGGAAATTAAAGCCGCCAAGATGCCCGGTGACATCGACGACCTCGCCGATGAAATAAAGTCCGGGCACGTCACGGGCTTCCATGGTTTTTGATGATAAGGCGTTGGTGTCCACCCCGCCGATCGTGACTTCGGCTGTGCGGTATCCTTCGGTGCCGCTTGGCATCACCGACCATTGATTGACATCCATTGCCAGTTTGCGAAGCGCCTTGTCCCCGGTTTCCCCGATGGGGCGTTCAAGACCGTGATTGGCCGTAATCATTTGCGCCAGCCGGTTTGGCAGGATGCGCGACAGAACGTTATGCACTGCCTGTTTCGGGTTTTCGGCCTTGGCGGCTTTCAGAATCTCAAACGCATCTTCTTCGGGGTTGAGGTTCACCGTGATGCTGTCGCCTTCATGCCAATAAGACGAAATCTGCAAAATTGATGGTCCGGAAAGACCGCGATGGGTAAACAGCAAACCTTCGCGGAACTGCTTTTTGTTGCAGCCGACAACGGCATCAACCGAAATGCCCGAAAGTTCGCCGGTTTTTGTCCGCAGTTCCGGATCGAATACAAAGGGCACAAGGGCCGCACGGGTCGGAATGACATTGATGCCAAACTGACGGGCGATCTGATATCCGAACCCGGTGGCGCCGATTTTCGGGATCGACAATCCGCCACAGGCCACGACAAGCGATTGACAGGTCCATTGCGCACCGGTGCGCGTCGTCACATCAAATCCGCCATCCTCCCGGCGGATGATGTTTGAAATTTCGGTGTTCAGGCGAATTTCGACATTTGCCGCATCACATTCGTCCAGAAGCATATCAATGATCTGGAACGATGATTCATCGCAGAATAATTGTCCCAGCGTCTTCTCGTGCCAGGCGATGTTGTAGCTGTTCACGAGATCAAGGAAGTCGTGCTGCGTATAGCGTTTCAGGGCCGACACGCAGAAACGCTTGTTTTCGGAGATAAAATTCTCCGGGCTGGTATGGATATTGGTGAAATTGCATCGACCGCCGCCGGAAATGCGGATCTTTTCGGCGGGCTTTGCCGAATGATCGGCAACCACCACGGATCGACCGCGCTTGCCGGCTTCAATTGCACACATCAGGCCGGCTGCACCGGCACCAATGATCAGAACATCGATTTTTTTCACGTAAATCAGACCAGTTTATTTTCGATAAGTTGGCCTGCCTTATACGTGGAAATCGGCCGGTTGTCAGCGCTATCAGGCGCAACGCTGCTTTGCGGGCTTGCCGTCGGCTGATTTGGCCCCCTTTGCCGGGGATGTGATCTGGTCTTTGCGATGTTGTGCGTCGCGTTCGACATCGCGTTCGCTTGCCACCTGATTGCGGCCCCGCGATTTCGCAAGATAAAGTGCATCATCTGCACGTTCGATCAACCGTGCCAACGGCTCCCCGAACCGGAATGTTGCGACGCCGATCGACACCGTGATGCGCCCGACCTTTTTCTGGTTTGATTTGCTGACGATATTGTGGGTTTCCACATTGTGGCGCAGCATGTTGGCGGCTTGTTTGGCGCAGCCCAGTGTTGTTTGCGGCAAAATGATCGCAAATTCTTCACCGCCATATCGTGCGGCGAAATCCTGTCCTTTGACATTTCGCTCCAATGCTTCTGCCATCAGACGCAGAACCTGATCGCCAACCTGATGGCCGTGATTGTCATTGAAGCTTTTGAAATGATCGATATCCAGGATCAGCAAACTGACCGGTTTGCCACTTTCCATTGCGGTCATGGCTTCTTCGCGAAGCTTCTCGTCAAATGCCTTGCGGTTGGCAATGCCTGTGAGCCCGTCTGTCATGGCTTCGTGGCGCATCTTGGCCAGATCCTGACGCAGGCGCGAAATCTCGGTCGAACTGCTATCAAGGCTTTGGCCAAAGACATGGCTGACATCTTCCATCTGCCGAGTTGCGCCAACAAGCGTGTGCAGGGATTGTTCAAGATTGCTGAAATCCTTGCTGGAAATATAGTCGCAGAAATGGTCAAGCGCCTCAGCGTATTTGGTGGTATCGACCCCGATCTTTTTGACGTTGTTAAGCGCATTGTTAAGCTGTCGGCGCAGCTCGGTCGTGATCTGTTCGGTGATCTTGCGTTCGCGTTCGGTACTGAAAAAACGGTCATGAATTGCCTTGCACTGCAATTCGTCAAATGCACGGTGGTTGCTGCGCAGGATATCAATCGTCTGGTTCATGTCCGGGTTGGTTCCGGCCAGATAGGAATAGAAAATCAGAAAATTGTCAGGATGGGGAATCACACCAAGCTGCGCCATCAAATCCAGAGCAAGCTTGGAATGTTCTTCGGCATGTTCGTGACGTAGACCGTAAGTATGCATGGCCAACCTGGGGGATAATCCTGAACTGTTTCCTAACCGGCAGGTTAAGCTGTTTTTGGATCTGCTGTGTTGATGTGGATCAGTGATTTCTTATGGATGGATGCTTGCCGGTTTTAGTGTTTGTTCATTCCTGATACCTATGGTCTCATCACCAAACGGGCAGGAAAACAGGACGCAGGATCAATGACAAAAAAATGTGCTTTCTTCATTCTGGCTTTGATGCTGGGTTTTCTTTCTGTTGGCGCGATATCCCAACCGCTCCATGCCCAGACCGATGACACAAAAAGCACGGCTTCTTCCGAAAGTCCCCTTCCTGCCGATGGCATCGATTTCCGCGCACTTGATCCGGCCGAACGATCAAACATGCCGCCCCTGATGGAACGTTATGTTCTTGATGAATTGAAAAACCTTAGGACCGAAATGCAGGGCATGCGCGCCGAACTGCTGCGCGAAGTGGTCAACCGTCAGCTCGAAGCCATCGACAAGGCCATTTCCTATTCGTCCAATACGGTTACGTATTTCTTCTATTTCGTGGCTGCGGTGGGTGCGCTTTTGACCATGCTGGGCTGGCAGTCTTTGCGTGAACTGAAATCCAGTGTCCGCAATCTGGCGGATACGGAACTGCGCCGCCTTTCCGAAGAATTCGAAGCCCGCTTGTCCTCGCTTGAGGATGAGCTGCGCCTGAAATCCAAGCTGATTAACGAACATCAGCACGAAATCGAACGTACACAGACCATCCATGCCCTGTGGTTGCAGGCCAATCAGCTGTCAAATCCGCGTTCGAAAATCGAAACCTATGACAAGATTCTTGAACTTGCCCCGGGTGATCCGGAAGTTATGGCCTATAAGGCGGATGCGGCCTTGCAACTTGGTGATCGTGACTGGGCACTAAGCCTGTGCAACCGGTTGCTGGCCGAGGAACCCGAAAGTGCCAATGGCTATTACCAGCGTGCCTGCGCCAATGCCGGGCTTGGCTTCCGCGAAGCCGCCCTTGCTGATTTGCAGCGCGCGGTCGAACTTTCCGAATCAATGCGTCAGCCCGCGTGGACCGAAGAAGAATTTGAACCGCTGCGTGATCTGCCGGAATTTGCAGATATTCTTGGTGATCCCAACGAACACAAGCCGGCGGAATGATCTAACCCATCTCTGCCGACCGGGACCAACCGATACGCGCCGATACGCAAATGAAAAGCCCCGCACGGATTACTGGCGGGGCTTTTCTGTATTCAGAACATTTGGCGTTTGATCACGTATTTGGCAATTCATTCCACAGCGGATGAATGGGCGCGACGTCTTCCTCGATTTCGGTAAAGCGTGCATCGCAATCAAAGAAATAGTTGTCAGTCAGGTCGTCATTGACCTGGGATACTTCGCCAACAATCACCGGGCCCTTGCCCTCTTCGCCATAGAAACGATGCACAAGCGTTCTTGGCAGGGTGACACTTTGACCCGGTTCAAGCACAACCTTGCCGCCTGCTGGCAGGATATTGAGCTTGCCATCCGTGCGCACGCGAACGTCATTGACCTTATCCATCTGCCCGTCTTCGGTCAGATTGCAAAGTTCGATCACAAGATTGCCGCCACCCCGCACAATGATGTCTTCCATTTTGACCTTGTGGTAGTGCCACGGGCATTCCTGATTTTCACCGACGATCATGATCTTTTCGGCATAGGGAACTTCGCCCGGCTGGCGCAAGATGCCATTGCGCAGGCAAAACAGAATCAGGCCGCGCTTGTCGAAATTGCCTTCGCCATAATCGGTCACATCCCAGCCCATCTGATGGTCACGGCACCATTTCGCAAGATCGGGTTCGGCGTCCCACTGGGACGGGCTGTAATGGGCCCATTCCGGCAATTTGAATGCGATGGATGCGTACAGCTCTTTGGCGTGCTCAATGCAGGCATTGATTTCAGAACGCAGCATGGATGACCTCTTGTGACGTGTGAATGGCGTGGGCCGGTTTTGCCGACCCTGAATGTGTTGGCGCGCTTTTAACATGATGTCGGCCAGAAAGCGACCAGTTTTGAATGCATTCAAAATCCTGTTTGCACAATTTCGCGTGCACTTTGATTTTGCGAAACGGTGCCTCGTAATTGCCGCTTTCAACGGCGATATCATGATATAAAGAATAGGCTATCCGATGGTGAATTTCACGTATGGCGTGCAAGGGAAAAGGACGGGCACATGACGCAATCTTCAGGCTTTGCAAAAGTTTTCGCGGCAATTGTGGTCGCGGGCGGAATCGCGGCATCCGGATGGATGGTCGGCCAAGGGATCGAAAACATGCGATCGCTGGATCGTTTTGTAACGGTCAAAGGGCTGGCAGAACGTGATGTCAAGGCGGACAAGGCCGTCTGGCCAATGACCTATGTCGCAACCGATGATGTGCTGCAAAATGCCCAGGCCAAAATTGATGCCGATACCAAAACCCTTCTGGATTTTCTGGCCAGCCACGGCATCACGCGCGATCAGACAGAACTGCAAAACCTTCAAGTAACCGATCAACTGGCGCAGGCATACCGGTCCGGGCCGGTTGAAAGCCGGTTCATTGTCAATCAGACCATTCAGGTACGCACAGATGATGTTGATGCGGTGGTGGCCGCATCACAGGATATCGGAAAGTTGCTTCAGGGCGGCATTGTTCTGGGCGGGCAGGGCTATAATCCCGGGCCGAGCTATCTGTTCACCGGTCTGAATGCCATCAAGCCCGACATGATCGCCGCGGCAACGGCGAATGCGCGTGAAGCTGCCATGCAATTTGCCACGGATTCCGGTGGGCAGCTTGGTGGT
This sequence comes from Thalassospira sp. MCCC 1A02491, assembly GCF_001613785.1. NCBI lineage: Bacteria > Pseudomonadati > Pseudomonadota > Alphaproteobacteria > Rhodospirillales > Thalassospiraceae > Thalassospira > Thalassospira sp. MCCC 1A02491. Next base: position 237,568 of record NZ_LPVX01000032.1, on the reverse strand, counting down.
ATTCGCCGTGCAACCCAGGGCCTGTTTCAGATATTGGCCGGTGATGGTGCCCCCAATATGAACGAAGCCAGCCAGATCAACAAAACCGTGCGCGTTGTCACCACCATGGAATATCTGATCGAGGATTAAGTACGTTCATTGCCGTTATGCGATGATCATCACCGGGACATATTGACAGACCCGACAAAGCTGGTTTTATGCGCGCCATGGCGCAATTGATCCTGTTTAACAAGCCGTATGGTGTTTTGACCCAGTTTACCGACCGTGAAAATGGCCGGGCGACGCTTGCTGACTATATCGATCTGCCGGGGGTCTATGCCGCCGGTCGCCTTGATCGCGATAGCGAAGGTTTGCTGTTGCTGACCGATCATGGGCCGCTAAATGCCCAGATTGCCCATCCGAAATACAAAAAAACCAAAACATATCTGGTGCAGGTCGATGGCGAACCAACCGATCAGGCGCTTGACGATTTGCGCAATGGGGTTGAGCTTAAAGACGGCATGACCCTGCCTGCCAAGGTTCGCCGTATTGATGAACCCGCCAATCTGTGGGAACGCGATCCCCCGGTGCGTTATCGCAAGGAAATCCCGACCAGTTGGATCGAACTGACCATCACCGAAGGCCGCAATCGGCAGGTTCGCCGCATGACGGCCGCAGTCGGCTTTCCGACATTGCGCCTGATCCGTCACGCGATCGGTGACTGGACGCTGGACGGTCTTGCCCCGGGCGAATGGAAAATCATTGATGTTGATGCCCCACCGGCAACCCATCGCCGTTTGTCGCCCGGATCGGCAAAGCCGCCAAAGCGGACCGAGCTTGACGCCGCATCAGATGCCGACGCGCGCACAGATCGCCCGGCCCGTCCATCGCGTCGCAAGGGTGGCTATAAATCCGCCCGCCAGCGCCATCAGGCATCGCATAGCGCATCGCATAGTGACGAAAACGGGACGTCAAACCAGTCAGGGTCCGGCCGCCATAAAGGATCACGCAAAGACAACGCCAAATCCGGCAACCGCGCATCTGCACGGGGCGGGGCAAAATCACGTCCGGGCGGCGGTGGGCGCGGCAATACGCGCCCCGGAAAAGGATAAAGGGACATGCTGAGTTATCTGCACGGATTTCATGCCGGGAATTTTGCCGACATGCACAAACATGCGGCCTTGTGGCTTGTCCTGTGTCATTTGCGCAAAAAGAAAAAACCGTTCTGCGTGATCGATACCCATGCCGGATCGGGTTGGTATGATCTTGGCAGTGTTCAGGCGGCCAAGACCGGTGAATGGAAAGACGGTTATGCGCGTGCAAAGGCCGGATCAAATCCGCCGGAAATGCTGGCAGCGTTCCTTGATCATGTGGCGCGTTTTGATCCGGTGGCAAAAGGCCGCGATTATGGTGTGCGCGAAGAAGATGCCTATCGCGGGCCGTTTTATCCGGGATCGCCATTCATTGTGCGCGAAATGCTGCGCGAAGAAGATGAACTGGTTCTGATGGAACTTCATCCGCGCGAACATGAAAGTCTGCATCATCGTGTCAAACGCGATGGCCGCATCCATCTGCATAAACGTGACGGGTATGAAGGCCTTGTTGCCATGATGCCGCCGGCGATCCGTCGCGGACTGGTCCTGATGGATCCGAGCTATGATGTGAAACAGGATTATCAAAAGGCCGCAAACGCCGTGCAGCATGCATGGGAAAAATGGCCAAATGGCACCTTCATGCTGTGGTATCCGATCCTTGAGGACGGATTTGACGGCGATTTGCGCACATCATTTGGCACGATCAAGGCATCGGGCGGGGTACTTTGCGCCGAACTGGCCACTGATCAGGGCGGGGCAAAGGGACGGATGCGCGGCACCGGCTTGCTTGTCATCAATCCGCCCTGGCAATTTGATCAGCAGCTTGCCGACATCGGCGACTGGCTTGCCAAAACCTGCAAATTCCCCGGACCGGCACAGCACAGCATCAACTGGCTGGTTGCTGCGCAATAATCCGCATCACACGAAAAAAAAAGCCCCGCAGTTTCATCCTGCGGGGCTTGGCGCGTTGGGACGCATCGGAAATCAGATACCGAAAAATGGCTGCAACAATTTCGGTAAAAGGCGGTTGAACTTCATCGGGGCATCGGTTGCGATCAGGCAGATGCATTCTTCTGCAGTATCGGCAATCGGCTGATGATCGACATCATCATCCAGATCGGCAACATCGCCGGCCCGGAACCGGCCGATTTCATCGATATAGGATCCCTTGATCAACAAGGTCATTTCATGACCATGATGTCCGTGATCCGGGATCGAAATACCCGGCGCGATTTTAAGCAAACGGACCGTACCCTTGCTTTCGATCGATTTAAGCTGGAACTGTTTCACACCCGGCGCCAGCGACTTCCACGGGATGTCATCAAGGGATGTAACATCCTCGGGCAGAAGTTCCGCCAACGGACGCGGAAGCGACGCCATGGTGCTGCCGGTAATGCTTTCACCAACCGCAATCCGGCGCATGATGGGCAACTTTTCGGTCACAATATTTTCGTTGGTTGCTTCGCGCTCAAGCATGGCCATCACGTGATCAAGTGAATGATCACTCATTGACATGCTGTCGGTGTTTTCAAGCACGGCACCGCCCATGGTTTCGAACCCGCTTACCTTGTTGCGGCAATGCGGACACAGGGTCATGTGGGTTGCCACCAGCAGTTCCATCGCCTGTGACAGCGACCCGCTGGCATAATCCATCAATGTCTGGTCAGTTGGATGATGCTTGATATTCATGCGACACCTTCCAGTCCGCCGCGCAGCTTGCCCAGGGCAAGGCGCAACCGGGACTTAACCGTCCCGAGCGGGATATTCAGACGCTCGGCGATTTCGCTGTGTGAGCAATCTTCAAAAAACGACAATTCGACAACTACCTTCTGATCGGCGGGCAATTCTTCCATCGCAGCTTTGACAAGAACCGCTTCCTGATCGCGCCCGACCACTTCATCGGCCAGCGGGTCCTCGTCAACAATAAGCGTCGGGTCGGAATCATCCACCTCGATATGTTTGCGCTGGCGGAACCGGTCAATGCGCAGGTTCCTGGCCACGGTAAAGATCCATGTACTGGCCGCGGCCTTGGACGGATCAAACAGATGCGCCTTGCGCCACACCTGCATCATCGCCTCTTGGGCCAGTTCCTCGGCGGTTTCGGCATTTCCGCCAAACCGGAACATATAGGCCTTAACGCGCGGGGCAAAATGCGCGAACAGTTGCGCAAACGCTTCCCGGTCGCGGGTTGTCGCGACGGAAACGATCCAATCGGCACATTTTTTCGCCTCAACCGGGTCTGCCGGGCCGGGGCGTTTGGACTTGGTGCCGGTCATTGTGGTTTCAGGTCCCCTTTGGGGCCGCGCCAAGATCATGTTCATCATGACTTTAATACGGCGGCCGTGTTCTTTTGGATCAGATGAAATTGTACGTTTTCTGACAGGTACTTACAATGACATCACATATAAGGTGCTAAGTGATCCGCATGTTATTGCCATGCGTATTAATATGTAGTTTTGAAAACATAACTGCAAGCAGGCCGGTTCGATATGAACGTTGTCACTTCGGGAAAACTCAATATTGCGGTTGTCGGTTCGGGCATTTCCGGCCTGTCGGCAGCCTGGTTGCTCAGCCAATCCCATAACGTGACCCTGTATGAAAAGGATGACCGGCCCGGTGGTCATTCCAACACGGTGGATGCGGACAGCACCCCGGTCGATACGGGCTTTATCGTTTATAATACGCGCTGTTATCCAAATCTCTGTGCGCTGTTTGATCATCTTGGTGTTGAGACTGCGCCTACCGACATGTCCTTTGCCGCATCGATGGATCGGGGCGGGCTGGAATATGGTGGTGGCGACCTTGGGGCACTGTTTGCGCAAAAACGCAATCTGCTTCGTCCGCGGTTCTGGAAGATGGTGCGCGATATATTGCGCTTCTACCGCGAAGCACCCGGTGCTCTTGAAGATGGCAGTGCTGAAAAAATCAGTCTTGGCGATTATCTTCGCGAAAACCGGTATTCATCGGCATTCATCAATGATCACTTATTGCCGATGGGGGCTGCGATCTGGTCGACACCGGTCGATACCATGATGGCATATCCCTTGGCGGCTTTCGTGCGGTTCTGTCAGAACCATGGATTGCTTCAGCTGAAAGACCGGCCGCAATGGCGGACGGTGCTTGGCGGATCGCGCCAGTATGTGAAACGCATGACCCAAGGCATTTCGGGCGGTGTGGTTCTGGATCGTGCAATTGCAAAGGTCGGTCGAAACCCGGCCGGTGGTGCGTTTGTCGAAGACCGTTATGGCAACCGGGAAATCTATGATCACGTGGTTCTGGCCTGTCATGGTGATCAGGCATTGGCACTTCAGGATGATCCGGCTCCCAAGGTCAAAACGCTTCTCTCGGCGTTCAAATACGAACGCAATCTTGCGATCCTGCATAGTGACCCGGCCCTGATGCCCAGAAACCAAAAGGTCTGGTCAAGCTGGAACTATCTGGCCGAAGAACAGGACGGCGAGAAAAAGGTCTGTGTCACGTACTGGATGAACCGGTTGCAGCATCTCGATCCTGCCAAGCCGCTATTTGTGACCCTTAATCCGCCCCGTCATCCCGCATCGGGCAGTGTGATCCGTTCATTCCTGTATGATCATCCGCTGTTTGATGCCGGCGCAATGGCGGCGCAAAAAGACCTTTGGTCGATTCAGGGTGTCGATAATCTTTGGTATTGCGGAAGCTATTTCGGTTACGGTTTCCATGAGGACGGATTGCAGTCCGGCCTTGCGGTGGCAGAAGCCCTTGGCAATGTGCGCCGTCCCTGGATCGTTGACGATGAAAATGGCCGCATCCACGTGACCGGAACCATCGTCCCGCAATCAAGCGAGGTGTCATGACCTCAACATCGAAGCCAGCCCGTTGGGCATCCGCCCTGTATGAAGGTGTCGTCACCCATAACCGGTTGCGGCCGAAACGGCACAAGCTGCGCTATTCGGTGTTTTCGTTCCTGCTCGACCTTGACGAGATCGATGATCTTGCCGCCAGATTGCGTTTGTTCAGTCGCAACCGTTTCAATCTGTTTTCCTTCCATGACCGTGATCACGCAGACGGGGCGGGGCAGAATTTACGCACCCGTCTAGAAGCCATTCTGGCAGAACACGATTTGGCTGATTGCGCGTCACGGATTGAACTTCTGTGCTATCCGCGGCTGCTGGGTTTTGTTTTCAATCCGCTATCGGTTTATTTTTGTTATCGGGCGGATGGCGGGCTTGGTGCGGTGCTGTACGAAGTTTCCAACACCTTTGGTGATCGCCACAGCTATCTGATCCCGGTCGGACCAGACGCGATGGATGACAAGGGTGTCTTGCGCCAATCCTGTGCCAAGGGTTTCTATGTTTCACCCTTTATCGATATGGTGGCCGATTACCATTTCCGTATTCGCATTCCGGGTGAAAATGTTGCGGTAGCGATCCGCGAAACCGATGCCCGCGGGGCGTTTCTGAATGCGGCTTTTGTTGGTGATCGAAATGCCCTGTCTGACCGTAAACTGTTCGGAGCGTTCATTCGCTATCCTTTGATGACGCTCAAGGTCGTGGCGGGCATTCACTGGGAAGCGCTTCATCTTTGGCGCAAGGGGATGACATTCCATAAACGACCGGCACCACCACAAAGACCGGTGACCTATGTTCTGGCAACCGGGACCGCAGCGACCCAAGCAGGAAAGAGATAAGAACAATGCCTGACCGTAATCCGACGGCTTCTGAATTGTCTGTTCCATTGCGTGATCGTCTTGTGCCCTTGTTGGGCAGCATGACCGGAAATCGCAGCCTGCTTAAGGTGATGTTGCGACGGGTATTGTCGCATTTGCAGTTCGGGCGACTGACCATCGTTCTGCCCGACAATGACCATCTGCATTTTACCGGTGATCAGGAAACGGATCTTCAGGCTGCCATTCACATCCATGACTGGCAGGCAATCCGCAAACTGGCCACGGGCGGCGATGTCGCCTTTGCCGAGGCCTATATGGATGGCAGTTGGAGCAGCCCGGACATAACCCGTCTGATGCGCGTTGCAATGCTTAATGAAAACATCGTGCGTGCCCGTCTGGCGGGTGGCTTCCTGTCACGGATGGTGGCGCGTCTTGGGCATTTGCGCAACGCCAACACCCTGGAAGGATCCAGACGCAACATTGCCTATCACTACGACCTTGGAAACGAATTCTATTCTGCGTGGCTTGATCCGGGGATGACATATTCTTCGGGCTATTACAGCAGCCCGGATATGTCACTTGATGGGGCGCAAACCGCAAAATATCAGCGCATCTGCGATCTCGCAGAATTGCAGCCGGGTGAAACGGTGCTCGAAGTCGGATGCGGCTGGGGCGGGTTTGCCGAACTGGCAGCAGGCAAATATCGATGTAACGTAACCGGTCTGACCTTGTCGGCCGAACAGCACGCCTATGCACGTCGCAGGCTTCTGACACAGGGGCTGAATGACCGTACAGACATAGCACTGCGCGATTACCGCCATCAGGACGGAAAGTTCGACAAGATCGTCTCAATCGAAATGTTCGAAGCCGTCGGCGAAGAACATTGGCCAACCTATTTCGAAATGATCCGGAAATGTCTTCGTCCCGGCGGGCGTGCGGTTTTGCAGATCATCACCATTGATGACGCGCGATTTGAAACCTATCGCAAGGGTGCCGACTTTATTCAGCGTTATATCTTCCCCGGTGGAATGCTGCCGTCATCAACCGCGCTTTCGGCAGCTGTCAATCAGGCCGGCCTGACCGTTGCCCATAGCGAGTTTTTTGGCAAATCATATGCCCGCACGCTGGCCGAATGGCAGCGCCGTTTTCAGCATCGCTGGGATGACATCGCCAAACAGGGCTTTGATCAGCGGTTCAAGCGCATGTGGGAATATTATCTGGCCTATTGCGAAACCGGGTTTGATTGCGGCTCGATCGATGTTGGATTGTTCGTGATCGAACATCCCGGCAATGCCCGCGTCTGATATTTCCCGGAATACAGCGCTTCTTTATGCGCTTCCTGCGATGGCGGCAGCCGTGCCAACCATCCCGGCCTATGTCCTGTTGCCAAGTTATTATGGTGATGACCTTGGGGTGGGGCTTGCGGCCACCGGGGCCATATTGCTGTTGGTGCGCGTGATTGATATGGCAACCGATCCGTTGATCGGGTGGTTGTCTGACCGGTCCGGGTCACGCAAAATCTGGGTGGCGATCGGTGCGGTGATTGCCGGTATCGGTTTGTGGAATCTTTTTACCCCGCCTGACAATCCCGATGTGGCCTACCTTTTCTGGTGGGCGACGATACTCTTTCTGGGTTGGACCCTGTTTCAGGTTCCCTATCTTGCATGGGGGGCTGATCTGTCGGGGGATTACAAAACCCGGACCTCCTTGACGGCCTGTCGTGAAGGGGCCGGCTTGATCGGTATTGTGCTGGCCGGTGGGCTTCCCGTGCTGCTGGATGCTGCCGACCGGTCTGATGAAATCAGGATGCTTGCCCTGACGACCCTTGTTCTGGGGGCTGTTTTCGTTGTGCTTCTGATCTGGCGTGTACCCGATCCTGTTGCGCACCAAACTGTTGCAACATCACCCTTGGTCCCGACGGGTAATCTGTCGTTCGCGACAACTTTGCGGCTGGGACTTCGTAGTTTGTCAGGCAACCGTCTGTTTGTGCGACTGCTTGCTGCATGGATGATCAACGGTCTGGCGGCGGGCCTGCCTGCTGTGTGTTTTCCGCTGTTTGTGCGGTATTTTTTGCAGCTCGATCGTGATGCTGAAAATATCCTGATCCTGTCCTATTTTCTGGCGGCAATCATTGCCATTCCGCTTTGGGTCGGTTTGTCGGCACGGTTTGGCAAACATCGCATCTGGTGTATGGCGATGATCATGGCGATTGCGGCCTTTGCCTTTGTGCCGTTTCTGGGATCTGGGGATTTTGTCGGCTTTGGCGTGATTTGTCTTGTGACCGGGGCGGCATTGGGGGCCGATCTGGCATTGCCGCCGGCGATACAGGCCGATGTCGATGACTGGGACCGTTACCGGTTCGGCGCCAGACGGACGGCCCTTTTATTTGCCCTTTGGAACATGACCAACAAACTTGCCATGGCATTGGCGGCCGGCATTGCGCTTCCGGTGCTGGGGGCTTTTGGCCTGACCGACGGGGACGGGCAAAAAAGCGGTGCCTTGCTCGTCCTGGTTCTGATCTATGCGGTGTTTCCCGTCGTATTGAAAGCAGGAGCAATCGGGATGATGTGGCGCTTTCCACTGGGAAGTCGGCATCAGGTTGCCATTCGTCGGCGCCTTCTTCGCCGCAGAGTTTGATCTTGGGGTCAGGAATCAGGAGCAAGCCTATGCTGCGTAAAATGATTGCGCTGAGCTTTTTATTGGTACTAACCGGATGTGGGTCGATGAAACCGCAGGATTTTGCGCAAAAGGAACCCGTCTTCGATGTCTTTGACTATTTCGAAGGCAACAGCCGGGCATGGGGAATATTCGAAGACCGGTTTGGGACTTTGCGTCGTCAATTTACCGTCGATATCACCGGCACGGTCAAGGACGGCACCCTGACACTGGAAGAAGATTTTCTGTATGACGATGGTGAAACCGATCGTCGTGTCTGGGTGATCACAAAGACCGGCGACCATACCTATGAAGGACGGGCTGACGACATTATCGGCACCGCGATCGGAAGCCAGTATGGCAATGCGCTGAACTGGTCTTATGACATGGATCTCAAGGTCGGTGACGGTGCCTGGCGCGTCAGCTTCAATGACTGGATGTTCCTGCAACCCGACGGGGTGTTGGTCAATCGCGCCCGGGTCCGGAAATGGGGCTTTGAAATTGGCGAGGTGACCCTGTTTTTCAACAGAAACAGCAGTCTTGCCGCGAACTAGCGCTTGGTTGGGGTGTGGGTTCGCAACCGGGCATCAGCCTGCGACACGACGCGCAAGACGCTTGATGATCCAGCCAAGGATCGGCAATTTGCCATAGAAATGCTGACCGGAATCCCAGTAATCAACATGGGATGCCAAAAGGCTGCCATCCTGATTGAATGTCAATTCGGTCATGCCGCAAAATTCCCAATGCCCGATCACCGGAATTTTTGCCGAGAACTGCCAGCGCAAGAACCCGATATCACCATCAAGGGCCTCGTGGGTGACAACAAAATTGGGGTTCTCGGTATCGGTGAATGTTTTGCCAAGATAGGCACAAACATCATCCGGCCCCTTGCGGGTGGTAAAGGGATCAGAAAACGTAAAATCGTCTGTGACCATCCCGGAAAGCTCGTTGACCGTTTCCGGGGACAGGTTTTCGAAATAGGCGCCATAAGCAGCAATAAGATGGCGTTTTCTGTTTTCAGTCTCGTTCATGCCTTCACCAGTTTGCGCATCAGTTTGAAGAACAGCCCATAGGGCAAAATACGCGTCAGTTTCAGTTGCCGGACAAAGGGTGGCGGAAACGCGATTTCAAAATCATCCTTGCCGCACAAGTCTTTATACATGAAGTCTGCCGCCTGATCAGGTGACAGCAAATAGGGCATTTCGAAATCGTTCTTGTCGGTCAGACGCGTTTTGACAAAACCCGGATTGATCACCCGCAACAGAACGCCACTACCCGACAATTCGGTGTGCAATGTCTCGCACAAATTGATCAGTGCGGCCTTGGTCGGGCCATAGGCCGCCGCATTGGGCAATCCGCGATATCCCGCAACCGAGGCCACCACGGCAATTTCCCCGGACCGACGCGCGCGCATGCGCGTCAAAAGCGGTTCCAGACAATTGACCACGCCCATGTAATTGGTGTCGATATGGCTTCGAACCGTATCTGCCGAAAAATTCGCGACTTTCATTGGCGAATAGATACCGGCTGCCAGCACGGCCAGATCAGGCAGACCGAATTCCTCCTCGACCCGGGCCAATGCGGATTTGACCGCATTCGGATCGGTAATATCGACGGCAACGGGAATGACCCCGGGCAAGGCATCGGCCAGTTCGCGCAATTTGTCGCCATTGCGGGCTGAAATGATGATGTTCTGCTGCTCGGATGTCGGGTTGTTTGCGAATTTGGCGGCCAATGCGGCACCAATCCCGGCTGACGCACCAACAATCCAGATGGTTTGAAAGTGCTTTTTCATCCCTGTTCCTTTGCGGCATTGCGGGTTTGGCAATTCATGCAGCGATAGGTGATGGTCGATCCGTCACGCGCACGAAACTGCAACCCGACCCAACGCCCAAGATTGTCGTACCAGGCATCGGTCTTGAGTTCGCCATTATAACGAAAACCGGTGGCGCGGATTGATCCGTCCATTGTGCGCAGCATTTCGCTTTGACCGGCAGTGATGGTGACGTCATTCGGTTTGCCGGTAATCGTGTTCAGAACCGATTTCCGGGCCAGAACACCGCAATGCCAGTGATCTGTCGGAAAGATGTCTGTCGGGATGACCTGGCGACCACCGGGGCCGTTCACCACCAGATGATTGGACTCACGGGTGGCCGTGACATCCGTTCTTTCTCCGTCATCATCAACATTTACCGACAGTCGCATCAACCGGTTACCTTGCCATATGCTTTCGGATCGATATGCAAACCGATAGGCATTAAAGCCCAGGATGCTGATATCGATGTTGCTTTGGGCTACGACCTGAAGCCCGTCGCGGCCGCGATTGAAGGTCACACTATGAACCCCGACCGGGGCATCATTGCGGCGGATTTGAAATTTAAGTTCCGGACCGTATCGTTTGATCGGATCAAAACCCTTGCATGTGTCAGGCCGGTCAAAGGCGGTTGATAAAGCCGTATCGGTGGCAAGCCCGTTTGATGGCACCGGGCTGTCATCGGATTTGATCGGGCTGCCGTGGGTCATTTTCGGGATGGCCCCAATGCCGATTGCGGCCAATATCGCCACAGCACAAAGAACAGGTCTGACATGTTTTGAAACGTCAATCATGATCAAGAGTTCCGGGTTGCACGCATACAGGTTGAATGACCGGTTGTCTGATCTTGTTACGCTGTCACGGGATCGCTAGATCAAATGTCATCATCATTGCCCGGCACCGCCTGATGGGGTAAAGCAGGGGCTTGTATGAAAGGCCGTATCAATGACCCATCCGATTGCCGAAGATCTTATTGCGCATGTATTGCACCGTGACTCAAATGTCATCGTGCTGAACAAGCCACCGGGACTGGCATCGCATGGCGGGCCGAAAACCTATTTCCATGTTGATGCCTATTTGCCGGATCTGAAATTCGGTATTCAGCCGGAACCGACCCTGGCGCATCGTCTTGATCGCGATACGGCCGGGTGTCTGTTGCTGTGCCGTCATCCGAAATCGTCCAAGAAAATCACCCGCCTGTTTACCGAAAAGAAAATCGGCAAGACCTATTGGGCGGTGGTGCGTGGTGCGATGGCAGATGACCATGGCTTCATTGATGCCCCGATTGGCAAGATCAATGATGAAAGCGGCTGGCAGATGGTCGTTCATGACGATGGCCAACCGTCAAAGACCGAATACAAGGTCCTTGGTCGTGGCAAGGATGCTGACGGTCACGATATCACCTGGCTTGAACTGGTGCCCCATACCGGGCGTACCCATCAGTTGCGTGTGCATCTTGACCATATCGGCCATCCGGTGGTTGGTGATCCGTTTTACGGGCGCGGGGACGAACCGCCGATCTTTGGCGCGCCGCCGACGCTGATGCTGCTATCACGTCAGATCATTGTGCCGTTTCATGCTGATCGTGATCCGGTCGTGGTCGACGCACCGCCGCCCGAACTGATGCGTCCGGGGCTTTCTGCCTGTGGTTATGACGGGGATTATGCCGCCCATGCCAGCTCAATTGATGCTCAATATACCGGCGATGACAGCGACGCTGAAGGCGGAGAGTAATGTCTCAAGCGTGATGATCGATGCCATGGCATCGGGATCACCGTTGAGCTGACGCGCCAGGATATAGGCATTCCCGGCGCACGGCATTCCGGCATAGAACACGCCCATCGCCAAAACCATGCCATCGACCCCCGCCAGATGCAGGCAGATGCCCGTGATCAGCGGCAGAATGGCAAGTTTGATGGTGGTCGCCAGTGTGATGGCCCAGATCGCCTTTTTGTTCAGAATAAATTTAAGGCCCGCCCCAACCGAAAGCAGGCTAAGCGGCAAGGCCGCCGTCTTGAAAAGGGCGGCGGTATTTTCGATGGGCAGCGGAACGTGAATATTACTCACATTCAGGATGGCGCCCGCGCCAGCCGCGATAATGATCGGGTTTTTGACAATCCCGTTGATGATGCGCGTAAGGCTGCTTTTACCGCCGCTAAACGCACTTAACACCACCACACCCAGCATGTTGGTGGCAATCACCATGACCGCGACAAAGACAATGGCAAGTGCCAGGCCCTCTGCCCCATAAAGCGCGTCGGCAACCGCCAGCAGCACATAGCTGTTATATCGAACCGACCCCTGAAAGATTGATGTAAATAGCGGCGTATCGCGCGTGATCAGGGGCCGCAGGATCAGCAAGGCGGCCGACAGGCCAAGGGTTGCTGCAAGGGTAACACCGACTGCTGTGCCTGCATTACCGCTTGAAAAGTCCGCCCGGTAAATCTCGACAATCAGAAGGGACGGCAACAACAGGTAATAGGTCAGCCGATCAATCCCGGCCCAGATGTCCGATCCGGTGATCAGATAGCGCTTCAGCGCAGCCCCAACCAGAATGGCGGCAAAAATCGGAAAGATCGCAGCAATCAGTTCATAGGCAAGTGACATGGCGGACGGGGCGCTCCGGGACGGGTGGTGTATATCGGGCAGGGGCGATTAATTCATCAGACTTTTCGATTGCTGTAATCGGCAAACACCTGTTCCGGGGAATGATCGCGATATTGTTCGCAGATTTCCTCGAACCGGGGATTGCTGATCAGAAGGTCGGCCGTGCTTTGGTTGCACGCAATCGGCACTTCATAAAGGTTCGCCAACCGGATCAATGCGCGCACATCGACATCGTGGGGATGGGGGGTCATCGGGTCGGTGAAAAAGAACATGGCCTGCAATTGCCCATGGGCGATCATGGACCCCAATTGCTGATCACCGCCAAACGGGCCGCTTTTTAACGGATGAATATCAAATGCCGGAAACCGTTCCTTCAATACACGCCCGGTGGTGCCGGTGGCAAAGATGCGGGTATTGGCAAAACTCGCCTGATGCTTGGCCAGCCAGTCGGCCATTTCACGTTTGCGACGGTCATGGGCAACAACGCCGATGGATAGGGTCATGGTGGTCTCCCGGCCTTTGATATTGATTTATCATACTAATCCCCAATACCGCATTGCGTCACGCGCCAATCATCGGACAAAAGCGCAAAGCTGCCCTGTCGCAATGTCGATCTTGGGCATCTGACCGGAATTCCGGTCCCGTTCCGGATTCCGGCCCCGATCCCAGCCCCAGCCCCAGCCCCAGCCCCGGACGTGGTCCCGAACTCAGACCCGGGCACGGCCAAAACAAAACGGCCGCCCCGAATGAACGGGACGGCCGTTTGTCAGTCAGACGAATGTCTGATCAATTACATGTGGATTGCGCGTTTGTCCGCGTCCAGTGCGGCTTCCTTGACGACTTCGCCAAGGGCCGGGTGGGCGTGGCAGGTGCGTGCGATGTCTTCGGCAGATGCGCCATATTCCATCGCCAGAACGACTTCGGCAATCAGATCGCCAGCAGCCGGGCCGACAATATGCGCGCCGACGACACGGTGCGTTTTCTTGTCTTCAAGCAGCTTGACGAAACCATCGGTGCTTTCCATGGCCTTCGCACGGCCATTGGCGGTGAAGGGGAATTTACCGACAGAATACTCGGCACCTTCTTCCTTAAGCTGTTCTTCGGTTTTGCCAACAGAAGCAACTTCCGGCCAGGTGTAAACAACACCCGGGACCTTGCCGTAATCGACATGGCCTTCTTCACCGGCAATCATTTCTGCAAGGGCAACGCCGTCTTCTTCCGCCTTGTGGGCAAGCATCGGACCGGCAATGGTGTCGCCAATCGCAAAGATGCCGCCAACATTGGTCTGGAAGTATTCGTCGGTTTTGACACGACCGCGTTCGTCGAGTTCAACACCAACTTTATCCAGGCCAAGGCCGGTGGTGTAAGGACGGCGACCGATGGCAACCAGCACCACGTCAGCTTTGAGTTCCTCTGCATCGCCGCCTTTGGACGGTTCAACAGTCAGGGTCACGCCGGACTTGGTGGTTTTTGCTGCGGTTACCTTGTGGCCGAGTTTGAATTCAAGACCCTGCTTGGCAAAGATGCGCTGGGTCTGTTTGACCAGCTCGCCATCCATGCCCGGCAGAATGCGGTCCAGGAATTCAACAACGGTGACTTCGGCACCCAGACGACGCCAGACGGAACCAAGTTCCAGACCGATGACGCCAGCACCAATGACAACCATCTTCTTCGGCACTTTCGGAAGAGTCAGCGCACCGGTCGAAGAGACGATTTTTTCTTCGTCAATTTCAACACCCGGCAGCGGGGTGACTTCCGAACCCGTCGCGATGACGATGTTCTTGGCATTCAGGGTTTCTTCGCCACCATCAAGAAGGGCAACCTTGACCGAGGTCGGCGAGGTGATCTCGCCGGCACCTTTGACATAGGTAACCTTGTTCTTCTTGAACAGGAACTCGATGCCTTTGACGTTGCTGTCAACGACCTTGTCCTTGCGGGCCATCATCTTTTCAAGATTGACCTTCGGCTTGGAAACTTCGATGCCGTGGGTATCGAAATGTTCCGAAGCTTCTTCGAACAGGTGGGACGAATGCAGCAGTGCCTTGGACGGAATGCAACCGACATTCAGGCAGGTACCGCCAAGTGCACCGCGTTTTTCAACGCAGGCAACCTTAAGGCCGAGCTGTGCGGCGCGGATGGCGCAAACATAACCGCCAGGACCGCCACCGATCACGACAATGTCGTAGTTCTCACTCATGAGTTCTTTGATCCTTTTGTCTGATCAGATGTCGAGCAGAATGCGTTCCGGGTTCTCGATGCATTCCTTGACGCGTACCAGGAACGAAACCGCTTCGCGGCCGTCAATGATACGGTGGTCATAGGACAGTGCCAGATACATCATCGGACGAATTTCGACTTTGCCGTCGATTGCGACCGGGCGCATCTGGGTTTTGTGCATGCCGAGGATACCGGACTGCGGTGCGTTCAGGATCGGCGAGGACAGAAGCGATCCGAAGACACCACCGTTGGAGATGGTGAAGGAACCGCCGGTCATTTCATCCATGCCAAGCTTGCCGTCACGGGCACGTTTGCCGAAATCGACAATGGTGCTTTCGAGTTCGGCAAAGGTTTTTTCTTCGGCCGAACGGATAACCGGAACAACAAGACCCTGCGGGGTACCAACGGCAACGCCGATATCGCAGTAGTTTTTGTAGATGAAGCTGTTACCGTCGATTTCGGCGTTAACGGCCGGCCATTCTTTCAGGGCCGTGGTGCAGGCCTTGATGAAGAAGGACATGAAGCCAAGCTTCACACCGTGCTTCTTCTCGAAGCCGTCTTTGTACTGGTTACGGCAAGCCAGAAGGTTGGTCATGTCCACTTCGTTGTAAGTGGTCAGCATGGCCGCGGTGTTCTGGGCTTCTTTCAGGCGGCGCGCGATGGTCTGGCGCAGCTTGGACATTTTGACGCGCTCTTCACCGTCACGCAGTTCACGTTCCGGCTTCGGCGCTGCCGGGGCCGCAGCAACCGGTGCAGCCGCACGCGGTGCCGGTGCGCCACCAGCAAGATAGTTCATGACGTCGCCTTTGGTCAGACGGCCATCTTTGCCGGTTGCCGGGATGGCGGCCGGGTCAAGATTGTTGTCTTCGACCAGTTTGCGAACTGCCGGGGGCAGCGGATGGTCGGTATTGGCTGCGGTGGCAGCGGCCGGCGCAGCAGCAGGAGCCGGTTTGGCTTCTTCTTTCTTGGCCGGAGCTTCTTCTGCCTTGGCTTCTGCTTTTTCTTCTGCTGGAGCAGCAGCAGCGCCTTCGGCACCTTCGTTGATCATGGCGATCAGGGCGCCAACTTCGACTTCGTCGCCTTCACCAACAACCAGTTCAGCAATCGCGCCGGCAACCGGCGCGTTGACTTCAACGGTCACTTTGTCGGTTTCAAGTTCGACAATCGGTTCATCGGCAGCAACAGCTTCACCGACTTTTTTGTACCATTTTGCCACCGTGGCTTCAGATACAGACTCGCCCAGCGCGGGAACTTTAACTTCAGTCGCCATTTTTTCCTCGACCGTTTTTTCAATCAGGCAGTGTGGGTCTGCCATGATGCGAATGAATTCTAAATGAACGTATTGAACGGGCGATTGCTCGCCCGTTCGGTAAAGTTATTTTACGCTTAGTGCCGCATCGACAAGTTCGGCCTGTTCACGCAGGTGGGCCTTCAGAAGACCCGTTGCCGGCGAAGCCGAAGCTGCGCGACCAACGTAAACCGGACGACCCGCCTTGTGCGAAATGCTCGACAGGGTGGCTTCGATACGACGATCGACGAAGAACCAGGAGCCCATGTTCTCGGATTCTTCCTGACACCATACGACATCAGCATTCGGGTATTTCGCAAGTTCCGTTGCCAGTTCTTTTTCCGGCCACGGATAAAGCTGTTCGACACGAACCAGGGCAACATCTTCGATGCCGCGGTTTTCGCGCTCGGCGAGAAGATCGTAATAGACCTTGCCCGACGACAGAACGACGCGTTTGACCTTTTTGGCATCTACCAGCTTGCCGGTTTCCTCGATCACAGGCTTGAATGTAGTTCCCGGACCGAATTCGGACAGGTTCGACACGCACTGCTTGTGACGCAGAAGCGACTTCGGTGTCATCAGGATCAGCGGCTTACGGAACGAGCGACGGATCTGACGGCGCAGGATGTGGTAATAGTTTGCCGGTGTCGTACAGTTCGCCACCTGCATGTTGTTTTCACCACAAAGCTGCAGGTAACGTTCCAGACGGGCCGAACTATGTTCCGGACCCTGGCCTTCGTAACCGTGCGGCAGAAGCATCACCAGACCCGACATACGCAGCCATTTGGCTTCGCCCGAGCTGATAAACTGGTCAATGATGACCTGTGCACCGTTGGCAAAATCACCGAACTGGGCTTCCCAAAGAACCAGCGAGTGCGGCTCGGCAAGGGAAATACCATATTCAAAGCCCAGAACACCGGCTTCGGACAGCGGCGAGTTGAGAACCTCAAGCTCGGCCTGACCAGTACGGATGTTGTTGAGCGGGGTGTATTTGGCCTCGGTGGTCTGGTCGACCAGTTTGGCATGACGCTGCGAGAAGGTGCCGCGCTGGCAATCCTGACCCGAAAGACGGACCGGGGTGCCTTCGCACATCAGCGTACCGAACGCCAGTGCTTCGGCGGTTGCCCAGTCAATACCTTCGCCGGTTTCGAACATCTTCGCCTTGGCCTTCAACTGACGAAGGATTTTGCGGTTGATGTCGAAATCTTCCGGTGCGGTCGAAAGCGCACGGCCAACTTCCTGAAGAAGATCTTCGTCGACGCCGGTCTTGCCGATCCAGTCGGCATCTTCGCCGTGCGAGGATGCAAGCCCGGACCATTTGCCTTCAAGCCAGTCAGCCTTGTTCGGACGGTATGCTTCGGACGCCTTGAACTCTTCATCAAGATAATCCTGGAACGACTTGTCCAGTTCCTTGACGCGTTCTTCGGTCAGAAGACCTTCCTTGATCAGCTGCTGTGCATAGATGTCCTTGGTGGTCGGGTGTTTGCCGATCACGTCATACATCTTTGGCTGGGTGAAGGCCGGCTCGTCGCTTTCATTGTGGCCAAAGCGGCGATAGCAGAACATGTCGATAACGACGTCCTGTTTGAATTCCTGACGGAATTCGGTCGCGATGCGGGCCGCATGAACCACTGCTTCAGGATCGTCACCATTGACGTGCAGGATCGGTGCCTGAACGACTTTGGCAATGTCCGAGCAATAGGGCGAAGAACGGGAATCGGTCGGCTTGGTCGTGAAACCGATCTGGTTGTTCACAACAAAGTGGATGGTACCACCGGTACGATACCCTTTGAGGTGCGACAGATCGAACGTTTCCGCAACAAGACCCTGACCGGCAAAGGCCGCATCACCATGCAGGAGGATACCCATAACCTGCTCGCGATTGGTGTCTTTGCGCTGGGACTGTTTTGCACGGACCTTACCAAGGACAACAGTGTTCACCGCTTCAAGGTGCGACGGGTTTGCCGTCAGCGAAAGGTGAACAACATTGCCATCAAATTCACGGTCGGCGGACGTACCAAGGTGATATTTAACGTCACCCGAGCCCATCACGTCGTCCGGCTTGGACGGGTTGCCCATGAATTCCGAGAAGATCGCGCGGAACGGCTTGGCCATGACATTGGCAAGAACGTTCAGACGACCACGGTGCGGCATACCGAACACGACCTCGCGGATGCCAAGCTGGCTGCCACGTTTAAGGATCTGTTCAAGTGCCGGGATCAGGGCTTCGCCACCGTCAACGCCGAAACGCTTGGTGCCGACATACTTGGTATGCAGATAATTTTCAAAGCCTTCGGCTTCTACCAGGCGCTCAAGGATGGCTTCCTTGCCGCGTGCAGTAAACTGCGTCTGGTTGCCGATGCTTTCGATCCGCTGCTGAATCCATGACTTCTGTTCAGGTTCCTGAATGTGCATGAATTCGATACCGATCGACCCGCAATAGGTTTTGCGCGCCAGGGAAACGATCTGGCGAATGGTCGCGGTTTCAAGACCCAGAACGTTCGCGATGAAAATCGGACGGTCCATGTCGGCTTCGGTGAAGCCATAGGTCTTGGGATCAAGTTCCGGGTGCGGTTCACGCGGGGCAAGGCCCAGCGGATCCAGATTTGCTTCCAGATGGCCGCGCACACGGAAGGATCGGATCAGCATCAGTGCGCGAATGGAATCATTGGCCGCAGCGCGGATGGCATCAGAATTGACCTGTGCTGCTCCCGGTGCTGCGAGGGCTGCCGGTGCATAGGCCACCTGGGCCTGACGTTCGGCATGTCCCTGTGAGACGTCGTATCCCTCCATGCCGCCAACAACCTTGGTTTCCCGCGGCTGCCAGCTCGGCCCACGCATTTCTGCGAGGAGTTCGGAGGCGTCGTCCTGCAACCCGTCAAAAAACTCAGCCCAGCTCTGGTCAACCGCAGACGGGTTCTCCAGATACCGGGCATAGATTTGAGCGATGTAGGTTGCGTTCGACTCGTTAAGAATCGTGTCGAGATCTTGAGGTTTCATTTGTGGTCGGAAGGCATGGTCCCCAAGACAGGACCACGCCCCCCCTTGCCTTTCCTCTGACTACCCAGATTAGCCCTTCAAAGCCTTCAGCATGGTCGAGCCGAGGCTTGCCGGGGAATCGGCAACAAGAACGCCAGCGCTGCGCATGGCTTCCATTTTCGCGTCGGCAGTACCCTTGCCACCCGAGATGATCGCACCGGCATGGCCCATGCGTTTACCCGGAGGTGCGGTAACACCGGCGATGAAGCCAGCAACCGGTTTCTTGACTTTGGAAGCCTGCAGGAATTCACATGCTTCTTCTTCAGCCGAACCACCGATTTCACCGATCATGATGATGCCTTCGGTTTCCGGATCCTTCAGGAACAGGTCGAGGCAGTCGATGAAGTTGGTGCCGTTGACCGGGTCACCACCGATACCGATACAGGTCGACTGACCCAGGCCAGCGGCCGTGGTCTGTGCAACTGCTTCGTAGGTGAGCGTACCGGAACGCGAAACGATACCGATTTTGCCGCGGCGGTGAATGTGACCCGGCATGATGCCGATTTTGCATTCGTCCGGGGTAATGATACCCGGGCAGTTCGGGCCGATCAGGCGGGTCGAAGAACCTTCGAGCGCGCGCTTGACGCGAACCATGTCCGCAACCGGAATACCTTCGGTGATGCAGACAGCCAGTTCGATTTTTGCATCGATGGCTTCAAGAATTGCATCTGCTGCGAAGGGCGGCGGAACATAGATTACAGAAGCATTTGCTTCGGTAACGTGTTTCGCTTCGGCAACGGTGTTGAAGACCGGCAGGTCAAGGTGCTTGGTGCCGCCTTTACCCGGGGTAACACCACCAACCATTTTGGTGCCATATGCAAGAGCCTGCTCGCTGTGGAAAGTACCTTGCGAACCAGTGAAACCCTGGCAGATAACTTTGGTGTTTTTATCGACGAGAACAGCCATAGTTACGCGGCCTCCTTCACAGCTTTGACCACCTTCTCGGCGGCATCGGCAAGGTTGTCAGCCGAAACAATCGGCAGACCCGATTCTTCGAGGATCTTCTTGCCAAGTTCGACATTCGTACCTTCAAGGCGAACAACCAGCGGAACGTTCAGGCTGACTTCGCGGGCAGCTGCCACAACGCCGTCTGCAATCACGTCACAACGCATGATGCCACCAAAGATGTTGACCAGGATGCCTTCGACATTCGGGTCAGACAGGATCAGTTTGAAGGCCGTGGTAACGCGTTCTTTGGTCGCGCCGCCACCAACGTCAAGGAAGTTTGCCGGTGCGCCACCATAAAGCTTGATGATGTCCATGGTTGCCATGGCCAGGCCTGCGCCGTTAACCATGCAGCCGATGGTGCCATCAAGCTTGATGTAGTTGAGGCTGTGTTTGGCAGCTTCAAGTTCAGCCGGGTTTTCTTCGTCTTCGTCGCGCAGGTTTTCGATGTCCGGATGACGGAACAGCGCGTTGTCGTCGAAGTTCATTTTGCAATCGAGCGCGATGATGTCGCCTTCGCCGGTCACGACCAGCGGGTTGATTTCAACCATGGCTGCATCGGTGTCGAGGAAGCACTGGTACATTGCCGACATGAATTTGACAGCTTTGGAAACCTGCTTGCCTTCGAGGCCAAGTGCGAATGCCAGTTTACGGCCATGGAAGCCCGAGAAGCCGGCAGCCGGATCGATGTCAACGGTGACGATCTTTTCCGGGGTTGCTTCGGCAACTTCTTCGATGTCCATGCCGCCTTCGGTCGAAGCCATGAAGATCACGCGCGAGCAAGCGCGGTCGACGAGAACCGAAAGATACAGTTCGCGTGCGATATCGCAGCCTTCTTCGATGTAAACGCGTTTGACTTCTTTGCCTTCCGGACCGGTCTGGTGGGTCACCAGGGTCGAACCGAGCATCTGTTCGGCGTTTGCGCCAACTTCTTCGACGCTTTTGACAACGCGAACGCCGCCTTTATCGCCTGCTTTGGCTTCCTTGAAGGTGCCTTTACCGCGGCCACCTGCATGGATCTGGGATTTCACCACGTAAACCGGACCAGCCTGGGACTGGGCAGCTTCGATGGCTTCCTGAGCGGTATATGCAACTTTGCCATTCGGCACGGTCACACCGTATTTGCGAAGAATTTCTTTCGCCTGGTACTCATGAATATTCATGTTCGGTCGCTTTCTTGCCTTCCGTACGATTTCCTGTGGGTCAGAAATCGGGATTTCAATGTCCCCGTATATGCGGGAGGGACTTTGTTTGCGAGGCCCGCGATCATTGAAGTTTTAAAAACACCAATGATTGAAAAACGGGCCGGTCAACGACCAGCCCGCTTCGCGTTCTTAGAGCATGCCCTTGGCAGCATCGACGAGGCCGCGAACTGCGTTCACGGAATTGTCGAAGTTTGCTTTTTCGGACTCGTCAAGATTGATCTCGACGATGCGCTCAACACCGCCAGCACCCAGAACAACCGGGACGCCGACGTAAATACCATCAACGCCGTATTCGCCGCTCAGATAAGCAGCAACCGGCATGACGCGTTTCTGGTCTTTCAGGTAGCTTTCTGCCATCGCAACTGCCGAAGCAGCCGGGGCATAGAAAGCAGAACCGGTTTTGAGCAGGGCAACGATCTCCGCACCGCCATCACGGGTGCGCTGTACGATCTCGTCGATTTTCTCCTGCGTGGTCCAACCCATTTTGATCAGGTCGGGAACCGGGATACCGGCAACGGTCGAATAACGGATGGACGGGACCATGGTGTCGCCGTGGCCGCCAAGAACGAATGCGGTAACGTCTTTGACCGATACGTTGAATTCTTCTGCGAGGAAGTAACGGAAACGTGCCGAATCCAGAACGCCTGCCATGCCGACAACTTTCTTCGGATCGAAGCCGGTTGCCTGCTGCATCACCCAGACCATCGCATCAAGCGGGTTGGTGATGACGATGACGAATGCATTCGGAGCATGTTCTTTGATGCCCTGACCGACCTGGGTCATGACTTTGGTGTTGATGCCGATGAGATCATCACGGCTCATGCCCGGTTTGCGAGCTACACCTGCGGTGACGATAACAACATCAGCGCCTGCGATGTCTTTATAGTCACTGGTACCCTTGAGGTCGGCATCAAACATGTCGACGGGGGAGGATTCAGCAATGTCAAGCGACTTGCCCTGTGGCATTCCATCAACGATGTCGAAAAGGACGACGTCGCCAAGCTCTTTCAGGCCGACGAGGTGAGCAAGCGTGCCACCAATATTGCCAGCACCGACGAGCGCGATCTTGTTGCGGGCCATTCCGTTACCTTCTTCCCTATTACGCTTCCTGGGGGTCGAAACTCAACTTGGGAGCGCGATTGAAAATTTAAACCTGCGAACGCGAAATAATCGTTCGTAAACATCGAGTGTCGTAAACTGAATCGTCTCGATTTACAAGGGGAAACCCCGCTGTTTTTACGAGGAAAACCGCCGGTTCGGGGTTTGTTGCAACTATGGTCTAAACGCTTAAAAACCGTTCATGTTGCGGTTGCGAAGGGGCATGAATGCGCAGCAAAACCAAAGCCTGTTTACGATTGCGGGCTGCTTAAAGGAAAGGCAGTCTGCGCGTTTGCTGCCTATTCGGGCGTGCGATCCCGATTGCACCGCCCCAGCATTGCACGAAACGGCCATCAGCCATGCGACGGGCACGTACACGAAAAAACGCTAATACGATGAAATTTGCGCGATTGTGCGTTTGTGACATGCCTCACGCAAGAATCACCCGGCGATACGCGCCCATATGGCGAATTATTGCAACCGTTTTAAACTCTGATGGGTGGAGTCGTTTTTGGGCCCATCCCGGCGGCGCGATCCGTGATCATTTGCGCGGTCGCCGTAGGGCAGAAATCAGGTCAAATGCGCCATGTCGAGATATTCCTGGCTGCGCATTTCGGTCATGCGCGACACGGTGCGCTGGAACTCGAACGAATAATCGCCGTCGGTATAAATCTCGGTCGGGTCGCATTCGATTGCGCAGATCAGTTTGGTTTTGTGTTCATACATTGCATCGATCAGTGTCCCGAACCGTTTGGCCCAGTCCCGGCGGGAATCCGGCAGTTTGGGAATGAAATCAATGACGATGGTATGAAAATGCGTGGCAAGGGCGATGTAATCCCCCGGGCCAAGCGGACGTGTGCACAGCTCGTCAAAGCTGAATTTGGCAACACCGGCCCCCGCGGCCGAGATTTCAATCTTGCGGCCCTTGATGGTCAAACTGTCGGGGACAACGCGTGCCCCCTGTGTCAGGGTTTCAAAGATTTCATCAATCTTGCCAACGGCTTCTTCACGCTGGCACGGATACAGAAATACGTCTGCGGCGGTCAGATTGCGCATCCGGTAATCGGTGGGGCTGGCCAGTTCAAGCACATCAAGCTTCTGCTTGATCATATCGATGAAAGGCAGAAAGTTCTGACGTTGCAGGCCGTCCTTGTAAAGGTCATCCGGGACGCGGTTCGAGGTGGTCACAATCACCACCCCATGGTCAAACAACTGTTCGAACAGCCGACCAAGGATCATCGCATCGGTGATATCGGTGACCTGCATTTCATCAAAACACAGCAACCAGGCCCCATCGGCCAGGTCCTTGGCGATGGGCGGGATCGGGTCGGCGTCATCTTTTTTCTTGGTCTTGCGGAACCGGTGCATGCGTTCATGCACGTCCTGCATGAAGTCGTGGAAATGCACGCGGCGCTTTTTTTCAATGTCGATGGTTTCATAGAACAGGTCCATCAACATGGATTTGCCACGCCCGACCTCGCCATAGATATAAAGCCCGGATGGCGGGGTGGGTTCTTCGCGGCGCCGGGTCAATCCAAACCGTTCACGCCAGCCGCCCGACCCGGTTGAGGGTTCGTAATGGGCCAGCGCATTTTTCAGGCTTTGGAGTTTTTCCGCGCACAGCTCCTGCATCGGATCGTGGGACAGCTCGCCAGATGTGATTTTCGCGCGATAACGGGAAAGCGGGCCGTCGGTCATCAACAAGTCTCGGATGCAGTGAAAGAAATCAGCTCAATGTGCAATGTCATAGCGCCAAGATGCATTGCAATGCAACAAGGCGCTTGATGCGATTGCGCATTCTGTCCTTTGGGTAGCATCGCCAGTGATGCCCGCCCGTCAGATCAGACGCATTTTTTTGAAAAGCCAGATTTCAAAGGCGGTAATGGCCGTCAAAATCACCGCAACCGTGACAAAGCCGTACGGGTTGTCCGCCGCCGGAATGCCCCCGACATTGATGCCAAGAAGCCCGGTGACAAAACTGATCGGCAGAAACAGACCGGCAATTACGGTCAGCCAGTACATGGTGCGGTTCATCTGTTCGGTTTCGATCGCCATCAGGTTCTCGTTCACGATCTGGATGCGTTCACGAAGCGAATCAAATTCTTCGATCAGGCGGATCGTCTTGTCGGTCAGGGCCCGCCCGCGCCGCTTGAAACGCTTGTCCGACCAAGCCGGTTTCTGTTCGACATAATTTGAAAGCGCGTCGCGCTGCGGGGCCAGATGGCGGCGCAGTCGCGAGACGGAATTGCGGATATCCGACCCGCGCCGACGCAGGGCAAGGGTCTTGCCCTCGGCAACGGTTTCCTGGTCTTCCTCGATGGTTTCGACATCTGCCTCGATGCCGCGCACGACATTTTCAAGCCGATGGATCAGCCTTTCAGCCACCGTCAGAACGAAATCATCGATGCTGCGCGGTGCGCTGTTTTGCGCAATTGCCGAACGGATATCGTCAAATGCCTTAAGCGACTGATTGCGAAGGGTGATGACCATGTTTGAGGTGACCCAGAAACGCACCGAAATCATATCGGCCGGGTCATTTTCAGCATTCAGGTTGACCCCGCGCAGGTTCAGTGAATAACCCGGATCATAAAAGAACACCCCAGGACGGGTGCCGCGTGTTGCAAGGGTATCGGCAATCGTCGGGTCAATACCGGCAATGTTGATCAGCCAGTTGCGCACCCCTTCGCCCATCCAGTCAAGATGAACCCAGACATAGGATGTCTCGCTTGGTGCTGGCAGCCCGTCTTGCAGGGTGCTCCATTCGATCGGTTTTGCCGACCCGTCCTGGTTGATCTGAAAGGCGTTGATCAGGGCCGATTTGTGCATTGGGGGCTCCTTGGCTGTTTTGCCGAAAATCATGCGGGCAATCAGCAGATGGCGATTTCATCAATCATGGGAACGAAACGTTTGATGATTCGTTACATTCTTCAGTGTAACTTGTTTGCAAATCGGGCAAAACGGTCAAATACCGGTCTTTGGGCATCAATATGGATCATCAGGCATGACTTCTCTTCGTCACGTATTCGCAGGTCTTGCAATCTGTTTGTTGGCGATGACAGCGACGCCCCCTGTGGCGGCGCAAGGCGACGACAAGGCTCAGGAAGCCGTTCAGAAAATCGAACTCGAAAACGCCCAGAACCGGATTTCCGAATGGGATGATGCGCTTGGCGATCTGGAAAAGACGATCGCCCGTGACGAAGTCACCAACCGGTTTATTTCCGATGGCCGTGACAAGATCGAAACCATCCAGCTTGGTGTGAATACCCTTCATGATCGGGCAGATGAGCGACTGAAACGCTTTAAAGCCGCCCTTGGCAAGCTTGGCGAACCCCCGGCAGAAGGCCAGGAAGAAGTCCCCGCTGTCGCGCGAGAACGTGAACGCATTGGCCAGGATATCGCGCGCGTTACCGGGGTAATCAAGCAGCTTGAACTTGTTGATTTCCGCGCAACCGAACTTTCCGATCAGCTTGCCGCGCTGGCCCGCGAACGCTTCACGCGCCGCATTCTGGGGCGGGTTGATGTGCCGCTTGATCCCGGTGTCTGGCTGACCGCGTGGGGTGAAATTGTGCGTCTGCCCAGCATGGTGCAGGCACGCTATGCCAATCTGGAACTCGAAGGTCAGGCGGCCGACGAGCTTGCCGAAATTGCGCCTGGACTTGTTCTGTTATCCTTTATCGTGATTGCGGCCCTGATTGGCGGGGAAGTCCTTGTTCTGCGCTATATGCCGGCGCGCTGGAAAGCGGTGCCGTCCGAAGACCGGGTTGCCCTGATATCGGGGACACGGTTCCTGTTTACCGCAATGGTGCCCGGGATCGCGTTGCTGGTGGCATATGGCATTCTTGATTCCCGCGAGGACCTTTTGAACGGGGCGATGGGCGATTTCATCCATCAATGCTTTGCCGCAGCCCTGTTTCTGCTTTTTGTCGGCGCGGCCATTCGCAGCGTTCATTCCCCATTTTCACCGACCCTGCGCCGGGCCGGAACGACGCCGCGCGGTGCCCGGATTGTCGGGGTTTCGTCGCTGGTGGTGGCATTGATCTTTGCCTGGGACATGGTGCTGTTGCAAGGCGCGACAACCCTTGGTACGTCGCTTGATATTGCGCTTGTCCAAAGCATTTCCAATGTTCTGATCATTTCGGTCCTGCTGTTTGTGTCGTCGCTTGGCGTCTTCTGGGGGCATGACGAAAAGGACCGGCATGAATTCTGGCCCAAACTTGAACGGCGCAGTCGCCGTGGTCTGAAGGCCGTCGCCATTCTGATGCCGGTTCTGATGGCGCTAGGCTATGTGGCGCTGGCGCGTTTCATTCTGGAAAATCTGATGATGGGTCTGGCATTCCTGACCTGTTACTGGTTGCTGCGCGGCTATAGCCGGGCATTGATGCACACCTATCTGGTGCGGCCCGAACCGGCCGAAGACAGCAAAACCACCGATGCGGTGCATGGCACCCTGTATTTCTGGCTGCGTGTTCTGATCGATGTGGTGATGGTGACGATTGCTGTCCCGGTCGCGGTGATGATCTTTACCGATATTGCCTGGGTTGACCTGATCCTTGCAGTCCAGCAGGCCTTTGTCGGCATCCAGGTCGGGGGAATTCATTTCTCCCTGAAGTCGATCCTGCTTGCGGCCCTGATGTTTGTGATTGTTCTGGGCGCGATGCGGTTCTTCCAGCGGATGCTCAGCACGCGGGTTCTGCCCAACACCAAGCTCGATCAGGGGCTGCAACATTCTGTTTCGGCGATCTTCGGTTATGCGGGGATCTGTCTTGCGGTGCTGCTGGCAATTTCGGCGGCGGGCATGGATCTTTCGAACCTTGCGATCATTGCCGGTGCGATTTCGGTCGGTATCGGTTTTGGTATGCAAAGTATCGTCAACAACTTCGTATCGGGTCTGATCCTTCTGGTCGAACGACCGATCAAGGTCGGGGACTGGATCGTGGTTGGTGCCGATCAGGGCTTTGTCAAAGACATCCGGGTACGCGCCACCGAAATCGAAACCTTTGACCGGTCATCGGTTGTCATTCCGAACTCCGAACTGATTTCCAACCGGGTCCTGAACTGGACGCTTAAGGAACGGTCGGGCCGTGGCATTATCAAGATCGGCGTTTCATACGGGGCCAATGTCGACAAGGTGCGTGAAATCCTGCTTGAGATGGCCGATAAACGTCGCGAAATCCTGAGCTATCCGGCACCGCAGGTCGTGTTCATGGATTTCGGTGCCAGCTCGCTTGATTTTGAGCTGCGCTATTTCCTGCGCGATATCGGCGATGTCATGGCGGTTGCAAGTTCGATCCGGTTTGAACTTGTGCAGCGGTTCCGTGACGAAGGCATCGAAATTCCGTTCCCGCAGCGTGACCTTAATCTGCGTGATATCGACAAGCTGACCGAGGCAATCCGCGATGCCGGCCGGGGCCAGACCCGACCGCGCCCCGAAACCCCGCAGGTCGAGGACAAGCAGGCCCCGCAATCGGATGATGTTGACGAACACGGTGCCGACCAGCAGGCAACACCGCCATCGGCCGCCAAGGATATTTCACGCGATCAGGACGCGTCGAGCCGCGGTATCCCGGATGCCGGTGGCGATCCGGATGCAGATGCCCCGCGCTAGGAACTGCCCGGACCGGAAGTACAAACCTGTCAGATGTCAAAAAGTGCTGCCGTGATCTTTTGGCCCATCGGGGCCATCAGGTCGCGGTCGCGTTGGGTCAGCCAGCGCAGCTCGGCGATCTCGCGGGCCGGGGCAAGCATGCCGCGATAGTCGGCCGTAAAACAGGTCATGCGCACAATCGCCCCGTCGGGCTGATTGTGGCCATGCCCGGCAAAGGTGCCGATTTCCCGTATGCTGTCATCAATCAGGGTGACGCCAAGTTCCTCGGTGACTTCGCGAATGATGGCATCGCGGGCGGTTTCGCCCGGATCGATTTTCCCGCCTGGAAGATAAAAACGGTCGCGGCCATGACTGCGCACCGAAAGTACTTTTTCCCCTTCTCGCAAAATCCAGTTTGCGGTCCGGATAATCCTTTGCGGTGATTTTTGTGTGTCCGGATGGGGCATGGTGCGATTACAGGATGGCGACATCCAGCCCGATATCAACCGCTGGGGCCGACTGTGTAATGCGTCCGACCGATACGTAATCAACACCGGTGGCGGCAATCGCCCCGATGGTTTTAAGGTTTACGCCACCCGATGCTTCGGTCTTGCAGCGGCCACCAACAATCGCGACGGCTTCGCGCAGCATATCAGGTCCCATATTATCAAGCAGGATGATATCGGCACCGGCATTGGCGGCCTCGGCCACCTGATCAAGGGTATCGCATTCAACCTCGATCTTGGGCAGGTTGGCCGCACGGGCGGCTTCGACGCATTTGGTGATCGATCCGACAACACCGATATGGTTGTCCTTGATCATCACCCCGTCATAAAGACCCATACGGTGGTTCTGGGCACCCCCCATGCGGGTGGCATATTTTTCCAGCTTGCGCCAACCGGGCAATGTTTTGCGGGTATCTAAAAGCTTCGCCGTTGTTTCGCCCATGGCAGCCACATAGGTGCGCGTGGTGGTGGCGATGCCCGAAAGATGCTGAAGCGTATTCAGGGCAGTACGTTCCGCGGTCAGAATACCGCGCGCATTGCCCTCAACCACGGCCAGAACGTCCTTTGCCTTGATCGCATCGCCATCTTCGCAATGCTTTTCGATTTTTGCATCGGGGACCAGTTTGCGGAAACAGTCCAGCGCGATATCAAGCCCGGCAACCACGATATCCTCGCGGGTTTCAAGGGCAACACGCAGGCGCGCATCAGCGGGCACAACGTTGTCAGATGTGATGTCGCCGGTTCCGATGTCTTCGGCAAAGGCGCGGTCGATGAATTCCGAAATTTCAGCCTGGGTCAGGACGGTCATGGTGGGTGCCGTATTAAATGCGATGGGAAAGGCAAACAGCCCCGCAAGATTTGCGGGGCTGTAAGGTGATCTGGCTTAGGCCGCGTCGTCTTTTTTGACCGGAATGTGCTTTGACATTTCAAGCATGCGTTCAAGCGGTTTGACCGCTGCTATACGCAGGTCTTCGGGCATGACGATCTGCGGGCCGTTATTGACAAGACACAGATAAAGCTTTTCGAGCGTATTGAGCTCCATGAACGGGCAATTGTTGCACGCACATGATCCGTCGGCACCCGGTACAGGAATGAATTCCTTGTGCGGGGCGGCCTTTTCCATCTGGTGGATGATGTGGGGCTCGGTCGCGATCAGATATTTCTGGTCCGGACCGTTGATCACATATTCCAGAATGGCCCGGGTCGACCCGATGTGATCGGCATGTTTGAGAATACCGTCATGGCATTCCGGGTGGGCAGCGATCTTGGCATCCGGGTTCTGGGTCTTAAGGCGGATCAGTTCGCGTTCGGAAAACTGTTCATGCACGATGCACGACCCGTTCCAAAGCGTCATGTCACGACCGGTTTTCTTGGCAAGGTAAGAACCAAGATGGCGGTCAGGTGCCCACAGGATCGGTTTATCAAGCGGGATCTGATCAATGATCTCGGCCGCATTGGACGAGGTCACGATAATATCGGACGCGGCCTTCACCTCTGCGGAGCAGTTGATATAGGTGATGGATACGTGATCAGGATGTTGTTCGCGGAATTTGCGGAACGGTTCGGGCTGACACGAATCTTCGAGCGAGCAACCCGCTTTCGAATCCGGCAACAGAACGGTTTTGTTCGGGCTGAGGATTTTGGCAACCTCGGCCATGAAACGCACACCGCAGAAAACGATAACATCGGCATCGGTTTCGGCAGCCTTGCGCGACAGGTCCAGACTATCGCCGACAAAGTCGGCAAGGTCCTGAATTTCCCCATCCTGATAGTAATGGGCCAGAATGATCGCGTTCTTTTCCTTTTTCAGGCGCTGAATCTCAGCTTCCAGATCAAGGGTCGGATCAATCTGCATTTCCGACATTGCGTCAGCAGATGCTTCGGCAATGGTGATCATTTCATTCATGGCGTTGTCTCATCTCGCCTGTTTGCAAGCCGGAGATAAGTCGCGGGGGCCGGCATTGCAAGTTAATGACAGTTTGAGAACTGAATATCGCCATTAAGCAAGGATGGCAAGGAAATGGGGCAGTTATTCACCCGGTCATGCATCAGACGCAGGACATAAAATTCCACCCGCCACCTTGATGGCGGGCTGGTTTGGTGCGCAATCGGGTCAATCACCGATCTTCCTTAAACGGAAAACCCGTAATATTCCCACTCTGCCGCTGAAACCTTCAGCGCCATCTGTTCGTACTCGGCCTGTTTGATTTTGGTAAAGGCAGTGTGGAAGCGTTCGCCAAGCGTGCGTTTGTTGAACTCGGATGCCCCAAACTGGTCAATCGCATCAAGCCAGTGACGCGGCAGGTCGTTGGGTGCTTTGGCCTGACCGATTTCGTCTTCGCATGGTTTTCCCGGATCAATCTTGTTTTCGATCCCGTCAAGGGCGGCACCAAGGGTAACGGCCGCCACCAGATACGGGTTGGCGTCCACACCGGCAATGCGGTGTTCGAAATGGCGCGTTTTGCCCGGTGTACCCGGTACGCGGAGCGCCACCGTGCGGTTTTCAACGCCCCAGTCATCGGATGCCGGCGAATACATGGCAGAGGCAAATCGACGCCATGAATTCATGAACGGGGCGAGGAGCAGCATGGTTTCGCCGATCGTTCCGCGAATGCCACCAATGGCATTGAGCATCAGCGGGCTGAGCGATCCGTCTGCCTGATCGGCAAACAGGTTGTTGCCGTCCGGATCGGCCAGCGACAGGTGCAAATGCATGCCTGACCCGGCTTCGTTGCCAAACGGTTTTGGCATGAATACCGCCTCCATGCCGAAACGCCGCGCACAGGTGCGGATAAGGCGTTTGGCAATGATGACGTCATCGGCTGCACGCATCAGATCGCGATAGCGGATGGTCATTTCATATTGCCCCGGACCATATTCGGAAATCAGGGTTTCCAGGGTAAGGTCAAGATGCTTTGCGCCTTCATAGACCGCATCAAACAGCGGTGACATTTCGTCAATCTCGTCAACCGACATTGTATTGCGAAGCGACGATCCGCGTTTGGTCATGGCATAGGATGCCGGGTGATAAAGGCCCGATGCATCGGGCGTGCGATCCACCAGATAAAATTCAAGTTCGAATGCCCCCATCGGGCGAAAGCCGAGTTTCCCGGCCCGTTTGACCTGTGCGGCAAACACATTGCGAGGGTCAACATCATGGGGTGTTCCATCTTCTTCATACATGGCAATCAACAGCTGCCCGCGACCGGTATGGGGCAGATAGCCAAGCGTGCCCGGCACCGGCCAGCACCGGCAATCGCCGCCGCCCCCGGTCTGGACCAGACCGCAATCATCAACATCCTCGCCCGTGACGTCCTGCCCGAAAAGGGAACTGGGCAAGCCACGCCCGGACTTATAAATGCCTTCCAGCTCGTGCCGACGGATCATCTTGCCGCGCCCGATGCCGTGGAAATCGGTCAGGATAATGTCGATGGCTTCGACATCGGGATATTTGGCCAGGAAATCCTGTGCTTCGGAAAGCTGCGATCCGCTGGGGGAGGAGGCATTACTGGTGGTCACGGTCTGGCATCCTGATGGTGGATTACGGGCGGTGGCCGATTATGGCCAGGTTGTCGGGCGGGCGGATTATTGCCCTTTGAAACGCCGGAAGAAATAACGGTCCTGCGGCACACCTTCAGGCAGGGGTTCGGCAATCGTGCCGGGTACGTCGATCTTCTGATCGGAGGCGACAATCGCCCCGATCATCAAGGCCGGTGGCAGGGTCTGGCCGATAAAGGCCGCAATCTTGGCATTAAGGGCCTCGTCCCCGGTGCCGACATCGGAATGGACAAGGGCCACCTTGCCTTTGAACTGTTCGACTGCCTTGGGCAGGGTTTCGAAAATATCGCCAAGGAACAGATGATCGTCATCGGGGATGCATTTCGGATGGGCGGCGATCTGACGATCAAATACAAAGATTTCCCGATCCGGCATGATTTCGCGCAAATGGTCGAATGTCCGGCCATTGCCCAGACCGACTTCCAGTACGATGCCGTCCTGATCCTTGATCATTTCTGCGGCGGCATTCAGGCAGTCGCGTTGGGCTTGCAGGCGGCGGATAACGCTGTTCAGACGGGACATAACGGGTGAGGCTCCGGGTTTTGGGAAATCGGGTCGTTATTGTTTGGGCATTTGCGACCCCGCCCATCATGCCATGGGCGGGATCGATAAAAAGATCAACCTTCGAACTTGGTCGCGTCAAAGGCCGGGACACGCGCCCGGAAGGCATCAAGCCAGGCCACAAGCGCAGGATAGCTCGCGCGCCATTTGCCCTCAAAGCGCAAATCAAGATAACCGAG
Organism: Thalassospira sp. MCCC 1A02491; assembly: GCF_001613785.1. Lineage (NCBI taxonomy): Bacteria > Pseudomonadati > Pseudomonadota > Alphaproteobacteria > Rhodospirillales > Thalassospiraceae > Thalassospira > Thalassospira sp. MCCC 1A02491. Next base: position 204,595 of record NZ_LPVX01000032.1, on the reverse strand, counting down.
TGCACAGGCAATCGCGACATGCCCGATCGTAAGATCGCCTTCAAGCGATGGCGGGGTCTGGGAAAGTTGATCAAGCGATCGTTTGACCTTGTCTGCCTGATAGGACAGCCAGTCATCATGGCGCTTGTCTTCGGGGCGCATGCGGTTTTCATAAACCTGAAGGATCGAGGCATCGACAATGCCATCGCCAAGCGCCTGAAGCGTTAATGCTTCCCACCGGGCGTCGCTTTCGGTCGGATGCAGGGTGATGCCATCGACCTGCGCATCAAGATATTCGCAAATCACGCGGCTATCAAAAATCTTGCGGCCATCCTCAAGGATCAGGATCGGGATTTTGCCCAGCGGGTTTTGCTGGCGCAATGTGTCTTGCGGATCATTGGTGTTGGACATCTCGACGGTCAAACGGTCATAGATGCCAAGAATCTTGGCAACCATTTTGACTTTCCGGCCAAACGGCGATGGGCCACTGGAGCGCAGAATCATGATTTTCCTCCGGTCGAATCAATTGTTTGCGGGCAGTGTAAGGGGGAACTGCAAGCCGGTGGAAACGAAATTTTGCAAAATGCGCGCTAAGGCCAAAGCAGAGCTCAGCTTTGTGCGGACTGATCGGCATGCTGATGGTCGGTCTTGCCATCGCCAAGTCCCGAAAGATGCAGTTCGCGCGCCAGCCTTACAGCCGGGCGTGCCGCGAAAAGGACCGAGCCGATGATAAACAGCCACGTCCCGACATGGACCGTGGCCTTATCAAGAAACAGCACACTGCCGATGATGAACAACACCGCAGCAAGCAGATCGACTGTCGAATAGGCAATCTCATAGGCGCTATAGACCTGGCGGTGTTTCGGGCTGGCGTCAAAACGGCGTGAGCGAAACAGTTTCATGGCGGTCTCCCGTTGGGTGAATGATACAGTGCCAACGCATGGAAACCCGGATCGTTTCCGCCAAATTTCCGGAATGATGGTTTATCGTCGTCGCGCCCGGGGATGGGTGCCGTTATAGACCGCCATCAACTGTTCGGTATCGACCGCGGTATAGCGCTGGGTGGTCGAAAGCGACGCATGGCCGAGCAAATCCTGAATGGTGCGCAAATCCCCGCCGCCGGCCAAAAGATGGGTGGCAAAGGAATGACGCAACGCATGCGGGGTCGCCGTATCGGGCAGGTTCAAAAGTTCGCGGACCTTGCGCATTTCACGTTGGGCGACCTGTGCGACCAGCCGTTTGCCGCGCGCGCCGACAAAAAGCGGCTCATCACCGTCCGGGGCAAACGGGCAGGCGCGGATATAATCATCGATGGCATCACGCACAATCTGCAAGACCGGGACAAGGCGCTGTTTGTTGCCTTTGCCGGTGATCACCATCGAATCCCCGGTCGGGCGTTGATTGGCATTCAGGTCCAGTGCTTCGGAAATACGTAACCCGCAGCCATAAAGCAGGGTGAATAATGCCAGATTGCGTTTGCCAAGCCATGGCTCATCCTGCCAGGCATCGGCATTTTCAAGCAGTGCCATCGCATCATCAGGCGTCAGCGGTTTGGGTGTGGATTGCGGAAGGCGCGGGTTGCGGATCGACTGCACGGCGGCATTTTGCCCGCGCCCTGACCGTTCCAGGAAACGGTAAAAATTGCGCAGCGATGACAGCGCACGCGCCGTTGATGTTTTGGCCATGCCATCCATGCTGCGCCGGGCCAGCCAGCTTCGAAAATCGCGCGGGTTCAGACGCAGCAAATCTTTCAGATCAGGGACCGCACCAAGATGGTCGGTGACAAACCCCAAAAAGGCATAAAGATCGGCCTGATAGTTTTCCGTGGTGTGATCGGATGCGCGTTTTTCATCGCAAAGCCACCCCCGCCAGTCGGCAATGGCTTCGCGCAGGTCGTCGGGCAGTTTAAGGGCGATCAGACCGTTTGGGTCAGCCATCTGCGTACCCCGAATTCGATCACGGATGCCAGGAACATGATCAGATCATTGGCCTGGGCCGGGCTGAAATATCCCGGTTCCTTGACGCCAAAGGCAACGATACCGACCGGATCGCCATAAAACGGCGCAAGGCGGACGATTGCTGCTGACCGGATTTCCTCGGCCCGCGGACCAAAGATCGCCTCATCCCCGGCATCATCCGGCAACAGCCAGACATCCTGTTCTTCGCCCAGAACCTGATCCACCGCACCAACAACGAGGCGCCGGACACGACCGCCACAGCTTGGCACCGGGGCCTCGTCGCATTCTTCAAAGCACAGCGCAATCGCATCAAGATCAAGCAGTTCGGGCACAAGGTCCTGAAGGGCTTCGACAAAGGTTTCAAAACCGCGCGCATTCAGCAATGCCAGAACTGCCCGGTGAATGCGGCTTTGGGTTTCAAGATTGGATTTGGAAATATTGATCAGTTCGCTGGTCGCACCGCGCAGCTTTTCGCGTTCATCGCGCAGGCGCGCCACGACATATTGCTGCATGTCGGCAACGCCATTGCCCAGCTCGCGCACCGGCAATTCAAGACTTTCAAGCAAGTCCGGACGCGTCGTAAAGAAATCTGGATTCTCGGCAAGGTAGTTGACGACATCGTCGGCGCGCAAAGCTGTCTTTTCCATCGGTTCCGGCTTGAAAAATTAGAAATAAAAAACCCGGCTGCCACAATGCGGGCAGCCGGGTTAAATGCATGTTAAAAACCGGCAGACCGCGCGGTTTTTATCTGTCGTGCCGGATACGGGACGACTTAAAGGATCGACTGGCCGGTTTTTTCCCAATCTGCCAGGAAGGTCTCAAGCCCCTTGTCGGTCAGCGGGTGTTTGGTCAGCTGGCCAAGAACCTGCGGCGGGATGGTGACAACATCCGCACCAAGGCGTGCCGAGTCGACAACGTGCTGCGGGCCACGGGCCGAAGCAACCAGAACCTCGGTCGTCCAGTTCGGGTAGTTGTTGTAAACTTCACAGATGTCAGCAATCAGCTGCATGCCATCAGACGAAATGTCATCAAGACGGCCAACGAACGGCGACACATAGGTCGCGCCAGCTTTGGCAGCCAGGATCGCCTGACCAACCGAGAAGCAAAGGGTAACGTTGGTCTGGATGCCTTCGTCGGTGAAGGTACGGCAAGCTTTGAGGCCATCAGCCGTCAGCGGCAGTTTGACGACAACATTGTCGGCAATTTTCGCCAGTTTGCGGCCTTCGGCAACCATGGTGTCGTAGTCGGTCGCTGCAACTTCTGCGCTGACCGGGCCGTCGACAACGTCACAAATTTCCTTGATCAGTTCGAGAAACGGTCGGCCTGTTTTTGCTACCAGCGACGGGTTGGTGGTGACACCGTCCACGAGGCCGGACATGGCGAGTTCGCGGATTGCGTCGATGTCAGCGGTATCGATGAAAAACTTCATTGGATTTCCTGTTTAGGACCTGTTGTTCAATGATGCGGTTAGCTGCTAGGGTCAGAGCCATCTGATGACGGGACCAAACCCATGGCTGTGGGACCGTTTACGTCTTTGCCTGACGGCCCGGAACCCGCAAATCAGGTTCGGCGCTACAGGCAATCTCACGGGGTTTATAATATATGAGTGCCGCAAAGGCCACATCTGGAAATCTGTTTGCTGATGATCCGGCCTTTCAGGTAACCGCACAGACAATTTCTGTGTTGCCGCCGCTGCCTTTGGCAGGGCCGTATGATTATCTGGTGCCGGAAGGCATTTCTGTGGCACCCGGCGACTTTGTCGAAATTCCGCTGGGGCGCCAAACCCAGCGTGGTGTTGTCTGGGGACCGGCCAAGGGCGATGTCGAGTCGTCCAAACTGCGCGAAATTTACGGGGTTCTCCCGACCGAACCGATGGCCGATGTAACGCGCCGGTTCGTTGACTGGGTGTCGGCCTATACCATGGCCCCGCAAGGTGCCGTTTTGCGCATGGCAATGAGTGTGCCCGATGCCCTCGAAGCTCCCAAACCGATTTTCAGATTCACGCTCAATGCGGATTTTGATGCGGCGTCGCTGCGTATGACACCGCCGCGCAAACGCGTTCTGGCGTTTCTTGCCGATCATCCCCCCATGGAGCAGGGCGATATCCTGCGCGAAACCGGGGCCGGGGCCAGTGTGGTCAAGGGGTTGGTCGAAGCAGGTGCCGTGCAACGCTTGATGGTGACCCCGCCATCGCCGTTTGATCTGCCGGATCTTGAAATCCCGCGGCCCGATCTTTCGGATGAACAGACAGCGGCGGCAGATGCCCTGTGCGCACAGGTCGAACGTGGCGGGTTTTCCTGTACCCTTCTTGATGGCATCACCGGATCAGGCAAGACCGAGGTCTATTTTGAACCGATCCGTGCCGCCCTTGCCGAGGGCAAGCAGGTGGTCGTCCTGTTGCCCGAAATCGCCCTTTCGGCTCAGTGGTTGCAACGTTTTCGCGACCGGTTCGGTGTGAACCCGGCCCTTTGGCATTCGGAAGTCGGGCAGGCGCGGCGTCGCGATACCTGGCGGGCGGTGGCAGACGGATCGGCAAAACTGGTGGTCGGGGCCAGGTCGGCCTTGTTCCTTCCCTATCACGATCTTGGTCTGATTGTGGTTGATGAGGAACATGAACATGCCTTCAAACAGGAAGACGGCGTGATTTATCACGCGCGCGACATGGCTGTGGCGCGGGCCCATCTTGGCAATATTCCGGTGGTGCTGGCATCGGCGACGCCGTCGCTTGAAACATTGGCCAATGTCGAAGCCGGCCGCTATCAGCGCGTCGAGCTTGGCAGCCGTCACGGGGCGGCGGTTTTGCCCAGTGTCGAAATCATCGATATCCGTTCGGACAAACCCGAACGCAATCGCTGGATCACGCCGACCCTGAAAAAGCGGCTGGTCGAAACCTTTGCCAGCGGGGAACAGGCGATGCTGTTCCTGAACCGGCGCGGTTATGCGCCGCTGACGCTGTGCCGGGCCTGCGGGCATCGGTTCCAGTGCCCGAACTGTACGGCATGGCTGGTTGAACACCGTGCCTGGGGAAAACTGCAATGCCATCATTGCGGCTATCAGGCCAAGGCCCCTGATACCTGTCCGGAATGCGGGGCCGAGGGCAAATTGGCACCGTGCGGTCCGGGGGTGGAACGCCTGTTTGAAGAAGCGGTCGAAACCTTTCCCGATATCCGGGTCGAGGTCGCGACATCCGATAATATCATGGGGCCAAAGGCCGCCGCCGAACTGGTCAAGCGGGTCCATAATCATGAAGTCGATCTTTTGATCGGGACCCAGATCCTTGCCAAAGGGTATCACTTTCCGATGCTGACCCTGGTCGGGGTTGTCGATGCCGATCTTGGTCTGGCGGGCGGGGATTTGCGCGCGGCTGAGCGCAGTTATCAATTGCTGACCCAGGTTGCCGGGCGTGCCGGGCGTGGCGATCGACCGGGCACGGTCATTTTGCAAACAGCCGATCCGGCCAACCGGGTGATCAAGGCGATTGCTGCTGGTGATCGCGATGCCTTTAACGAGGTCGAGCTGTCCCAGCGCATGACCCATGGTATGCCCCCGCATGGGCGACTTGCCGCCCTTATCATCAGCGGCAAAAAGGAAAACGAAGTCGACGAAGCCGCCTGGCGGATCGGCCGGGCAGCGCCGCGTGGGGATGGCCTGATGATTTTGGGGCCGGCACCAGCACCGCTATCGCTGTTGCGCGGGCGCTATCGCCGTCGTTTCCTGATCCGTGCGGATAAAGGGGTGAAGATGCAGGCGCTTATTCATGACTGGCTATCAAAGGTCAAAACACCGGGCAGTGTCCGCGTGCAGGTCGATATTGACCCGTATAGCTTCATGTAAAAATGATTGGATGCGTCTTATTGGGAATATTGTGACTGCCACCAGTCCAGCCCGTCCGGGCCAAGGTAGCGTTCAAAAATTGCCAGAAGCCGCCCGTCATCGCGCATTTCACGGATGATTTCGTCATAGCGGGCCAGGAAAACCTGTTTGTCAGGGTAATCCGATGCCTTGGAAAACGGATTGTAATAGGCCGCCCGGCGCAGCGGTGGATACAAAAAGGCAATCTTGCTGCGTTCACCGCTTTGGATGGTTTCAAAAACAGTGCTCAGATAATTGACCGGTACGGCGTCAAACCGTTCCTGCAACAGCATCGGAATCAAAAGATCGTTGCGGGCAACCGTTTCGATATCCAGTCCGGATTCCCAGAATGCCTGTGTATAGGAATAGCCGGCAGCAGCCCCGATCCGGACATTGGACAGATCGGAAAAATCGGAAAACCGGATATGGTTGCTGTCTTCCTTGCGAATGGCAAAACGCCAGTCAAGCAGCAGGTGGGCTTCTTCCGGATAGGTCAGAAAGCGTTCGCGTTCATCATTCAGCGACAGGGTCAGCACAATATCGGATTGCCCCTGTTCGGCATTATGAAGCAACCGTCGACCGGTATCGACAAAGCGGAATGTGTAATCCGTGATCCCCATTTCGCGCAGAACTTCGGTCATGATATCGACATCGATGCCAAGCGCCTTGTCGTTGGACCACCATTTAAGGGGCGGTTCGCTCAGACATTCGATAATCAGTGTCCGTGCCTGGGCTGTGCTGTATGAAAACACCAAGACACACAGGGTCAGGCAAACAGCTGCCATCCGGAAGATGGCATTTGTTTCATGGCGTGTGTCGATCGGTTTTCTCATTTCTGTCGTCCGTTGTGGGCGGCGGGAACCGGTGCAACTTGATATAGACAGAGATTTAAAGTGAAAAAGCATTGCGAAAACAATAATGCACGGACCGAAAGCCAACAATCAATCTGTGCATGGGCGGAAGAAACCTTTGGTCCGGTGACCGATCCGAAAGCACTTTGGGATCGCGCCATGCTCGAAATGCATGAACTTGGTGATGCCATTGATCAGCGTGATCTGTCCGAAATCGGCAAAGAGGCCGCCGACGTGATGATATTGCTATATCGGCTGATGGATCAGTTCGGTCTGGAGCTCGGCGCGCAATGCGACGCCAAGATGACCATCAACCGGTCGCGGAACTGGCAGTCAAAAGGCGACGGTACCGGTTCTCATATCTGATGCCGGACATTCCGGTGCCCTGACATGATGTCCCGGGCGCGCCTGTCTTTATATAAGTGCGGGATGCCCGGGCTTAATGTCCGCACCTGATGCCCACACCTAATGTCCACACCCAATTTAAGTACAGGATATCGGGGCGAAGTTTATCGGTTCGTGGCCGTGCACCGGGTATATCAGGTGTGAACTCGGTTACACTTTTGCCGGGCTTTGATCTGTTTTGAGCAGGTCGGCCAAAAAGAATGTTCGTCCAAATCGGGGGATTCGTCGCGAAAATAGCGTGATCGAATACCCAAAGTGCCGTTCGGTTGATAAGGGCGCGTTATAAAATAGTCGTACATCCCCCGCAAAAACGGGTGTTTTCGCGGTGTTTCGGGCCTTCTTTGCCAAAGAATGAAAAAGAGCGTCCAAATGCGCTTGCGCGGGGGTTGCCCACGCCATGGACATGTGATACCAAACGCTCGCTTCCCGGAAGGAGACCCTTTCGGGAGACCATTTTTTTATACGTATCCGAGTCGTTCTCATAACCAGAATTGAGGGCTTTCACCGGTGTCCCAAAATACTGCCGCGACCGGGCTCCAAGGGCGCTATGCCACTGCACTTTTTGACTTGGCCAATTCGGCCAAGCAGCTTGATGTTGTGAAAGGCGATCTTGAATTGCTCGACCAGGCCATCGCAAACAGCGATGACCTCCGGAATGTACTCCGCAGTCCCGTGATTTCCCGGGACGTGCAGGCCAAGGCGATGGCGGCTCTTCTGGACAAGCTTGGCGTTTCCGAGTTGACCAAGAAGACCGTAGGACTTCTGTCTCAGAAGCGTCGTCTGTTTGCCCTGCCGGGTGTTATCGATTCCTACCTTTCCATGCTCTCAGCTCACAATGGCGAAGTAACCGCACAGGTCACCTCGGCATCCGAGTTGAAAAAAGAGCAAATCGAAGCCGTTACCGGCGCTCTCAAAGAAGTTGTCGGCGCCACTGTCAAAGTGGACCTTAAAGTTGATCCGGCGGTTCTTGGCGGTCTTGTCGTCAAGGTCGGTTCCCGGGTTTTTGATGCCTCGCTTCGTACCAAACTGCAGAAGCTCGAGCTCGCTATGAAAGGGGTTGCGTGATGGAAATCCGCGCCGCGGAAATCTCCGCTATTCTCAAGGATCAGATTGCCAATTTTGGCGCTGAAGCCGAAGTTGCCGAAGTCGGTCAGGTTCTGTCCGTCGGTGATGGTATTGCCCGTGTTTACGGTCTGGACAATGTTCAGGCTGGTGAACTCGTTGACTTCCCGGGTGGCATTAAGGGCATGGCCCTTAACCTCGAAGAAGACAACGTTGGTGTCGTGATCTTCGGTTCTGACCGTTCGATCAAGGAAGGTGACCAGGTTAAACGTACTGGCGCCATCGTTGACGTTCCGGTTGGTAAAGAACTTCTCGGCCGCGTCGTTGACGCGCTGGGTAACCCGATCGACGGTAAAGGCGATCTGGGAACCAAAGAACGTCGCCTTGCCGACGTCAAAGCACCGGGCATCATCCCGCGTAAATCGGTTCACGAGCCGGTACAGACCGGTATCAAGTCGATTGACTCCCTGATCCCGATCGGCCGTGGCCAGCGTGAGTTGATCATTGGTGACCGTCAGACCGGTAAAACCGCCATCATCGTTGACACCATTCTGAACCAGAAGCCGGTGAACGATGCAGCGAAATCCGACAGCGACAAGATGTTCTCCATCTATGTTGCAGTTGGTCAGAAACGTTCGACCGTTGCACAGGTTGTCAAGGTCCTCGAAGAGCGCGGCGCAATGGAAAACACCATTGTCGTTGCAGCTACCGCGTCCGACCCGGCGCCGATGCAGTTCCTGGCACCGTTCGTTGCTTGTGCAATGGGCGAGTACTTCCGTGACAACGGCATGCACGCAACCATCTTCTATGATGATCTGTCCAAGCAGGCAGTTGCATATCGTCAGATGTCCCTTCTGCTTCGCCGTCCGCCGGGACGTGAAGCATTCCCGGGTGACGTCTTCTATCTGCACTCCCGTCTGCTGGAACGTGCTGCGAAGATGAATGACGAAAACGGCGCTGGCTCGCTGACCGCACTTCCGGTCATTGAAACCCAGGGTAACGACGTCTCGGCGTTTATTCCGACCAACGTGATCTCGATCACCGACGGTCAGATCTTCCTTGAAACCGACCTGTTCTACAAAGGCGTACGCCCGGCTGTGAACGTTGGTCTGTCGGTTTCGCGTGTTGGTTCGTCTGCACAGATCAAAGCGATGAAGCAGGTTGCCGGCTCGATCAAGCTGGAACTCGCTCAGTATCGTGAGATGGAAGCATTCGCACAGTTCGCATCGGATCTTGATCCGGCAACCCAGAAACTTCTGGCCCGTGGCGCACGTCTGACCGAGCTGCTCAAGCAGCCGCAGTACTCGCCGCTCAAGGTCGAAGAGCAGGTCGTCGTGATCTATGCTGGTGTTAAAGGTTATCTCGACGGTATCGCAGTGAACAAAGTTCGCGCTTTCGAAGACCAGTTCCTGTCGGAAATTCGTTCCGCTGGTGCTGATATCCTCGATGCGATCCGCACCGAGAAGGTTCTGTCGGAAGACAGCGAAACCAAGCTTAAAGCGTTCCTCGACAAGTTCGCGAAAACCTTCGCGTAAGACTGAAACTTAGGCGAAGGAGGAAACGCAATGGCTAGTTTGAAGGATCTGCGCTCGCGCATTGCCAGCGTCAAATCGACGAGGAAGATTACCTCGGCGATGAAGATGGTGGCAGCCTCCAAGCTCCGTCGTGCACAGGATGCAGCCGAAGCAGCCCGTCCCTATGCTGAACGCATGGGGACGATGCTGGGTCGTCTTGCAGCCGCCGTCGGTAGCAATGAAGGCGCTCCGAAGCTTCTGGCCGGTTCGGGTAAAGACAATGTGCATCTGCTCGTTGTCTTCACCGCAGACCGTGGCCTTTGCGGTGGTTTCAACGCATCGATCGTCAAAGCTGCCCGTTTGAAAGCCAAGGCCCTGCAGGCCGAAGGCAAAACGGTCAAGCTGATCTGTGTTGGCCGCAAAGGCGCAGATGCGCTCAAGCGTGAATTTGGTGACAGTATTGTCGCCCGGTATACCGGCATCGAAGGCAAGAAGGGCATTGATTTCTCTTCTGCTTCCGAAGTTGGCGATAAAGTTCTGGCGCTGTATGACGAAGGCGAATTCGACGTCTGCACGATCTTCTACAACAAGTTCGTGTCCGCGATTTCGCAGGTGGCAACAGCACAGCAGCTCATCCCGTTTGTCGGTGAAGAAGCTGCTGAGCAGGAAGAAGCTACTGGTTCTTCTGCGGTTTATGATTACGAACCGTCCGAAGAAGCCATTCTGGCTGATTTGCTGCCGCGTAACGTTGGCGTCCAGATTTTCGGTGCAATGCTTGAAAGCAGCGCATCCGAGCACGGCGCGCGTATGTCCGCGATGGATAACGCAACCCGCAATGCCGGCGACATGATCGACCGACTGAGCATCCAGTACAACCGCTCACGTCAGGCTCAGATCACCAATGAACTGATTGAAATCATTTCCGGCGCCGAGGCTTTGTAAGCGGGTCGCAGGAAGTTAACGGATAGCTTTGTCCGAGCAGGAGACAATACCTATGGCGAACAAGAAGGCGGGGAAAATTTCCCAGGTAATGGGCGCCGTCGTCGACGTTAAATTCGACGGCGAACTGCCTCCCATTCTGAACGCGCTGCATGTTGACAACAACGGTCAGCGTCTGGTTCTCGAAGTTGCACAGCACCTTGGTGAAAATGCGGTTCGTACGATCGCAATGGACACCACCGAAGGTCTGAAGCGCGGTCAGGAAGTCATCGACACCGGTGACGCGATCTCGGTTCCGGTTGGTCCGGAAACCCTTGGTCGTATTCTGAACGTGATCGGCGAGCCGGTTGACGAACGTGGTCCGGTTACCGCGACCAAAACCGCACCGATCCACCGTGAAGCACCTGACTTCATCGATCAGGCAACCGACACCGAAATTCTGGTTACCGGCATTAAGGTCATCGACCTTATCGCACCGTACACCAAAGGTGGTAAAATCGGTCTGTTCGGTGGTGCAGGCGTTGGTAAAACCGTTCTGATCATGGAACTGATCAACAACGTTGCCAAAGGCCACGGCGGTTACTCTGTTTTCGCTGGTGTTGGTGAACGTACCCGTGAAGGTAACGACCTCTATCACGAGATGATGGAATCGGGCGTTATCAATCCGGAAGGCGAATCCAAAGCCGCACTGGTTTATGGCCAGATGAACGAACCCCCGGGAGCACGTGCACGTGTTGCTCTGACCGGTCTGACCCTTGCGGAATACTTCCGTGACGAAGAAGGCCAGGACGTTCTGTTCTTCGTTGATAACATCTTCCGCTTCACCCAGGCTGGTTCGGAAGTGTCGGCACTTCTCGGTCGTATCCCGTCTGCTGTGGGTTATCAGCCGACGCTGGCAACCGACATGGGTGCGCTGCAGGAACGTATTACCTCGACCAAAAAAGGTTCCATTACCTCGGTTCAGGCAATTTACGTCCCGGCCGATGACTTGACTGACCCGGCACCGGCAACCTCGTTTGCTCACCTTGATGCAACCACCACGCTGAACCGTCAGATTGCCGAGCTTGGCATCTATCCGGCAGTTGACCCGCTCGACTCCACCTCGCGTGCACTCGATCCGGGCGTGATTGGCAAGGAACACTACGAGACTGCTCGTGAAGTTCAGCGTGTTCTTCAGACCTACAAAGGTCTTCAGGACATCATCGCCATCCTCGGCATGGACGAGCTTTCGGAAGAAGACAAGCTGATCGTGGCACGTGCCCGTAAGATCCAGCGTTTCCTTTCGCAGCCGTTCCACGTTGCAGAAGTCTTTACCGGTACTCCGGGCGTATTCGTTCAGCTCGAAGACACCATCAAGGCTTTCAAAGCGATCTGCGCTGGTGAATATGACCACATGCCGGAACAGGCATTCTACATGGTCGGCACCATCGAAGAAGCCATCGAAAAAGCCAAGAAGATGGCCGAAGCTGCCTAAGGCAGTTTCGGTCCCCCTCCGGCTAAGGAGCGAGGATTGTCATGACTGATACGACTGTACTGGAACTTGTTTCACCGTCTGCCCTGCTCAAATCGGAGCCGGTCGAGATGGTCGTTGTTCCGGGCACGGACGGGAATTTTGGTGTGCTGCCGAAGCATTCGCCGATGATCTCGACCATTCGTCCGGGTGTCATCGACATCTATGCAGGTGGTAAGGTTTCCGAACGTATCTTCGTCGCCGGTGGTGTCGCAGAGGTTAATCCCGAGCGTTGCACCATTCTGGCAGAAGAAGCGGTTCCGGTTGCCGATCTGAAAGCTGACGAAGCACAGGCACGTCTTGAGCAGGCAACTGCCGACCTCAAGGCAGCCAGCACTGCCCACGACAAGGCAAATGCCGAGCGCGCGCTCGAAATTGCCCGTGCACAGATTGCTGCCCTGACCAACTGATCGTCAGTTGAAATATTCCTGAAAAAGGCCGCCCTTGTGGGCGGCCTTTTTTGTTGTGGTGTCTCGTTCTGATAGATGTCCATCATATGATGGTGACACCATAATTCAGGATGCACTGCGCATGGCTTTTGGATGGCTTCGCAGCGTTCCTAAGCCGTTTACATCCCGAATTTCGCTACCTTGGTGTGTGCATTCGTGATGCAGTCATGCGTGGCATGGACGGGCCTCGCTATCTGCTTTGGTGTGGGGCAGGTGTGGCCCGGTCTGGCTCGGTCCAAACTAGCCCAGCCCAGCCCAGCTCAGGTCAGCATGGGCAGAGAGCCCTGTCTGGTGTGGTCTCTGGTCCTATCCGCGACGCCAGCCCGACTGAGCCCGAAGGGATGCCTGTTGCAAAATCCATCCGCCACCAAACCCGATAATCCCGATCAGTGCCACGGCCCCTGCTGCAAGGGGTGCCATCATTACCGCGGTCTCTGCGACATCGAATGATCCGATGCGCGATGCTGCCAGCACCGCGACACTTGTCCCGGCCACGGTGCCCAGAACCCCGGTTGCCGCAACCACAATGCCGGTTTCAAGTGCGCCTGTCCGAATGATTTGCCCTGGTCGAATACCAAGGGCACGCAGCATTGCAAGATTGGCCGCGCCATCCTGGCGCAGGGCAATCAACCCGGTCACAATCACCAGCAAGGCCCCGACGGTTGCCAATACCGTCAACAGCAACAGAACGCCGTGCACCCGCTCAAACAGGGTGCCAAGGCGATCCATGACATCCGATACCCGGATCACCGGAACGGCGGGAAACTGATCGCCAAGGCGGCGGATCGCGGCGGCGGTATTTCGGTATGCGGATGACGGGACGAGGTCAATTGTCGTGATCACGCCATGGGCAAATGGCGGCTGCATCGGAGACAATACCATCGGAAAATCAAGGCCAAGGCGCGACCAGTCGATTTTGCGCAGATTGGCGATCTTTACGTCATGTCGCTGACCCAGAATATTGACCGAAATGCTGTCACCGAGCCCAAGACCAAGTGCGTGGGCAATATCGGCATCAAGCGACACAAGGTTTGCATTGATGCTATCGTCCGGCCACCAATCACCAGCCACAAGTTCGGCCTTTTGCAATGTTGCGTTTGGGTGACGCGCCCAGGACAGACCCCGGTCACCACGGATAAACCAGTGAAAGCGTCGCGGCACCTGATCAAGGATTACCGGCTTGCCGTTAAGATGGGTTACCCGACCATGCACGAATGGCATTTGTTCGATCGCTTCCACCGACGGCACGGCAAGGGCGGCAGTTCGGAAAGTGGCCTGCTGATCGGGGGGCAGGTCAAAAAACACCAGATCGGGTGTTTCGGTTGGCAAGACGGATCTAAGGTGATGTCCCGCCAGTGCCCCGAACACAATGACCGCAAACAGGCATGTCACTGCCAGACCAAATGACGCGGCAACAGTAACTGTCGGGCTGGTCGGGCGGGCAATATTGCGCAGGGCGAGTTTCAAGGATGGCGATCCCGCGCATCGATTTGCGGCCAGTGCCGAAACCTTGCGCACCAAAAATCCGACGCCGATAAATCCCGACAGACACAGTACAAGCACCGCGATCAAAATACCGGACAACCACCCAGGCCCGATCAGGCGCATTGCAAACCAGATAACGGCGATGGCCGATGTCAGGATTGCTGCGCGCAATAGCCACGCCCCGGAATGTTGCGTGCCTGACCCATGCGGCGTTTTGTCGGTCTGATGGCGAAACAACAGGGCCGGCTTGACCGCACATGCCGCGTGTATCGGTCCGATTGACAGCAAAGCCACAAAACACGCAACAAAGCCCGTAATATCAGTCCATTGATGGACTGACGGGCTAAGCGTAATGCCAAGGTTGCTTGCAAATATCGGGGCGATCATACCGGCCAAAAGTTGGGTGATAAATGCCGATACAATCAATGCCACAACCGAAATTCCCCCGACCAACCCGGCGATGGTGATGCCAAGTTGGCCCGGTCTGACCCCGACAGCGCGCATCAGGGCAAACTGGTCCTGCCGCCCGTTCAAATCGGTTCGAATGGCGTTGGCAATCGCGCTCATTGAAATGGCAAAGATCGCAATGCCGATCAAACTGACAAAGGCTGTGGCGAACTCGCCAATCCGCTCGATACCCGGGATGCCATCAGCAGCATTCACAATGCGCCAGCCACTTTCGGGAAAACGGGCTTCGATATCGGCGATCACATGACTGTTGGGGCGGGGATCAGCTTGGCTGCGTTTCAGTCGGCTATACCAGTAAACCTGTTTGTCTGAAGATAGCAGGGCGTTCTTTCGATAGTCATCAAGCGATACGATAATGCGCGGTCCCAGTGAAAACAGCCTGAACTGTCGTTCCGGTTCGGCCAGCAACCCTGCGCGAATACGGTATTGCTGATCGCCGAGATGAATGACATCGCCGATCGAAAGTCCGCTTTGATCAAGAAAATCCTGATCAACGATTGCTCCGGGCAGGTTTTTGTTGCCACCGGCATGATCATCATCATCGTTTGCCAGAATGGCGCTGACCGGGCCGGGCCGCGAAAGCTTCACATCCCCGAACAGCGGATATGTCCGGTCAACGGCCTTGAGTTCCGATAAAATTCCGGGTTGATCGGGTTCGGGGTGGATCATGACGCGTTGTTCGGCACTCACCCCCACAATGCCGAAAGTTTCAAGGAACCCCAACTCCGCATCTGTTGGCGGTCGGTGAAACAGCCGCAACGAGATATCGCCACCTATCGTTTGTTCGGCCGACTGGCGCAGAGCATCGCGTACTGAATGGGTCACGCTGACCGTCAGTGACAGGGTGGTGATTGCAAACACCAGGGTCGCAAACAGCGCCCATATGCCCGCAGTCGGTCTGCGAAGCTGACAATGGACAAAGCGACCGATGGCTTCGCATGCGGCGAAACGCGAAGAAGATGATGGCAGGCGGGACATGTGCGTCTCGCTGGCAGGTGGGTTACGGCGTCGGGGTTAAAGCCAGCCCCAGCCAGAAGGATTCGATCATTTTCATCAGATCGATGAATTCTGTCACATCGACCGGTTTGCGCAAATAACAGTTTGCCCCGGCAGCATAACAAAGATCAACATCGTGGTCCGCCCCCGACGTGGTCAGGACAATGACGGGGATTGATGCCGAATTGGGATCATTGCGGATATCGCGCAGCATTTCGCGACCATCCTTGCGCGGCATATTGAGATCAAGAAGAATCAGGCGCGGGCGCGGCGCATTCCGATAGGGGCCGTCCTGCTGCAGGAACTGCAACGCTGTCGTGGCATCCTTGACGTGATGCAGCTCCACCGGGCGTTTGAATTCCCGAAGAGCTTCGCGCACAAGACGTGCGTCACCCGGATTATCTTCAATCAGCAACAGATTGTTCGTTATGCCATTTGCGTGAGCCGACATTGCACCCATTATCCAATCGGGTGGGTAGTTATCCTATACCCCGTCCCTGTTTCCCGCTCTGCGAATCTCTTGAATTATAAAAAGAAAAGAGAACGATGGTTCCCCAACCATCGACCGCACCCCATATCCTAGAATAGCAATTTGCTAAATTAGCTACCCTTAAGACTGGTTCTCATACTTTGACACGAAAATCAAATCAATAAGGCCTTGTTAAAGTAGAAATCATTATTCTTACGTATGAAATATAATATCTCATAAGTGGTGGTGGAAGGGGAGAAGGGATATTTTTATCACCGCCGTATCCGCCGGATTTCCGGGCGGATCATGATGGGTGAAAACGGGTGGTATCGCCCGGCTGGCAACGTGTCGGGGAATGGTTGCCAGGTTCATCAACTGCAAACAGTTTTACAGCGCCATTCCGCGAATTGCCAGCCCCGATCATCGGGAGCGGCTTGGTCGGGATCTAGTTTGCTGTGATCCCGATCTCTTTTGCCAATGCATCAAACCGGGTGACCAGATCGGGCTGATCGGCAAACACATCCGATGCCTTCTGATAGGCGGCCTGTGCCTTGTCCTGTTTCCCCAGCACCATATAGGCCTGCATCAGCCGTGCCCAGCCATCCGGATCGTCCGGATTGCCGTCAAGACGGTCAGCCAATCCATCGACCATCGAATTGATCATGTCCTGACGTTCTTCGGGTGTCATTTGCTGGGCGGCGGCGACATCGTCCTGGCTTGGACCATTGGATGGCGCGGCCTTTGCGACATCGAGTCTCCCTTCGATATCAATTCCCTGGGCAAGGGCGGCATCCTTGATCCGGGCAACCACCATCGGTAACCAGGCCGCATCAGCCGGGGCACTGTTGGCAAGCGCGATCCAGCGATCAACGGCCGCGGCAATATTGCCATCCTGTGCATCGGCAAGGCCCAGATAATACTGGATGCGCGGGTCGCCGCTTTGGGTTGTCGCGGCTTCTTTAAGGACACCGCGTGCGGTTGCATTGATCTGGCCATTGTCGCCCCGGATCAGGCTTTCGGCATACATGGCAAGATAATCGCCATCGCGATCAGACAGTTTGACGGCCTCAAGAAACGCAGTCTGTGCCTCGACCGGGCGGCCAAGCGCCATCAGGCTGGCGCCAAGAAGTTCCCACCCTTTAAGGTTTTCCGGATCGGCAATCAGCTTTTGCGAAAGATCACTGACCGCGCGGTTGAGTGCGGCAAGCCGGTCGCTATTGATCGATTCTGCCTGTTGGATGGCATTGATTTCATCAGCCCGGCTGGCAATCGGGCGGTCGGGCATATCGGGGCTGCCAAGATCAAGATAAAGCCCGAACCCGCCAATCAGAAACAGCACAATCGCAAGGGCGGAATATATCCGAAGTGACGGCTTGCCGATGCCGAATGTCGCACCACTTTCCCGGGCCTTGATGCGCTGATCCGCATTCAGGATACGGCGTTGTACTTCGATACGTGCCGCATTGGCCTGTTCGGTACTCAGGACGCCGCGTTCGATATCGCGCTCGATCTCGGCCAGTTGGTCGCGATAAACCGCAAGATCATGGTTCAGTTCGTTATTGCTGTTTTGATCGTCGTCATCAGACGCCGCATCGGCACCCGTTTCACGCTGACGCAGGACCGGCCAAAGGACAAAGCCCGCAACAAGAAGCGTAATGGCGGCAAGAACAATCCAGATGGTCATGAAGGTTTCCTAGCCCTGACGCTTATTCTGCGGGAACGGCTTTGGCCGCTGCCTTGTGGGAACGGGTCGGTGCGCCAATCCGGTAACGTCTGTCCGAAAGCGACATCAGCCCGCCAAACACCATGATCAGGCCGCCGGCCCACATCCACGGGATCATCGGTTTGACATAGAACCGCGTGATCCACTTGCCGCTTTCATCCTGATCGCCGATCACGGCATAGATATCGCCGGTAAAGCTTGATTGAATCCCGGCCTCGGTGGTGGGCATGCCTTCGACCGTATAGACACGTTTTTCCGGCGTCAGAATGACCGTGCGTTCACCCGGTGTGGCAATGGTGATGGTTGCTTCACGGGCGACAAAGTTCGGCCCCTGATATTCCCGGATCGCGCTAAGCGTAAAGGTATGATCCGCAATATGCGCACTTTCCCCGACCGCAAGCGACTGCACGGCTTCTTCGGTCCAGGCTTGTGATCCGGTAATCCCGGCAACCACGATTGCCACCCCGGCATGGGCCAGCATGGTGCCATGGGCCGAACGCGGAAGGTTCTTCATCCGGCGCAGACTGGTGGCGAACGGTTCGCGCAAAAGCTTGATCCGCCCGGCCCATTCAAGGATCGACCCGACAAACAGCCAGGTCGCCAGTCCAAGCCCGAACAGGGCAAAGGCCGGCCCGCCGGCAAGCCACAAGGTGACCAGAACGACCACAACCGTTGCCGCCAGCGCGATCTTGAGTTTGTTGAACACGCCCAAAAGGTCGGCACGTTTCCACGGCATCAGCGGGCCCAGTGCCATGGCAATGATGACCGGGGTCATGATCGGCACAAAGGTCGCGTTGAAGAACGGCGCACCTACCGAAATCTTTTCCCCGGTCACGGTTTCAAGCAACAGCGGATAAAGCGTGCCCAGCAACACCATGGCCGCCGCAATCGAAAGCAGCACATTGTTAAACACAAGTGCGCCTTCGCGCGAAATCGGCTGGAACAGTCCGCCACCCCGAAGGTTGGGCGCACGCCATGCATAAAGGCCAAGCGACCCGCCAACCGTAATAAACAGCAAGAACAGAATAAATACGCCGCGCGTCGGATCGGTGGCAAAGGCATGAACCGATGTCAGCGCCCCGGAACGCACCAGAAACGTCCCAAGCAACGAGAACGAAAAGGCCAGGATCGCCAAAAAGATGGTCCAGCTTTTCAGCGCATCACGCTTTTCAACCACAATCGCCGAATGCAACAGCGCCGTACCGGCAAGCCAGGGCATGAAGGATGCGTTTTCCACCGGATCCCAGAACCACCAGCCGCCCCAGCCAAGCTCGTAATAGGCCCACCAGGAACCAAGCCCGATACCGGCGGTCAGAAACACCCATGCCGCCAGCGTCCATGGGCGGACCCAGCGCGCCCATGCCGGATCAACCCGTCCTTCAATCAGGGCGGCGACTGCAAAGGCAAAGGCAACGGAAAACCCGACATAGCCCAGATACAGGAAGGGCGGATGGATGGCGATGCCCGGATCTTGCAGCAACGGGTTCATGCCCTCACCGTCAAGCGGCGGATTGATCACGCGCTCAAACGGGTTTGAGGTCAGAACGATAAACAGAATAAAGCCAACACCAATCAGCCCCATCACGCCCAGCACGCGGGCCAGAAGCGTTGGCGGAAGATTGCGCCCGAACGCGGCAACCGCACCACCAAACAGGGTCAGGATCATCACCCAAAGCAGCATCGATCCTTCGTGATTCGCCCACACACCGGTGATCTTGTAGATCATCGGTTTGGAGGTATGGCTGTTTGACAGAACATTGAGAACTGAGAAATCAGACGCCACATATGCATAGGTCAGCGCCAGAAAACTGGCGGCGACCAGTGCAAAACAGGTAATCGCCAGTCGCGGCGCCACCATCAAAAGAACCGGGTCTCTGCGCGATGCGGCCAAAAACGGCAAGGTCGACTGGGCGAGTGCCACAACAAGTGACAATATCAGTGCGTAATGTCCGATCTCTACAATCATTAGGTTCTCTCTTGTGCGCCCGATTGCGAGATATAATCCCTTAAAACAGGCTTGGAAACCTTGCGGAATATCAAATATGCGCTATTTGCTGCACAACGCTGGGCGAAAATATGGCAATAGTCATTACATATTATGCTCAAACAGGCTATAAAACCGCTGTCAGGTGGCAGATTGGGCGGCCAGAGGTCAACAACGTATGAGTCAATGTCCCGTCATTGACATAGCGCAGAAAGAAATGTGGGCACGTCGTGCAACGACGGCCTCCATTGTCATTGCTGCGACCCTGATCATCATCAAGGCGGTTGGCTGGTTCCTGACGGACTCGGTTAGTCTGCTGTCCTCCATGATTGATAGTATGCTTGATGTCGGCACGTCTGTGATCAACTTCATGGCGGTCCGTTCGGCATGGCGCCCGGCCGATCATGATCACCGTTTCGGCCATGGCAAGGCAGAACCCCTTGCCGGGCTGTTTCAGTCGGCCTTCATGATCGGGGCGGCTGTTCTGGTCCTGGCCGAGGCCGCATCAAGGCTCAATGAACCCAAACAGATTTCCTTTGCCTATGAAGGCATCTGGATCATGGCAGTGTCACTTGTCATGACAGTTGGTCTGGTACTGTTGCAGCGCAAGGCGGTGCGAATGTCGGGCTCGGTGGCGGTTGATGCCGATTCCATGCATTACAGCAGCGACATTCTGGCCAATCTTGCCGTGATCATTGCCCTGTTTGCCGGGGTATCCGGATTTGCCTGGGCCGATCCGGCAATCGGCGCACTGGTGGCAAGCTTCCTGCTGTTTTCCGCGATCAAGGTCGGACGCAATTCGGTCAAGGTCCTGATGGATGCGGAACTGCCCGATTCCGACAGCCAGCGCATTATTGAACTGACCATGAAAAACGCATCGGTGATCGGCATTCACCGCCTGCGCACACGGTCATCGGGCGTGCATCGCTTTGCCGAGATCGAACTGATCATGGATGGCGGGATGTTGATGCGCGAAGCCCACACCATCTGCCATCAGGTAATGGACAGCATCCGTTCCGAATATCCCGATCTTGATATCACCATCCATCCCGAACCGCCCGAAGACATCCATCTCGATGAATATAGCGGCTATACCGAAGACCCGGAATTCTGGCACACCGGTCGCGCCAAACGCGCCGGCCAACACGACATCCCGGTGTCCAACGCCGGAAGCGAAGTCGCCGCGATGGGGCGTTAACTGCCGAAAGACTAGGCTTGAATGAAAACGGCTGGAAACATGTTCCCAGCCGTTTTGTTTATGATGATGTTGGGTGTGGCTATCAGTCCCAGCTAAGCGCGCCGCCGTTCTGATATTCGATCACCCGGGTTTCAAAGAAGTTCTTTTCCTTTTTCAGATCCATGGCTTCTGACATCCAGGGGAATGGGTTCTCGACCTCGTTAAACACCGGGGCAAGGCCAAGCTGACCACAACGGCGGTTGGCGATGAAATGCATATATTGCTCACAGAGCTCGGCATTCAAGCCAAGGAAGCCATTGGGCATGGTGTCGCGTCCATAGGCCGCTTCAAGTTCGGCAGCGTCACGCAACATCGCACGAATTTCTTCCTGAAATTCCGCTGTCCAAAGATGCGGGTTTTCAGCCTTGATCTGGTTGATAACATCAATCCCGAAATTGAGATGGATGCTCTCGTCACGCAGGATATACTGATATTGCTCGGCAATACCGACCATCTTGTTGCGCCGGCCAAGTGACAGGATTTGCGCAAATCCGGTGTAAAACCACATGCCTTCAAACACGACATAGAAAGCCACAAGATCGCGCAGGAAATCCTGATCGCGTTCGGGCGTACCGGTTGCGAAGTTCGGATCATCAAGATGCTTGGTATAATGAAGCGCCCATGCCGCCTTGTCGGTAATTGACGGCACTTCGCGATACATGTTGAAAAGCTCGCCCTCGTCCAGACCCAGGCTTTCGACGATATACTGGAAGGTGTGGGTATGAACCGCTTCCTCGAAGGCCTGACGTAAAAGATACTGGCGGCATTCCGGGTTGGTCAGGTGGCGATAAATTGCCAGAACGATGTTGTTGGCAACAAGGCTTTCGGATGCGGCAAAGAAACCCAGATTACGTTTAAGCATCCGGCGTTCGTCTTCCGTCAGGCCATCGCGCGATTTCCATAATGCAATGTCGGCCTGCATGGAAACTTCGGTCGGCATCCAGTGATTGTTGCAACCCGCAAGGTACTTGTCCCAGGCCCAGCCGTATTTAAGCGGCAGAAGCTGGTTCACATCGGCACGCGAATTGATCATCGCCTTGTCACTGACCGTGACACGACCGCCGGAACGGTCAATCTCGCCAAGGCCGGTGGCATCATTTGTGCCATCACCGGTATCGGGCGAAACCGGGGCGTCGGGTGTGTGGTTGGACGCGATCGGGGCGTCGTTTTCAATCCAGTCAAGCATGGTTCTTCTTCCGGTTTCTGGTTACTGGCAGGCTTCGCAATCAGGGTCGTCAAGGGAACAGGCCTTGCCCCAGACGTCCCCGCCGGTAATCGCATCGGATGCGGCGCCCGCATCAATGACGGCGGATGGACTATTGCTGACTGCGGGCGCTGGTGCAGGTGCAGTGACAGGCGAAGGCGATGGGACAGGGCTTGCGGCTTGCGGGGCATTCACCACCGCATTCAGGCGACCATCGGTGCCCTTAAGTGTCGATTTCTCGACATGGGTTGCGGCACTTGATCGCAGGTAATAGGTGGTTTTAAGTCCGCGCAACCACGCCAGACGATAAAGATCATCAAGCTTTTTGCCAGACGGATTGGCGATATAAAGGTTCAGAGACTGCGCCTGATCAAGCCACTTCTGACGACGTGATGCCGCCTCGATCAACCAGGATGAATCAAGTTCAAACGCGGTGGCATAAAGCGCCTTGAGGTCATCGGGAATGCGGTCAATCTGGCCGATGCTGCCATCATAATATTTCAGGTCGGATATCATCACCTCATCCCAAAGACCGCGTTCTTTCAGATCACGGACAAGGGCAGCATTGACCACAGTGAAATCGCCAGACATGTTCGATTTCACAAACAGGTTGCGATAGGCGGGCTCAATTGACTGGCTGACGCCGCAGATATTGGAAATCGTTGCCGTCGGGGGGATTGCCATCGTGTTGGAATTACGCATGCCGGTGGTTTTGACCCGTTCGCGCAACCCATCCCAGTCCAGACGCTGGCTGCGGTCGACATCAAATTCGGCACGAACCTTGGCAAGCAGTTCAAGCGAGTCAATCGGAAGGATGCCCTTCGACCACAGTGATCCGTCGAAACTCTCATAGCGACCACGCTCGACCGCCAAATCAACCGATGCCGAAATGGCGTGGAAGGAAATGGCTTCCATGCTTTCATCGGCAAATGCGACGGCCTCTGACGAGGCATAGGCGATTTTCAGTTTCTGCAACGCATCCTGAAAACCCATCAATCCAAGACCAACCGGACGATGGCGCAGGTTGGAATAGCGTGCCTCCGGAATGGTATAGAAATTGATATCAATGACGTTATCCAGCATCCGCATTGCGGTTTTGACCGTTTGTGCCAGCTTGTCGTGATCAAGGCCGTCTTCGGTGACATGGGCCAGAAGGTTGATCGAACCAAGGTTACAAACCGCGACCTCGTCTGCCGATGTATTGAGTGTAATTTCCGTGCACAGGTTTGATGAATGCACCACGCCACGATGTTGTTGCGGGGACCGGATATTGCACGGGTCCTTGAAGGTGATCCATGGATGACCGGTTTCAAACAGCATGGTCAACATGCGCCGCCAAAGATCCACCGCGCGCACGTTTTTGAAATTCGTGATTTGGCCGCTATTGGCCTTGGCTTCATATGCCTCATACGCGGTCTTGAATTTCGCACCATAAAGATCATGCAAGTCCGGCGTGTCATCGGGCGAAAACAGGGTCCATGGCGCATCTGCCATCACCCGTTCCATGAACAGGTCCGGCACCCAGTTGGCCGTGTTCATATCATGCGTCCTGCGGCGGTCATCGCCCGTGTTCTTGCGCAGATCAAGGAACTCTTCGATATCGATGTGCCATGTTTCGAGATAGGCACAAACAGCCCCCTTGCGCTTGCCACCCTGATTAACCGCAATGGCGGTGTCATTGGCGACTTTCAGAAACGGAACCACGCCCTGGCTTTGACCATTGGTGCCCTTGATATGCGCGCCAAGACCACGCACTGGGGTCCAGTCATTGCCAAGACCGCCGGAATATTTCGCCAAAAGCGCGTTGTCCTTGACCGATTTGAAAATGCCATCAAGGTCATCGGGCACGGTGGTCAGGAAGCAGGATGACAATTGCGGGCGGCATGTCCCGGCATTGAACAGGGTCGGGGTCGATGCCATGAAGACAAAGGTGGAAAGCTGATCATAAAATTCGATTGCCTTGGCTTCGCGGTCGATCTCACGGATGGCAAGACCCATGGCAACCCGCATGAAAAAGGCCTGTGGCAGTTCAAACCGCGACCCTTTGACATGCAGGAAGTAACGGTCATAAAGCGTCTGAAGTCCCAGATACTGGAAGTTCAGATCGCGTTCCGGCTTGATTGCCGCCGCGATTTTTTTCAGGTCAAACTTTGACAATTCCGGATCAATCAGACCGGACTTGATGCCTGCCTTGATCGCGGCGGGGAAATAGGTCGCGTATCGTGCGCCCATCTCGGCCTGGGTGGCTTGTTCGGGCTGGTCGAAGACAAAGCTCAGGGCTTCTGTCCGAAGCTTGTCAAGTAACAGGCGTGCGCTGACAAAGGCGTAATTCGGTTCGCGCTCTACCAGTGTTCGGGCTGCCATGATCGGGGCAAGTGCCAATTCCCCGGTGGTGACACCGTCATAAAGGTTCTTTCTGGTTTCTTCCATGATCGGTGCTGTGCTGACGCCATCAAGGTCGCCACAGGCCTCGGCAATCACGGTCGCCAACCGGTCAATATCAAGCAACCTTTTGCTGCCGTCGGGCAGGGTGACATGAAGATCGGGCTGCCCGGCCCTTTTGCCTTTCTTGCGTGCATCAAGCTTGGCGCGTTCGCGCGCACGGTCTTCACGATACAGGACATAGGCGCGCGCAACCTTGTGATGTTCGCTGCGCATCAGGGCCAGCTCGACCTGATCCTGTATATCTTCGATCTGAAGGGTATGGCCCGGCGCGGCCCGCTTTAACAAGGTCGTGGTAACCTGATCGGCCAATCCATCGACAATGTCATGTACCCGATGTGATCCCGACGCGGTTTCGCCCTCGGCGGCAAGAAATGCCTTGGTCAGGGCTGTTTTGATTTTGGTTGCATCAAAGGCCGTGACCGATCCGTTGCGACGGATCACCTGATAGATGGTGTGTGAATTTGATGAAGGATCGGAAACGGCAGGCCGTTCCAACTCGACTGTTTCTGACATTGTAAGCCCCAATCATATGGGGGCAAAGGCCAAACGGAGGTATGCAGGGATGATTGGCGGTCTGCCAGTCAGATCACAAGCACTCCACCGGGACACCCCGCCCGTGAATGTTTACGTTCGCTCACGGCAGGTCTCCTGGCTTGCGGATCGATGCTTCATCCGGCCTTCCCGAAATGCCAAGCATTTCAGTGACCATGGTTGGATTAAAGCTAGCCGCTTACAGTTGCGGGGGCAGCTTCGGCATTGTCGTGCATATGCAAAACGCACCGAATTCCCTCTTAGCCTTCAAACCGATATGGTTCGGTAAGAAGGACCGTGATGCCTATATATTGGGTTCGGATTGAAAATTTCGTCAATATATATGTTTTCTTGACAGGTTTTACCGATCTCGGTGATCGGGCGCGAAGCCAAGAATTATCAGTCTATATAAGCAGACCCAAAAAGTGACGGGCCCTTTTGGGGCCCGTCCTTTTTTCTTCTTTGGTTTGCTGTGTCGGAACTTGATGACCGAAATCAGAGAACCGTAAGCATGCTTGCAACCAACGGATGGCGGACAATGTCCTTGTCGCGCAGCTGGACACAGGCGACATCTTCGACATTTTCAAGTCGTTCGGACATTTCCGAAAGACCCGACATTTCCGGCAGAAGGTCGGTCTGATCCGGGTCGCCGGTCAGGATCATGGTGGAATTCCAGCCCAGACGCGTCACCAGCATTTTAAGCTGCCCGTATGTGCAGTTCTGGGCTTCGTCGATGACGACGAAGGCATTGTTCAGGGTACGGCCACGCATATAGCCGATCGGGGCAATCTCAATCGTGCCGTCCGAAAGGTATGTGCGCAGGCGCTTGGTGCCAAGGCGATCATTAAGCGCGTCATAAAGCGGGCGAAGATAAGGTGCCATCTTGGCTTCGACATCGCCGGGCAGGAAGCCGATATTTTCGCCGGCTTCAACAGCCGGGCGGGCCAGAACGATACGACCGATATCACCCTTATCCAGGGCTTCGACCGCCTTGGAAACCGCGATATAGGTTTTACCGGTGCCTGCCGGGCCAAGGGCAAGGACCAGGTTGAAGGCATCAATGGCCTCCATCAATGCGGCCTGGTTTTCACTTTTCGGGCGGATGTTGCGGCGGTAGCTTTGATCGCGTTGTCCTTTCTGTTCTGCGGCTTCCCCCTGAAGCGGGTGCCAGTCAGCGTTCTTTTCATCAAACAGTTCATGGACATTGTTGTCGGACTGTTGCGGACGGTTACGACGGCGTGCTGCGCGCTTACCCATGACGATCACCTCATCAAATGTGCCAAAAAAGCAAAACGCGCCATTCCGTCATGGAAAGGCGCGCATTCAATTTTCATCTTGCGATGGAAGTGGCGGTAGGAGTTTCCGCCGGTCACAACATGTTGCATGTGCGATCCGGGGGGCGAAAATTCTCGTTGTAAGACGCTTTTTCGCGGCACTCGGGAACCCCTCCTGCGGTCCAGTGATTGACCGTTGATTGGAATCGTACCCCTATATGCAGTGTCTTGTCACGGTTTTTTGCACGATGAAATTTTCGTGAATCCGGATTGTGAGTCTTTTCAGTCATTTATCCCGCATCTGCGAAAGAACTTTTTTGTTCAACTCTGCGGTGTGACGGCGCTTCTTGCCGGAAGGGCGGCACTGATGATCCAGCTGATGGTCAAAAACGCAATCGACGTCACAAGACATCCGACCAGCCCGCCATAGGAATAGGCAACGCCCGACAGAATGGTCCCGCAAAGCCGCCCGATGGCATTGGACATGTAATAAAACCCGACATTCATCGCGACCTTGTCGCCATCGGCATAGGCAAGGATCAAATAGGAATGCAGTGACGAGTTCACGGCAAAGACAATGCCGAACACCAAAAGCCCGCCCAGAACTGCAAGTTGCGGCGCAATCCCCTGTGTGACGGCTGCGGCAATGGCAGTGGTCACCGCGATCAGGGCTGCGATCCAGAACCGGGCGGTGCGGCCATCGGGTTCGTGTGATCCGGCGCGCAGCATTTTGGGGGCGAAGGCCTGAATGAAGCCGTATCCAATCACCCAAAGCGCCATATAGGTGCCGACCTCGATATGGTTCCAGCCCAGTTCGGCTGCCAAAAACACCGGCAGGCCGACCACAAACCAGATATCACGCGACCCGAACAGGAAAAGCCGGGCCGCCGACAGGACGTTGATCTTGCGGTCACGCGAAAACACGTCACGGAATTTGGGTTTGATCTTTTCAGATGGTCCGGACATCGCATTGCCCAGTGACAGTGCAACCGCGATCAGCGTGATGGCAAGACCGACCGCCATGGCAAGCAACGCCCCGGAAAATCCAAGCCAGGACAAAAGCGCACCGCCCATGAAAAAGCCGACCCCTTTAAGGGCGTTTTTCGATCCGGTCAAAAGGGCAACCCATTTGAAAAGCGCGCCCCCGGCATCGGCAGGCACCAGAACCTTGATTGCCGATTTGCTCGACATCTTGGTCAGATCCTTTGCCACACCCGATGCGGCCTGAAGTCCCATGACATAGATAACCGAAATGGCCGGTGCCCAATCGGTCTGTGTTTGCGAAAGGGCGGCAAGCGATGCGATCTGAAGGATCAATCCGCTATAAAGGGTAAAGCGCAGCCCGCGTGTTTGTGCCAGCCATCCGCCAACCAGATTGGTTACAATCCCCGCCACTTCATAAAGGATGAACAGAAGGGCAATTTCAAATGCCGAATAGCCAAGGGCATGGAAATGCAACAGCACCAGCATCCGCAACGCCCCGTCAGTCAGGGTGAAGCCCCAATAGGCCCCGGTCACAAGTGCATAATTGCGAATGGCAGATGACATGATCGGCATTCCTAAAGCGATTGCGCGACTTTGGCAGCCAGATCCGCCATACGACAGACATAGCCCCATTCATTGTCATACCAGGCCAGTATTTTGACCTGTCGCTTGTCGATCACCATGGTCGATCCGGCATCAATGATCGAAGACCGGCTGTCATTAAGGTAATCAACACTGACCAGCGGGCGGTCTTCATAGCCCAGAATACCGGCAAGATAGGTTTCCGATGCCTCGCGCATCAGGCGATTGACCGTTTCAACATCGGTATCGCGCGCCACTTCAAACACGCAATCGGTCAGCGATGCGTTCAGAAGCGGCACACGCACGGCAATCCCGTTCAATTTGCCCGCCAATTCCGGATAAATCATCGTGATCGCGGTGGCGGACCCCGTGCTGGTCGGGATCAATGATTGCAGGCACGACCGCGCCCGGCGCAGGTCATTATGCGGAAGATCGACAATCGTCTGGGTGTTGGTGACATCATGGATGGTGGTGATCGAACCATGCTTAATGCCAAGTTGTTCATGCATGACCTTGACCACCGGGGCCAGACAATTGGTGGTGCAGCTTGCTGCGGTCAAAAGATGATGTGTCGCCGGATCGTAAAGGTCATCATTGACCCCATAGACGATATTAAGCGCACCTTCCTTGACCGGGGCGGCGACGATGACCTTTTTCACACCCTGATCAAAATAGGGCTGAAGCGTTTCGGGGGTTTTGAATTTGCCGGTGCATTCCAGAACGATGTCGCACCCCATGCCGGTCCAGTCGGTGTCGGCCGGTGTGGCGTTTTCGGAAAACGAAATCTTGTGGGTCTGATCAATCACCACCTGGTCATTGATGCAATCAACCCGGTTGGACCAGCGGCCATGAACCGAATCAAATTCCAGAAGATGGGCCGCGGTTTTGGCCCCGCCCCGGATTTCATTGATATGAACAAATTCAAGGTTCGGGTGGCCCCAGCCCGCCCGTAAAACCAGCCGCCCCATGCGGCCGAAACCGTTGATGCCGATGCGTATTTTCTTGCTCATCTCGATTACCTGAATGCGTGGATTACTTGTTTTGCGGGGCGGTGTCTGATGCGAACCAGCCACGTGACCGGTTGGCAATGGCAACCAGCGATAACATCACTGGCACTTCGACCAGAACGCCGACCACGGTCGCCAATGCCGCCCCCGATGAAAAGCCGAACAGACCAATGGCGGTGGCGACCGCCAGTTCAAAGAAGTTTGATGCACCGATCATCGCCGACGGGGCGGCAATCCTGTGCTCCACCCCCAGAAACTTGTTGGCGACATAGGCGATGGCAGCAATGAAATAGGTCTGCAAAATGATCGGCACGGCCAGAAGCGCGATGATGATCGGTTGGGCAATGATCTGTTGCCCCTGAAAGGCAAACAGCAAGACCAGAGTGCTAAGTAGTGCGATCATCGAAACCGGTTTGAGCCGGGCATCAAATGCATTGAAATGATCCATGCCGCCCTTCATTACCCGGTTTCGGATCACCTGACCGGCAATCACCGGAATGACGATAAAGGCGACGACCGAAATGGTCAGGGTTTCCCACGGAATGGTAATCGCCGAAATACCAAGCAACAGCGCAACAATCGGGGCAAAGGCGAAAATCATGATGGTGTCGTTAAGGGCCACCTGCGTCAGGGTGAAATTGGCATCCCCCTTGGTCAGGTGCGACCAGACAAACACCATCGCCGTGCATGGTGCCGCCCCCAAAAGGATCAGGCCCGCGATATAGCTTTCAATCTGGGCCTCGGGCAAAAGCGGGCGAAACAGAAACCCGATAAACAGCCAGCCAAGGGCCGCCATGGTAAACGGTTTGATCAGCCAGTTCACGCCAAGCGTCACGCCAATGCCGCGCCATTGCCGACCGACTTCGTGCAGGGCGCCAAAATCGACCTTCATCAGCATCGGCACGATCATCAACCAGATCAGAACCGTCACCGGCAAATTGATCTCATAGGCCGTCAGATTGCCGATCACCTGAAACAGGGCCGGAAACAGTTCGCCAAGCACAATGCCGGTCACGATGCTGACCGCGACCCAGACCGTAAGGTAGCGTTCAAACAATCCCATGGCGGCGGTGTCCTTTTCCTGTGTCATGCATCCTCGCGATCTGAAATATGGCCGATCCTGTCGATTTCCTTTTGCAGCGACAGGCGATCAAGTGACGCAAAAGGCAGGCTTGTGAAAATCGAAATCCGGTTGCGCAACATCCGATAGGTATCGGCAAAGGCCAGCCGTTTTTCGGCGTCGCTGCCGGTAACCGCGGCCGGGTCGGGTACACCCCAATGGGCGGTCATCGGGGATCCGGGAAAGATCGGGCAATCTTCATTGGCGGTGGCGTCGCAAACGGTGAAAACGAAATCAAACCTGATTTCGTCCTGCTCGGAATAGACTTCCATCCCCTTTGAGGAAAAGCTGCTGATATCGTGCCCAAGGCTGGTCAGAAGCTCCTGCGCATAGGGGTGAATTTCGCCTCGTGGAAAGGACCCGGCGCTAAAGCCAAAGAAATGATCGTGACCTTCCTTTTTCAGGATGGCTTCGGCCAGGATACTGCGCGCCGAATTGGCCCGGCACAGGAAAAGCACGTTATAGGTTCCACCAGACATGTGTTTGTCCCCTGAAAGGCAGATTGAATTAACAGCATTCTGTCTTTGGTGCCGTTACCGGTGCCAGCCCGCAAAGTTCCGGGCGCCCTTGACAGCAATCATCGGTCAGAAATCCCAGCAACGCCCGCATGGCGGCGGGCACAATGCGATAAATCATGGATCGGCCATCACGCGTGGCGGTGATCAGTCCCGCATTGCTCAATGTTGCCAGATGCGATGACATTGTGTTGTGCGGGATGCCGATCTGGCGTGCCAGTTCCCCTGCGGCCATGCCGGTTTCCCCGGTCGCAGCCAGCAAGCGAAAAGCAGCCAGTCTGTGTTCCTGTGCCAATGCGGCCAGGGCGGTAATTGCGTTGTTTGTGTCCATATGTCTGGAATTATCGACATATTGATCAATTGGCAAGTGACAATTGCGTGTCACGATGCTGTTTCAGGCCAAAAATCGAGTTTTATGATTTGGTATCAATACCTTATTCGCAGCGCAAAAATATGTTTAAATAACTAGAAATATAGTTATGATTGCGACATGAAAGAAAAAGACATCGCACCTGCCTTTGCGGCACTGGGTCATGAAGCCCGATTGAAAATCTATCGCCAACTGGTCAAGGCCGGACGCGATGGGCTGAATATCGGTGATATTGGCCGGTTGCTTGGATTGCCGGCATCGACCCTGGCGCATCATCTTGGCACGCTGGTTCAGGCCGGTCTTGTCACCCAGGAAAAGCAGGGCCGTGAAACCCGCAACCGGGCGGATTTTGATGTGATGCAAAATATCGTCGGCTTCATTGCCGATGAATGTTGCAGCGGTGTTGATCTTTCACCCCTGTCATCAGGCGGTTCCACAACCGAAACCGATGCCACAAGCAACAAGGATTCCAAGGCCCTTGCATAAGCGGGTCTTTTGTTTGGGATAATATAACTAATTTTCTAGGGATATGGATATGACTGCCCTGACATTGCAACTCCGCCGTCTCGGCGTTTCAGCCCGTCATTTTGACCGCGTTCTGCTGGCGGGATTGGCGATTTTGCTGGCGGTCTATCTGTTCGATCCTGCGCAACTGGTGCCAAGCATTGAATTCACCCTTGATGCCTTTATCGGGACCGCGCCCTATTTGTTGCTGTCGATCGCGATTGCTGCCTATGCCACGGCGAGCGGGGCGGATAACCTGATCTCGCGGGCCTTTGCCGGGCATCCGGTGCGCATGGTCTTTACCGCGGCCGCATTCGGGGCCTTGTCGCCGTTTTGTTCCTGCGGGGTTATTCCGCTGATTGCGGCCCTGTTGGCCATGGGGGTTCCGCTTGCCCCGGTTATGGCATTCTGGCTGGCATCGCCGGTAATTGATCCGGCAATGTTTGTTCTGACGGCGGGCACCTTGGGAACCGATTTTGCGGTGATCAAAATGATTGCCGCCATCGCGCTTGGTCTGATGGGTGGCTTTGTCACCATGTGGCTGGTGGGGCGCGGGTTCCTGTCTGATCCGCTGCGCGACGGGGTTGGCAATGGCGGATGCGGTGGGGCCAAGGTGCGCGCGCCCAAGGATGTCGTCTGGAAATTCTGGCAGGATGGCGACCGGGTGACCAGCTTCCGCAAATCGGCGCTTTCAAACATGATCTTCCTTGGCAAATGGATGGCTTTTGCCTTTTTGCTTGAAAGCATGATGGTGGCCTATGTTCCGGCCGAAAGTGTCAGCGGCCTGCTTGGCGGGGATGGCGTTGGTCCGATTGCCATTGCCACCCTTGTTGGTGTTCCGGCCTATTTGAACGGTTATGCAGCCCTTCCGGTGATGCAAGGCCTGATTGCCCAGGGCATGCAATCGGGGGCGGCGATGGCGTTTCTGGTCGCGGGCGGCGTGTCATCAATTCCGGCGGCGATTGCGGTGTTTGCCTTGGTGAAAAAGCCCGTCTTTGTCCTGTATCTGGCCTATGCGCTGGTCGGATCGTTCGCAATCGGGGTGATTTCGCAGATTTGGCTGGGCTGATTGCAGCCCTACATGCCCGATATGACGATTTCACGGTGGCATTGGGCGTAAAAATCGCTACATTGCGCGCCAAGAAATTCATATCGGATTAAAGTTGATAACCATGTCGATGATTGACCAGCAGGTATCGCGTCGCCGTACCTTCGCCATCATTGCCCACCCGGATGCGGGTAAAACGACCCTGACCGAAAAGCTGCTGCTGTTCGGGGGTGCCATTCAGATGGCCGGTGCGGTGAAGGCAAAAAAGGAACAGCGCGGCGCACGTTCGGACTTCATGAAGATCGAACAGGACCGCGGTATTTCCGTGTCTTCGGCTGTGATGACCTTCGAGTTTGAAAAGAACATCTTCAACCTGCTTGATACGCCGGGCCACGAAGACTTTTCCGAAGATACCTATCGCGTGCTGACCGCAGTTGATTCCGCCGTCATGGTGATTGACGGTGCCAAGGGTATCGAGGCCCAGACCCGCAAACTGTTTGAGGTCTGCCGTCTGCGTGATGTGCCGATCACGACGTTTGTCAACAAGCTTGACCGTGAATCCCGCGATCCGTTCGAACTGATTGATCAGATCGAACAGGACCTGGCCCTTGATGTGTCGCCGGTAACATGGCCGATCGGGTCGGGCCGTGATTTCCATGGCTGTTACGATGTGGTCAATGATCAGCTTCTGTTCATGGAAAAAGGCGGCAATGTCGTCAAGGAAGCCATCCCGATCAAAGGCCTTGATGATCCCAAGCTTGATGAACTGATCCCGGATTATCTTCTGGAAAAGCTGCGCGAAGAAGTCGAAATGGTGCGCGAAATCTGCCCGCCATTTGATTTGCAAAGCTATCGCGAAGGGCATCTGACCCCGGTCTTCTTCGGGTCGGCCGTCAATAACTTTGGCGTGCGTGAATTGTTGCGCGGCATTGGCGATATCGCCCCGACCCCGCGCCCGCAAGAAGCCGCAACCCGTCTGGTCGAAGCAGTCGAACCAAAGGTCGCTGGCTTTGTATTCAAGGTTCAGGCAAATATTGACCCGAACCACCGTGACCGTATTGCATTCATCCGTCTGTGTTCGGGCCATTTCAAACGCGGCATGAAGCTTAAACATGTCCGTGCAGGCAAACAGATGGCGGTGCATAACCCGATGCTGTTCTTTGCCAATGAACGTGACATTGCCGAAGAAGCATGGCCGGGCGACATTATCGGCATTCCGAACCACGGCACGCTTCGTATTGGGGATACCCTGACCGAGGGCGAAGACCTTCGCTTCCGCGGTGTTCCGGCCTTTGCCCCGGAATTGCTGCAGAAAGTCCGTCTTGATGACCCGCTTAAGGGCAAACACCTTCAGCGTGCCCTTGAACAACTTGCCGAAGAAGGCGCATCCCAGGTGTTTAAGCCGATGATGGGGGCTGACTGGATTGTCGGCGTGGTCGGGCAGCTTCAGTTCGAAGTTCTCAAGGAACGCATCGCGGCTGAATATGGCATCAAGGTCCATTTCGAACAGACCCCGGCCTATGCGGCGCGCTGGGTCATGGGCGATGATCCGCTTGAGATCAAGAAGTTCCGCGATTCAAACCAGTCAGCGCTGTTTGAAGACCATGACGACACACTGGTCTTTATCGCGCGTAACGCCTGGCACCTTGAAACCACGCAACGCGATTGGCCGAACCTTAAGTTCGAGTCCACCCGAGAACAAAACATGGTTGCTGCCTGATACAGGCATCCCTTCCAAATGCAAAAAGCCGCCCATCGTCGGGCGGCTTTTTTATTGCAATGACGCTGTTGTCTACGTGCCGATAAAATATCGCCCGACCGCCACCAGAACCATCCCCACGGCCATTGCCGCAAACAGGTTGCGCGCAAGCGCCATGGTAACGACTGTTGCTGCCGCACCGGCAATGCCGATGGCCCCGGCCGAAAGTGCGCTGGGTACCCAGACCGAAATCAGAACC
Source organism: Thalassospira sp. MCCC 1A02491 (assembly GCF_001613785.1). NCBI lineage: Bacteria > Pseudomonadati > Pseudomonadota > Alphaproteobacteria > Rhodospirillales > Thalassospiraceae > Thalassospira > Thalassospira sp. MCCC 1A02491. The sequence continues at coordinate 170,172 of NZ_LPVX01000032.1, read as the reverse complement.
GCACCGGGCAGACGTTCGAGCACATGCGCCCAGCGGCCATGTTGCGGCAACCGATCGGCCATCAAAAGCCCGCCCAGACGCATGCCATATGTTACAGCCGCCATGCCAAGGATGGTCAAAACGGCTTCAAGGCTGAAAGTCGTCAGATCAGGGAACTGGGTCATTTGCCGGCCTCCGGGCTGAGGGTCGCTCTGTTGCCGGTATCGCCGGTGTTGACGGTGCCTTCGGGTGCGCCATAGGCATCGCGGCCTTCAACGGCAAATTCGGCCTCAAGACTGTCATCATCCATATCCGGGCGCCATGTCAGGGCCGCGGTGACAACACCGGCCCCCGCCCCGGCCAGGATCGACCAGGTGCCGGGCAGGGTATAATGCCCGATGATGGACCCGATCGCCGCGGCCACCCATGGCAAAAGGTCAACCTTGCCCTTCCACATGCCAATGGTCAGGGCGGCAAAAACCGCGGTAAAGGCGAAATCAAGCGCATAGACTTCCGGGTCGGGAATACCCCCGCCCAGCATGTAACCGGCAATATTGCCCGTGGCCCAGACCACACCAAGAAAGATCCCGCCACCCAGCAGAAAGCCCGGATTGGCAAGGTTTGGCTGGGTCATGGTCACCGCCCAGTTTTCATCGGCAACCATATGCATGCCGCAAATCTTGACCCAAAGCGGACGGCCGCGAAATACCGGGCGAAGCGACGCACCAATCAGGATATAGCGCATATTGATCACCGCTGTTGCGATGATGATGGTGGCGGCCGGAATGGTTTCGCGCCACAGATCAACAGATACGAATTGGGCTGATCCGGCAAAGACCGTCAGGCTCATGAAGAGAAGTTCGCCCAGCGACAAGCCGCGCTGTGACGCAAGAACGCCAAGCACCGCTCCAAAGATAATGGTGCTTGGCAAAAGTGGCAGACACGCAATCGCGCCGCGTCTGATGGTATCAGGGTCGAAATGCCCGATTTGGGCAGGTCCGGGGCGTGACATTTCCGACATTTCCTATTTGTTTTATGCGCCAGTTCATTTGGGGGCGACTGGCGGTTCCGGTTTGCTGGTGGGCGAGGAGCCAAGTCTTACAGGCTCCACTATCGGGCAGATCAGACAGGACGTATTGGACGATATTGCTATTGCCCGATCAGGCGGTGATGTGAAATTCACACCCGCTTTGCGCCAAAGTCTTCGATCAGAAGGTCAAGAAACAGCTCGGCAACCGGATCAAGCTGCTTGTTGGAATCAAAGCTTGCCTGAAACATTGCCTCGACAAAGAACTGATCGGGGCGGATCGGGCGCATCCGCCCGGCTTCGACGAACTGTTTGGCATAATGTTCGGGCAAATAGCCCAGAAACGCACCCGACAGAATCAGGCGTGCCTCGGCCTCCATATCCGAAACCGTGGCGTGCGGGCGGGCGATCGCAAAATCCTTAAGGTCGCGGCCAAGCCAGAATTTCCGCCCGACAATCCGGAAACGCCGGATTTCGTCAATGTCGATTTCACTGTCGGGCTGATGATAAAGCGGGTGATCCACCCCGCAATAAAACCGGTGCATTTCCGGATAAAGCGAGATGTAGCTTAACCCCAGAACCGTCTTGGGAAAGGCACAGACACCGACCTGAATGGCGCCGGTCACGACTTCGCGCAGCAAATCATTGGGCGGATAGGTCACAACATTCAATGTTACATCCGGGGCCTGTTCGACAAAACGCGCGATGGTTTTTTCAATCTGGCGCGCCCCCGGATCGGTGATAGTGTTATCGGTCAAACCGATGGTCAATGTGCCATTAAGCTTGTCGCGGAGCGAACGCATCTTGGTTTCATAATGCGATACCGATTTGAACAGGCGATGGGCTTCTTCGAATACCACCTGACCTTCACGGGTCAGGGAAAAGCCGCTGCGCCCACGTTTGCACAGGCTAAATCCAAGCCTTGTTTCAAGGGCGGTGACATAACTTGAAATGGTCGAAAGCGACAGATTGAGTTCGCTTTGTGCGGCGGCAAATCCGCCGGCTTCAACGATGGTCAGAAAAATACGTAAAAGCTTGAGATCGGTTTGTTCCATCGCCATTCCGACACATCCCCCGTGACTTACTTTGAAGAATCCCAAAGTAAGTTTCAGCATTACGTGATTTTTTCGGGTCGCGCAATTTGATCTGCTAGGCAAACGACATCGCTGTTCTGGGAAAAGGCGGTGGCAAGAAACAAAAACACAGGCGGGCCAAGACCCGCCAATTATCAGAGGTGGATCACATGGACGACATGAAAAAGGGTATCAGCCGCCGTTCCGTGCTGGCAGGGATTGCTGGCGGTTCTGCGGTTGCGATGGCGGGGATCACGGGTTTTCCGGGCATTCTGAAAGCCCAGGAAAAAAGCCTCAAGATCGGGGCTTATGGCGGGTATTTCAAAGACAGCTTTGACAAGCATATCTTCCCGGAATTCACCAAGGCGACCGGCATTGCAGTCGAATCGATTGCCCAGCCGACGGGCGAAGCATGGCTGGTGCAGCTTGAACAGGCAGCGCGCGCCGGTCAGGCACCTGCCGACGTATCGATGATTTCACAGGTCAGCATGCTGCGCGGTTCGACGGCTGGCATCTGGGCGAAACTTGATCCGGCCAAAATGCCCAATGTTGCAAATGTCATCCCGGCCTTTATCAACAAATATGATGATGGCAGTGTTTGCGGGGTTGGTGCGGTTACCTGGTACATCACCCTTGTTTCCAACTCTGACGTGATTGGCGAAGCACCGACCAGCTGGGCCGAACTTTGGAAACCCGAACGTGAAGGCCAGCTTGGTCTTCTTGCGCTTGTCACCAACTCCTTCCTGCTGGATGTCACGGCCAAGACCTATTTCGGTGGTCAGGAAATCCTTGATACCGAAGAAGGCATTCTCAAGGTCATGGACAAGCTGGCCGAACTTAAAGACAACGTGCAGCTTTGGTATCGTGACGAAGCCCAGTTCGAACAGGCACTCAAATCGGGTGAAATCCCGATGGGCCAGTATTACCACGATGTTGCCGGTCTTGCGGCGGCCAATGGTTATCCGGTGCGCTCGACCTTCCCCAAAGAAGGCGGCATTAACGATTCCGGCAGCTGGGCGGTTTCCAAGGCTTCTGAAAAGCTCGATCTGGCCCATGTCTTTATCGATTTCATGAGCCAGCCGGAAATCCAGGCATTGCTGTCGCGCAAGGTCGGCACATCCCCGACCATTCCGCGGGCCAAAACCGGCCTGACCGATGCCGAATTCGCGTCGGTTTCCTCGGAAATCGAACCGATCATTCCGCGTTATGACATGTATCAGCAGCGCGCCGACTGGCTGTCGCAGAAATGGACCGAACTGATTGTTGGCTAATCGCCAATCAGGGTCCGGCTTTTAACAGCTGATCTTGCAGACAGGCAGCATGCCCGGGGTGCAAATCACCCTGCCGGTCATCGACCATGGCCACGGCATGCTGCCTGGTTGCCTTGTCCAATGTCATAAACAGGATGCCCAATGTCTGGTCTGGTCTTTGATTCCATCGAAAAGAAGTTCGGTGACTTTACCGCCGTTCATGAAACCAGCCTTACGATCCCCAACGGGAAATTTGTGTGTCTTCTGGGGCCGTCGGGCTGTGGAAAGACGACCTTGCTGCGGATGATTGCCGGGCTCGAAGATCCGACCCATGGCCGGATCTTGCTTGAAGGAAACGATGTCACGCGCATTCCCACCCATCAGCGTGACTTCGGCATGGTGTTTCAGAACCTGGCGCTTTTCCCGCATCTGACGGTGGGCGAAAATATCGCCTATCCGTTGCGTATTCGCGGCGGATCAAAGGCCGATTGTTTCAAGGCGGTCAAACGTCTTCTCGAACTGGTGCAATTGCCAGATATGGCTGACCGTCCGGTCGCCAAACTGTCCGGCGGACAGCGCCAGCGCGTGGCGATTGCCCGTGCGCTTGCACTTGAACCCAAACTTTTCCTGCTTGATGAACCGCTTTCGGCACTGGATGCCAAATTGCGCGAAAGCATGCAGATCGAACTCAAACAGCTTCAGCAAAAGCTGGGTATTACCACCATTGTCGTCACCCATGACCAGCGCGAAGCCATGACCATGGCCGATCTGGTGGTGGTGATGTCCCAGGGCAAGGTTCATCAGGTTGCCCCGCCGGTCGAAATTTATCGCAAACCCAAGGATGCCTTTGTTGCCGACTTTATCGGCATGACCAATCTGATTACCGGGCGGGTCAACGGGGCGGACCAGATCGCCGTTGCCGGTGGTGTGTTGCTGGCCGATGATGTCCCGGCATCGGGGGATGTGACCATTTCAGTCAGGCCGGAAAATATCCGCCTTGCAAAAGATGACGGGGCAAATGCCCCGGGCATTTTGACAGGAACGGTGTCCTATATCCGTGATCTTGGTGCCAGTATCGAATTTTATCTTGATGTGTCCGGTCAACAGATTACCGCGATAACCACCCCGTCAGACCGCCCCGACGTTACGGCAGGTGACCGGGTTTCTGTGTCCTTCCCGCGGGAAGCCTGTGTGGTGTTGGGGGACGCATGAAGCTTAAACCGCAAAAATATGCCGATTACGCCACCATCGCATTCCCGGCCGGAATGCTGACGGTTTTCTTTGTGATCCCGTTCGGGATCATGATTGCCGTTTCATTCTTTCAGCGCGTGCAGGGGGCGTTTTACGAACCGGCCTTTGTTTTTGAAAACTATGCGCGCTTTCTGACAGGGTTCTTTGGTGGAATTCTGGGCTTTTCGATTGGTTTGGCGGCACTGGTGGCGGTGGTTTCGGTCGTTCTGGCCTTCCCGTTCACCTATATCCTGACCCGTATGAGCCGTCAGGCACAGGTTGTCTGGCTGGTGTTTCTTCTATCGGTGTTGTCGCTGTCAGAAGTCCTGATCGGCTTTGGCTGGTCGACCTTGCTGTCACGGACGGCCGGGATCACCAATCTTCTGGTGTCGCTGGGGATCATGGACAAACCGATGTCCTTGTCGCCCGGTTTCGGCGCGGTCATGACCGGTATGGTCTATCAGACATTCCCCTATACCGTGCTGGTGCTGTATCCCGCCCTGTCGCGTCTTGACCCGTCCCTGGTCGAAGCCGCCCGGACTCTGGGATCCGGACCGGTTCGCAGCTTTGCCAATGTTGTGGTGCCAGCCCTTCGCAACAGCATCGTTTCCACCCTGATCATGGTGTTTGTCTTTGCGCTGGGCTGCTATCTGTTGCCGCAATTGCTGGGCAAACCGTCCCACTGGACATTGTCGGTTCTGATCACGGATCAGGCGATCTATCAATCCAACATGCCATTTGCAGCGGCAATGGCGGTATTTCTGGTGCTGGTCAGTCTGTCGCTTGTCGCGATCTCGTTGCTCTATGGCAAAAAGGAGCACGCGGCATGATCAACAAATTTGTCCTGCGTCTGTTTCTTGGATCGCTTGTGCTGTTTCTGTCGGCGCCGCTTGTCGTGGTTGCCGGGGTGTCATTCAACGAAAAGAAATCGCTGTCCTTCCCGCCACAGGGTTTCTCGCTGGACTGGTATGCCCAGATTTTTACCGATGACGGTTGGCGTCAGGCCCTGTTTAACAGTGTCGGTGTGGCGATCGGGGCATCCTGTCTTTCGGTGATTGTCGCCTTTCCGCTGGCATGGTTCCTGTGGCGGTTTCATGCGCCCTGGGCGCGGATTGTCCAGGTGCTCGGACTGGCACCGTTTATCTTGCCCCCGGTCATAACTGCGCTTGGGTTCCTGAGTTTCTGGACAACGGCCGGGGCCTATGGGCAGCCATGGACGGTGGTGATCAGTCACGGCATTTTCTTTGTCACCTTGCCGCTGGTCACGCTCACACTCGGGTTTGATGCCGTTGATGACAGTCTGGTCGAAGCAGCCGCCACCATGGGCGCTGATGACAAGACCATTCTGCGCACCGTGATCCTGCCTTTGATCCTGCCCTATATCATTTCGGGCATGGCCTTTGCGTTCGTGCTGTCGCTCAATGAATATATCGTTGCCTATATGGCGGTCGGCTTCACGGTCGAGACCCTGCCGATCAAGATCTTCAATTCCCTGCGATATGGCTATACGCCGACCATGGCGTCCGTGACGGTCCTGTTTGTGGCTGTGGCGGTGATTGTGTTCGGCCTGATTGCACGTTTTGGCGATTTGCCACGATTGCTTGGCGCCTGGCGCCATGACGAGGATGGCTGATGCAAATTTTGATCTGCCATATCCCCAACAATAAACGTCCCACCCGACCCTAGGAGGCCACCATCATGAACAGTGAAAAACTCGCAAAACTGCGCGAGAAATATGGCAACGCCAAAGGCGGCGACATGTTCGATCCGCACTTCAAGGAAGTGGCCGAAACCCAGTTTTCCGCAAGCGGCGAACGCAAATGGCCGTTTGCCGGCGTGCCGACTTTCCTTGATGCGCCTTTTGCCCCCGATGCGGCAAAAAACAACTTTGATGGTCTGGATGTTGCCCTTGTCGGGGTGCCGATGGATTTGGGCGTGACGAACCGGGCAGGCGCACGTCTTGGTCCGCGTGCAGTGCGCAACATCGAACGCATTGGCCCGTATGAACATGTGTTGCGCATGGTGCCCGGTGCCCATTGCAATGTTGCCGATATCGGCGATGTGCCGTTCCGCAGCCGCTTCTCGCTTGAAAGCTGTCACGAAGACATCGTCGATTACTTCAGCAAAATCGTTGATGCTGGGGTGATCCCGATTGCCGTTGGCGGTGATCATTCGATCAGCTATTCGATCCAGCGCGCTGTTGGCAAGGACCGCCCGGTCGGCATGATCCATCTTGATGCCCATTGCGATACCAGCGGCGAATATGAAGGGGCCAAGTTCCATCATGGCGGCCCGTTCCGCCAGTCGGTGATGGACGGGGTTCTTGATCCGGAACGCACCATCCAGATCGGCATTCGCGGCGGGGCGGAATATCTTTGGGAATTTTCCTATGACAGCGGCATGACCGTCATCCATGCCGAAGAAGTCCCGAAAATGGGGGTCGATGCGGTGATTGCCAAGGCACGCGAAGTGATTGGCGATGGCCCGGTCTATCTTTCATTCGATGTGGATTGTCTTGATCCGTCCTTTGCGCCGGGGACAGGCACGCCTGAAATCGGTGGTCTGACTTCGCGTGAGGCACTGGCGATTTTGCGCGGGCTCAAGGGGCTTGATTTTGTTGGTGCCGATATTGTCGAGGTTGCCCCGCAATATGATGCCACCACCAATACCGCCCATGTCGGTGCCCAGGTGCTGTTTGAAGAACTGTGTCTGGTGACCGATGCAATCAAACGCCGCAAGGGTGAGGGATAAGTCATGAAAATCGCGGTTTATCAGTCCGGCCAGGACGCAGTCATTGATAAACCGACCCGGATCGCGAACCTTGCGCGCCGCGCGCGTGAGGCCCGCGATGCCGGTGCTGATCTGATCATCGCCCCCGAGATGTATCTGACCGGTTATAATATCGGGCGCGCCGCCATTCTTGCGGAATCTGAAAAACTGTCGGGTGACAGCCTTACCGCGGTAAGCCGGATGGCACGCGAAACCGGAATTGCCATTGTTGTCGGCTTTGGCGAACTGGGCGATGACGGGCGCAATTACAATGCCTGTGCGCTATTTGACAAGACTGGCAAACGCCGGTTGCTGCATCGGAAAATCCAGCTGTTTGGCGATCTTGATCGCAGTTGCTTTGCACCGGGCAACAACCTGCCGCTGGTGGTGGACTGGAACGGCATCAAGGTCTCGATGCTGATTTGCTATGACGTCGAATTTCCCGAACTGGTGCGCAGCATCGCGCTTAAGGGATGTGATCTTTTGCTGGTGCCGACCGCCCAGATGGCACCTTTTGACCGGGTCGCCGAAATGATGGTGCCGATCCGTGCGATGGAAAGTCAGATGTTTCTGGCCTATGCCAATCGCTGTGATCAGGAAGGCGATCTGGATTATGTCGGCAAAAGCGTGATTTGCAGCCCCTGGTCCGACCTTGAGCGCGCCGGCGGGGAAGATTGCCTGATCCTTGCCGATCTTGATTTTGACGCCTTGAAAAAATCGCGCACGGAATTTCCCTATCTCGCCGATCGTCGCCCGGAAAGCTATGCCGGGTTGCTCGACGAAAACTGATCGGCGCAGGAATCGCGATCAACCGCGATGCATCATCAAGGCATCTTGAAATGATCCGTGATCAGGCGTGATCATCAGGCCTTGCGGTCAAGGCTTGCGATAAAGGCACCAGGACTGACGCCCCACATGGTTTTGAAATGCCGGTTCAGGTGACTTTGATCGGCAAAGCCGGTGGCCGCGGCCGCATCGGCGATTGTGGCGCCGTCAAACAGCATGCGTTTGGCCCGGCGCAAGCGCATGTGATTGAAATAGGCATGGGGCGGAAGTCCGGTTGCCTCGCGAAATACGCGCAACAGATGGAACCGGCTCAGCCCGGTGATGGTTGCCAGATCTTCAAGCGCGATATTTTCATCAAGATGGGCCGCCATATAGTCGATCACGGTCTGCACGCGCTTGTCTTCCGATCCCGGGCGATAGACAAAGGGCGGCGCATCCGCATGGCGCAGGGCCAGACGTGCCGCACTGTAAAGAAGCTGGCTGTCGCGTTCGAGCAAGCTTGTCGTTGCCGACAAATCCGGGCGGAACATGCGATGAAGCTGCTGCAATTGCAGATGCAGTTCCCGATCATCGACCACACAATTTCCAAAAAACGGAAGCCCGGTATTGGTCGGGGATAATTCATGCACCAGATCGCCGAAAATCTCGGGTGCGATGAACATGATCTGATACTGATACCCGTCATCGGATGCCGGGCCGCCATCATGGACCTGCATCGGGTTCATCATCAGAAGTTGTCCGCGCGATGCGACATAATTGGTCCCGCGCGTCATGAACTGTTCCGCCCCGTTCAGGATGGTGCCGAACGCGTAATAGTCATGGCTGTGCTTGGGAAAGGTGAAATTCTTGTAATCGGCTTCGAACAAATCAATGCCGTCGGCTGCCCGCCAGTGACGGGCAATCTCGCGGGGGCGCCGGGCCGCAGTCGGATGCGGTCGTGCGGCACCATTATGCGGCAAACCTGTTCCCATGGGCCAAGTATAGCGCCAAAAAATCCCCCGGCTTGAACAATATTGTCACCGTGACATTTTCGGCCTGGGCCTGGGCCTGGGCCTGTTCTTGCTCTTGCTCTTGCTCTTGCTCTTGCTCTTGCTCTTGCTCTTGCTCTTGCTCTTGCTCTTGCTCTTGCTATATCCGGGCTCTTTCGCTGCTGGCTATCGGCTGCTTTTGCCAATCCGCCATCATGTGTCCGGCGACGGCCGGGCAGGGTTTCACCCATGTTCGCCGCCCCGAACAGCTGCGAGTCGCCGCCGATCCTTGAAAAGTTCCAGAAACAGCGCCTTTGACAGGGTATCGGTCGTCCTCAACAGATGTATAGGGCGATGTTCATATGAACATTTTGGTGCGCGATTCCTGTTGTTTTGCACCTGCGAAGTGATCGGAACGGTCAGGAATGGCGCGACAAATGCGGATTTCATCTAAGTGTTACAAAACGAAGCGATGCGCCGTTGTAAGGATCGCGCCAAACGTCCCATTTTCTGTTTGGATCTTACATGTTTCTTGATCGAATTCGCATTGGATCACGCATCTTTGCAGGCTTCTTTGTTCTGGTTGTCCTGCTTGTCGGCCTCAGTGCACTGTCTTCGACATATCTGCTTGGCTTCGGGGCCCATGCCGACCGCATCGCCAAAAGCACAAGCCTTGTTGGTCTTGCCAATGACTACGCCCTGAAACTTGAACGCCTGTCAAACCAGGTTCTTCTGTTTGCCCAAACCGTCGATCCGCTTGATCGCGAAGGCATCGCGACCATCCGCCAGAGTGCCGAACAAAGCGGCGCGACCCTGGTTGAAGCCCTGCGGGCATCAGGTGATGTCGCCCGTGCCGACACACTCGAAAGTCTGAGTGCCGATTACATCGCGACCCTTGAGCCATTGGTGCTGCGGGCCGAAAACCTGACCGCCGCATCCGACACCATGTTGCTGGGTGCCAATCAGCTTGGCAAATCGGCCGCCAAACTCGAAGAATTCATCGCCAAGCGCGATCCCGAAATCGCCGACAAGTTCGGTGACAAGCTGGGCGAGGCCAATCTGGCCGCCATCGTCAACAGCCTGCAATATTCCATCCTGCGCACGCCGGAATCCCTTGATCAGGCGCGCGCGAACACATCGGCACTGACCGATCTTCAGGATGAAATCAAAAACGCGGTCGGCAAATTGTCCCGCAATGACAAAAAGCTTTTCTCCTATGCAGTGCGTGACAATGACCTTCTCAAACAGGGTGCAAACCAGCTTGAAGGCTCAATCGGCGGGTTCCGCCAGTCGATGGATGATTTCAAATCCGCCGTCCGCGAAGTTCAGACCATCACCCAGAATATCCGTGCCGAAGCCATGGAACATCAGACCATTCTGGTTGATGCGGCCCACGCGCAATCGGAAAAATCCGCACTGACCAACATCATCGTTGCGGCAATCGGCGTTGCGCTGGCCCTGGCGTTGGCGCTTGGCATCGCCATGAGCATCCTGCGCCCGCTCAAACGTGTGAATGGCGACATGACACGCCTGAGTGAAAATGACACCGACATCGATCTGGTTGATATCGACCGTCGTGATGAATTCGGTGCCATGTCGCGTACCGTTGCGATCTTCCGCGAAAATGCGCTCAAGATCGAACAGATGGCCGAAGAACGCATCACCCTGCAACGGATCGAAGAAGAAAAACGCCGCGCATCCCTTGGTGCCATGGCCGAAACCATCGAAGGTGAAACCACCGGTCTGGTCAAATCGGTCAACCATCAGGTCACCCGCATGCGCGAAGCCGTGACCGAAGTTGCCGCGGCTGCCGAACGTGTCACCACCCAGACCCAGAATGCCACCGATGCCGCACAGGACAGCCAGTCGCATTCCAACGCAATTGGCGATGCGGCCATTCGCCTGACCGAAGCCATCGGGTCCATTGCAAACCGCGTCGAACGTCAGCGCGAAATTGCCCAGAATGCGGTTGGCTCCACCGAACAATCGGCCAAGGCGGTCGATGACCTGCGCGAAGTCGCACTCAGCATCGAACAGATTGTCGATCTGATCCGCGGCATTGCTGGTCAAACCAACCTTCTGGCCCTGAACGCCACGATCGAGGCCGCCCGTGCCGGCGAAGCGGGCAAAGGCTTTGCCGTTGTCGCGGCCGAGGTCAAAAACCTTGCCGGTCAGACCGAACGCGCCACCGAGCAAATCACCGAACATGTCAATGCCATGGGGGCTGTGACCGACCGGTGTGTTGCATCGATGGAAGATGTCGGCGTGACCGTGCGCTCAATGATGTCGATTTCCGATGAAGTCGCAGGCGACGTTGAACATCAGCGCCGCGAGACCGAGGAAATTACCGGTGCCATCGCACTGGCCGGGGATGCGGTGCGCAATGTCGGTGCTGCCATTGTCGAAGTCTCCAATGACATCGAAGTCACCCGGAAGCTCAGCCTTGATCTTAACCGTCGGGCGGACGAGGTCGAACGCAATGTGACCGAACTGACCGCATCGCTTGATCGTGCTGTGGCCTCGGCCGCAAGCGACGATGATGCATCGGGCAACGATGATCCGGCCCTTGATGACGGTTCTGACATCTGGCAACAGGACAATCTGGTGGCATTTCCGAAATCCGGGATGTTGGGCGCTGCCTGATCACGCCTTTGTTTTCAAACAATTGGCCCGCACGTCACTTTGACTGTGTGGGCCAATTGTATTTTGATGTCACCATGGATCAAAACAGCGACCAAATCGTGCAGAAAGATACAAACTGCGACGTTTCTGATACACTTTTTCTGTGGTTCTGCCCAACCGGTTGCAATATCTTTCCCGGTACAAGTGTTTCATAAAAAGAACAAGCACCCGTCACGGGTAATGAATTGAAATACGGAAACTTTCCCGGACGGGAACAGGGCTCTCTTGGGGAAGATCATGTGATCTGCCCGACTTGGAAGTATCAATGCGATGGCGCGTAAATCAACGCTTCTGATCGCAGGTGTCGCACTGGTTGCAGTCGCGGCGTCTGCCTATATTTTTGCCAAAGACGAAATCACGGCACTTGTGTCGCCCGGCGCGCCGTCCCAGCAGGCGCAGCAACGCGGCGGTGATGCCGGTGGTGAACGCAGTCTTCCGGTCATTGCCGAATATGCCACGTTGATGGACGAAAAGACCGTTGTTGAATCGGTCGGGACCGGGAAATCCGCACTCGGGGTTTCGATCTATCCGGCTGTTTCGGGCGAAGTATCAGACGTTTTGGTCCGCGCCGGTGACAAGGTCACCAAGGGCCAGGTTCTTGTTATCCTCAATTCCGAACGCGAACGGCTTGCCCGCAACCTTGCCGCGGTTCAGGTCAAGGACGCCGAACAGCTCCTTGCACGCTATGAACAGGCCCGCCCGCTGGGTGCTGTTGCCGCAAGCGAAGTCGATTCTGCGCGGACGGCTCTTGCCGAAGCCCGCATTCAGCTTGATCAGGCCGAAGTCGATCTTGCCGACCGCACCATTCTGGCCCCGTTTGACGGCATCGTCGGCATCCCGCAAATCGAGGCCGGTGACCGTGTCGACAGCTCAACAGTTCTTGTAACCCTTGATAATATCGAAAGCATTCTGGTCGATTTCGAAGTCGCCGAAACCCGGTTTGACAATGTAAAGCCCGGTCAGTCCGTCCGTGTCGAAACCTGGAGCCTGCCCGGCGAACTCTTTACCGGTGTTGTTGATTCCATCGGCAGCCGTATCGACCCCGAAAGTCGCACATTCGCCGTTCGGGCCCGTGTGCCCAATCCCAATGGCCGCCTGCTTGCCGGGATGTCCTTTGCGGTTTATGTCGATATCGAAGGCAAACGATATCCGTCTGTTCCTGAAATCTCTGTGTTGTGGGGCGATGGCGGGACTTATGTCTGGCGTATTGATGATGACAAGGTCGCCCGCATTCCGGTCCGGGTTGTCAAACGTACCAATGGCCGCATCCTGCTTGATGGGCCGATTGCCGATGGCGATCTGATCGTGGTCGAAGGCGTGCTGCGCCTGCGTCCGGGCCGGACGGTTTCGGCCAGTATCCGCAATGACGTCCGCAATGACACCCGCAACGGTGTTGCCACCCGCGAGGGTGACGGTGAGGGATCCTGATCATGACCGATCATTCCGGCAATCAGGATCAGAATGATCTTGCCTCGCTCAGTATCCGCCGTCCGGTGCTGGTCTGTGTTGTTTCCCTGCTGATCATCCTTGCCGGTCTCGCGGCGATGCTGGGTGTGGAAATCCGCGAACTGCCCAACGTTGACCGGCCGACCGTAACCATTACCGCAACCTATAGCGGCGCATCGCCGGAAACTGTCGATGCCGAAGTCACATCGGTTCTTGAAAGTGCTGCCTCACGCGTTAGCGGCGTCAAGGACATCAATTCCCAAAGCGAAGAAGGCAGTTCACGGGTTCGCATCGAATTCTTTCCCGATGTTGAAATCAATGATGCCGCAAGTGACATCCGCGAAGCCGTCAGCCGCGCCACCAGAAGCCTGCCCGACGAGGTCGAGGAAGTCCGGGTGGTCAAGGCCGACGCCGATGCCAGTGCCATCATGCGCATGGCCGTGGTCAGTAACCGCCTGACCGAAGAAGAACTTGCCAATATCGTTGATGACCAGATTTCCCCGGCATTGCTGGCGGTGCCCGGTGTTGCCGAAATCACGGTCAATGGCGACCGCGAAAAGGTCCTGCATGTGCGTGTTGATCCGCTGCGCATTGCAAGTTACGGCCTGTCGGTCAAAGACATCGCCGATGTGTTGCGCACGGCCCAGTTCGATATTCCGGCCGGCAGTTTTGAATCCACCGATCAGAAGCTTTTTGTCCGTGCCGATGCGTCGGTCTGGGAAGTCGACAAACTCAATCAGATGCTCGTCCGTGACAGCATCCTGCTTGGCGATGTTGCCGATATCTATTACGGCCCCGATGATGCGTCTTCCTATGTGCGTCTCGACGGACGTGCGGTGATCGGCCTTGGTGTGGTGCGCCAGGCGCAATCAAACACCATTGCGATTTCCAATGGCATTCGCGATGCGGTCGAACGGCTTAACAATCAGTATGACGATATCGAAATCTTCGTGAACTCCGACGATGCGGTCTTCATCGAAGGGGCCCTTTGGGAAGTGATCACCAGTCTGGCGCTTGCCATCATTATCGTGATCGGTGTGCTGTATCTGTTCCTGCGCTCTTTTTCTGCAACACTGATCCCGACGGTAACCATTCCGATCGCGCTGGTTGGTACGGTCGCCGCGATCTGGGCGATGGGCTTTTCGATCAACATCCTGACCTTGCTGGCACTTGTTCTGGCAACCGGGATGATTGTCGATGACGCGATTGTCGTGCTTGAAAACATTCAGCGCCGCCGTCATCAGGGACTTGGGTCCATGGCCGCTGCGGTGCTTGGCACCCGTCAGGTCTTCTTTGCGGTCATTGCCACCACGCTGACCCTGATTTCGGTTTTCGTGCCGATTTCCTTCCTGCCCAGTACGGCAGGCCGTCTGTTCCGTGAATTCGGTTTCGTTCTGGCCTTTTCGGTGGCGGTATCTTCCTTTGTTGCGCTGACCTTGTGTCCGATGCTGGCATCGCGCCTGAAACATATCGATCCGCATGACGGTGATACAAAGGCCGAACCCAACCTGCTTGAACGGGTCGGGATATTCTTTGCCGGGATTTATCGCGTGATCCTTGAATGGGTGCTGCGCAATCCGGTGATCACCCTGATCATTTGTATCATTGCCGGCGGGATGGCCTTTGGTGCCTATAACGTCGTGACCAAGGAATTGCTGCCCAACGAGGATCGCGGCCGTATCCTGGTATCGCTGCGCGGGCCCGATGGTGTCGGCATTGATTACATGGATCGTCAGGTCGAAGCAGTCGAAAACATTCTTCGCCCGATCGTCGATGCGGGCGAAGCCCAGAATATCTACACGATTGTCGGTCTTTGGGACCCCAACCGTGCGCTGGTGATTGCGCCGCTGGTGCCATGGGATGAACGCGCCAGAAGCCAGCAGGACATCACCAACAGCATCCGCGGCAAGCTTAATGCACTGCCCGGTGTGCAGGCATTTGTTTGGCAACCCAACAGTCTTGGCCTGCGCGGGGGCACCGGCGAAGGATTGCAGTTTGCCCTGACCGGGACCAACTATCGCAATCTTGCTGCCAATGCCCGTGCCCTTCAGACCGAGATCGAAGCAAACAATCCCAATCTGACCGGTATCCGGGTATCCTATCAGACCACCCAGCCACAGCTTCTGGTCAATATTGATCGCAAACGCGCCTTTGATCTGGGCATCGAAATCGATGAACTTGATACAACCTTGCGCGCGATGATCGAAGGATACGAAGTCACCGACATCAATGTTGATGACCAAAGCATCCCGGTCAAATTGCGCAGTGCTGTGGGCAGCATCAATGATCCGTCCGATCTGGAAAATCTGTTTGTCACCGGCACCAATGGTCGCATCCTGCCGCTATCGTCTGTCATCACGCTTAGCGAGGAAGCCGTCGCATCCGAACTTGAACGCGAAGGTCAGCAACGCGCGGTTGGCGTGTCGGCCAACCTGGCACCGGGCTACACCCTTGATCAGGCGGTCAATGACGTCAATGCAGCTGCTGACAAGGTGCTGCCGCCCGGGATTGGTGTTCTGTTCCTCGGGGATGCCGCGGCCCTTGGTGAAACATCAAGTGACGTCCAGATCACCTTCCTGATTGCGGTTCTGGTGGTGCTTCTTGTTCTGGCTGCCCAGTTCGAAAGTTTCATGTCCGCCCTTGTGGTTGTTCTGACCGTGCCATTCGGGCTGGCTGCGGCGATTTTTGCACTCAGTCTCAGTGGCACTTCGATCAATATCTATAGCCAGATCGGGCTTGTGATGCTGGTCGGGCTGATGGCCAAGAACGGCATTCTGGTGGTTGAATTTGCAGATCAGCTGCGTGATTCCGGACGCTCCGTTCGCGAGGCAGTCCATGACGCGGCAATGGTGCGTCTGCGCCCGATCATGATGACGATGATTTCAACGGTTCTGGGCGGACTGCCGCTGGTTCTGGGGTCCGGTGCCGGGGCAGAAGCCCGTGCGGCAATCGGTTGGGTGGTGTTTGGCGGGCTTGGCTTTGCCACCGTCTTTACATTGTTCCTGACACCGGTTCTTTATCTGTTGCTGGCACCGCTTGTTTCCGCACGTGCCGACGGTGGTCTTAAACTGCAAACACAGTTGCGGGCTGCGGAATCCATTCCTGATACGGGTGAAATTCCCGACGAATTCCCGCATGGTCCGGATGGACGCGGCGGCATTGAAGGAAGTGCAAAATAACATGACCAAAAATCGTCTGTTTGCTGTTTCGGGCATCGCACTTCTGACCGCACTTGCCGGGTGCCAGTCCGTCGGGCCGGATTATACTGCGCCGAACTTTGATCTGGTCGGGGCCTATACGCCGGAAGTTCCGGTGATTGCCGCCTCGCAGGCCGATCATGGCCGCTGGTGGGAAAGCACCACCGATCCGGTGCTGCAAAGCCTGATTGACGAAGGTGTGGCCAACAATATCGACCTTAAAATCGCGATTAGCCGTATCCGTGCTGCCGCGGCGGCTGCACGCGGGGTCGGCGCGGCCAATGGTCCGACTGTTGGCGCGTCCCTTGACGGTTCGGCCGAACGGTCAACATCAAGCCGGGCCAGTGGCGATCAGGTCGATGAACTGGGCTATGGCGCGGGGATTGATTTTTCCTGGACGGCGGATATCTGGGGTGGTCAGGCCCGCGAAGAACAGGTCGCCGAGGCCGACTATCTCCGTCAGGTTTATCTGCGCGAAGATGTCTATCGCACCATGATCGCCGATATCATCACCAACTATATCGAATTGCGCGGTGCCCAGAAACGTCTGGCGCTTTTGCAGGATTCGCTCGATCTGCAACGCCAGACCAGCAACATTGTTCAGGTCCGTCTGCAAACCGGTCTTGGCTCCGAGCTTGATCTGTCGCGTGCGCGTGCCGAAGTTTCCGACCTCGAAGCAACCGTACCGACCTTGCAGATCAGCATTGACCGGTCGATCAATGCCATTTCAATACTGGTTGGCGCCCAGCCGGGCACCCATCGCGATTTGCTTCTTGATGCATCGCCATTGCCCGAATTTCAAAGCAGCCCGCCAATCGGCATTCCGGCCGATCTGTTGCGCCGTCGACCCGATGTTCGTGCTGCCGAACTGGCTTTGATCGGGGCCACCTCGCAGATCGGTGTTGAAACCGCCACCCTTTATCCGGAATTGACGCTAAGTGGCTCGCTCGCACTCGGGGTAACGGGGTATGGCACCGGGCCGATTGTCCGAACGGCCATGGCGGCGATTGGCGCACTTCTTGACGCGACCCTTTATGATGGCGGCGAACGCCGTGCCAATATCACGGTCGCCGAAGAAGAAGCCGAGCAGGCGTTTCTGACCTATCGGCAGACGCTTTTGAATGCGATTGATGATGTTGAAAGTGCGATCTATGGCTATGTCGGTGCCATGCAGCAACGTGATTCCCTGATTGCATCTGTTCAGCATCACCGCGATGCCTTCGAACAATCGCGGGTCCGCTATGTTCAGGGGCTGTCTGATTTTCTGGATGTCCTTGATTCCCAGCGCAGCCTGACATCTGCGCTGCAATCGCTGGCCGATGCCGAAACCGATCTCGAACTTGAAACCATCAATCTTTACAGTGCGGCGGGTTTAAGTGTTGAGGATGTCGAACGTTATGCTGCGCAACATGGCGTGACCCTGATCAACGGCTGACACCGGCAATATCGGCAAGGGCACGGAAACCGGCGCGGATTGCGGGACTTTGCGCCTCAACTTCCTGTGAAAACAGATATATCAGCGAACTGTGGCTTGAGTTTCTCAATCGTTCGGCATAGGTCTTTGGCAGTGTGACTTCCGGGGATAATCATGACCGGCGATCTGTTTGCCAATGAACCACCACGTAATCTTCTGCCCTTTGACGGCGAAGTATTGCTGCTGCGTGAAATCATGACCCCCGATGATGCCGACCGCGCCTTTGCCCGCCTTAAAACCGGGATTGTCTGGCAGCAGGAAATCGCCAAAATCCATGGCAAGGAAATCCCGGTGCCGCGTCTGACGGCATGGTTTGGCGAGGTCGCCTATCGCTATAGCGGGGTCTATCACCCGGCCGCACCGTTTCCATCGGTTGTCGCGCCGCTGCGCAAACTGGCCGAAGACCTGTCTGGTGCGCCATTCAATACGGTGCTTTTGAACTATTATCGTGACGGGCGTGACAGTGTGTCATGGCATGCCGATGATGAAGATGTTCTGGGCGAAAATCCGGTAATCGCCAGCCTGTCCTTTGGCGAAGAACGCCGCTTTCATTTTCGCCACAAAAAGACCGGGGACCGGATCAGCATCGATTTGCCCCATAACTCGGCCCTGATCATGGCGGGTGAAACCCAGCATTGCTGGCTGCATCAAATTCCCAAAACCGCCCGTCAGGTCAATGGGCGCATCAATCTGACATTTCGCAATACCCAACCTGAAACCAGATAGTCCAAGACCGCGATAATGTGTTCTGGAAGTAATGCGCTGCTTTTGGCTATAGTGTAGGCAAATCAGATCAATATCAGTGTGAAACACACGGGTTCGGGGAAACAGGCGCATGGCGAAACGCGTAAAACTTCTGGATGTCGCAAAGGCGGCCGGGGTTTCGCAAGGAACGGCGTCCAACGCGTTTGGCAAACCCGATCTGGTCCGCCCCGAAGTCCGCGAACGGATTTTCGCCGCGGCCAAGGAACTTGGCTATCGCGGGCCGCATGTCATGGCGCGCATGTTGCGCACCGGCAAGGCCGGGGCACTTGGCGTGGTATTTCCCGATAATCTCGAATATGCCTTTACCGATCCGGTGGCGATCGAATTGCTGCGCGGGATCGGGCGCGAATGTGCCCAGCAGGGCGTCAATGTCATGATCATTTCGGCCCAGAACCAGCAACAGGCAATTGCCGCGGTCAATAATGCGGCGGTTGATGCCTTTCTGGTCCATTGCTATTCCGACAATAACGACATCATCGCCGCCATTCAGCGCCGCAACCAGCCGCTGATCAGCATTGATACCGATATTGCCGGTGCCGCTGGCACTGTCGCACTGGATGATTTTGCTGCCGGGAAAAATGCTGCGCAGCATTTGCTTGATTGCGGGGCAAAACGCTTTGCCATTCTGTCGCTTCAGGCAACCGACCATGATCATTTCGGTCCCATGAATGCTAACCGTGTCGGTGCTGCCAGTCACCGGGTGGTGCGCGAACGTCTTGCCGGCTATCACGCCGCACTGGCTGGTGCGGGCATTGCGCCGTCCGATGTACTGCATGTCGAATGCGACAATCAGTCCGATCACAGTGCGA
This sequence comes from Thalassospira sp. MCCC 1A02491, assembly GCF_001613785.1. Taxonomy (NCBI): domain Bacteria; kingdom Pseudomonadati; phylum Pseudomonadota; class Alphaproteobacteria; order Rhodospirillales; family Thalassospiraceae; genus Thalassospira; species Thalassospira sp. MCCC 1A02491. The sequence goes on along the minus strand of NZ_LPVX01000032.1, from coordinate 150,717 downwards.
AAATGACCGCCGAATTGCTGGCAGCCCATCCCGAAATCGATGGCATACTGGGCATGTCTGATGTGATTGCCATTGGCGCGATTGATGCCGCCCGCATGTCTGGGCGCAAGGTGCCGGACGATCTCAAGGTGATCGGAATTGACGGTATTGCTGCTGGCGAACGCACCGACCCGCCCCTGACCACCATGTATCAGGATTCCGTTGAAAAAGGCCGCCTTGCCGCCGAAATGGCCCTGTCGGAAACCCCGGGCAAAACCATCACCCTCGAAACCACATTACTGCTCCGCGGATCAAGCAAACCGCTCTGACCCTGTTTCGGGATTAGGGGATATGACCGGGCTACTTGCTTCTGTCGGTACCGGTAAAATCGAAATCCGGCAGATCGCGCTTGCCAGCCAGCCCATCCCAAAGTGCCAGATAGCGATCATTCATCGCCCGCAGGCTGTAATGATCGATGATGCGCATGCGGGCCGCGGTTTTGCGATAATTGCGGCTGTCCACATCCTCTGTCAGCAATTCGACGATGGCATTGGCCAGTTTATCGGGGGCGTGCAGCGGCACCGTCTTGCCTGTGCCGCCCAGAATATCTGCAACATCGCCGACATCATTGCCAATTGCCGGGACACCGCATGCCATGGCTTCACCGATCACGTTCGGGAACCCTTCGCCAAAGCTTGATGACAGGACTGCAATATCAAAACCCGGCACCAGCGCAGCAACATCACGGCGCAGGCCAAGGGCTGAAACATGTCCGTCAAGCTCGTCGGGAATGATCAGCGCATCGGTTTCGTGACCGATCAAGACCAGATGGGCATCATGACCCCGGGCGCGGACAAGCCTGATGGCCTCAAACAGGGTGGCGTGGTCTTTTGCCGGATCTTTGCGGGCGACCATCCCGATCAGATATTTGTCCGGCGTGATGCCGATCTGTTTGCACAGCCGGTATTTCGCGCCCGGATCGGGATGCCATTCGTCTGTATCAAACCCGTTGGGCAGATAGGCCCATTTTCGGGGATGGTATCCGCAACTGATATGGTGACGCTGCCCGGCATGTGAATTGGCGGCAACGATTGCTGGGCGACCCGATAATTTTGCCAGCAATCCAAGCACGATCCGGGTTGATCGCCCATATTGCGCAAGGTCCATTTCCGCGCAACGGATATTCCAGGCCAGCCGTCTGGTACCACGTCCCGACAGCAATGCAGCAAGGGTGGCGATAAAATCGGAATGATAAAGCCACGACATGATGGCATCGGGCTTTTCGCGTCGCATCAGGCGCGACAGCCTGAAAATCGCCGCTGGTAAATCGCGTATGCCCGATGTCATGCCAAGACAATGCAGCTCAACGCCGGCCTCTATCAAATCCGGGCCATAAACACCTTCATCCATCAGCGATACGACAATCTGGCGCGGGGCATCGGGATCGGAATTTCGGGCATTATGGCACGCAATCCGGGTCAGGACACGTTCCGCCCCGCCAGCGTCCAGTTCGTTGATGATATGCATTACCGTTGCCATACCAAGCCTATAGCAGGCCTTGGCGGTTCCGAACAGATGGCTATTTTGCCAACTGATGGTAGCGGTAACATTCCTTCGTGTGATCCATCACAAGGCCGGTCGCCTGCAGGAAGGAATAGATGATCGTTGTGCCGACAAATTTCATGCCGCGTTTTTTCAGATCCTTTGAAATCCGGTCGGAAAGTTCGGTTGATACCGGAACTTCGGACATGGTGTTCCAGTGATTTATCACCGGGCGGCCATCGACGAATTTCCAGATATAGGCATCAAAGCTTCCGAACTCTTTCTGGATGGCCATGAATGTTTGGGCATTTTTAATAGTCGCCGCGACTTTTAGTTTATTCCTAATAATCCCCGGATCGGCCAGAAGTGCTTCCTGCTTGGCCGCGTCATAGGCCGCGACCTTATGCACATCGAAATCATCAAATGCCGCGCGATAGGTATCGCGCCTTGCCAGAATCGTAAGCCAGCTCAACCCGGCCTGGGCGCCTTCAAGGATCAGCATTTCAAAGAAAAGCCGGTCATCATGGACCGGAACACCCCATTCGGTGTCGTGATAATCGACATAAAACGGTTTGTCGTGATGGGTTTCCGCCCAGCCGCAACGCCGGTGATTCTGATCTGGCATGTGTTTCATCCTTTGATGGTTTGGCGCATTCTTGGCCCAAGGCCGCCCTGCTGCAAGCACAGATAGGCTGTGCCCTGACATCTCCTGACAATTTCTGGCAGGGGCATCGCAATACCGGGCCCCGGAATGCGAGGCTCCGGCATGTGCGGTTTCGGCGTTTCAGGCTTCAGCATCCCAACCTGATCCGGTGCTACTTATTCCGGTGCAACACAATCGGGCGCAACACGATCAGGTGGAAGATCATCCAGTGCAAAACAATCAACTGCGGCACGCAAAGCGGCATAGAAGCCACCTGTCGGGTGACGGGGATCACAAAGCGATGAAAACTTGCGCTTTGACGGGGTAAAATCAACGCTCTGCGCTTGCGTTGCCGGTCATTGCCGACTAGGTTTTGCTGCGTGCAAACATCTTACCGGGCAAAAACCGAATATGCCCGGCGATCGTAAGGAGCGGCGATGCTGGCGATTTTTTGGCTGATTGATACTGTGGTTGGGATCTACATTTTCATGCTGATTGCATCTGCAATCCTGTCATGGCTTGTGGCATTCAACGTGATCAATACCAGCAACCGATTCGTCTATATGGTCGGTGATTTCCTGTATCGCGTGACCGAACCGGCCCTGCGCCCGATCCGGCGGATCATGCCGGACCTTGGCGGCATCGACATTTCGCCGATCATTCTGATTCTGGTGCTGCAATTTGCCAATATGCTGATCCAGACCGATGTCCGGATGGCTCTTTTAGGTTACTAGATGTCTCAATCAGACAATGACTGATCCCGTTTGCGAGATACTCTCTGATCAAACCGGGATCCGTCTGTTTGTGCGTTTGACGCCAAAGGCTTCGCGTAATGCGATCAACGGTCTGATTGAAGATGCCAATGGGCGTTTGCAGCTTAGGACATCGGTGACAGCAGTGCCGGAAAACGGCAAAGCCAATCAGGCCCTGATAAAACTTTTGGCAAAAGCGGCCAAATGGCCTAAATCCTCGGTCGGGATCGTTAGCGGACACACAGACCGCAACAAGGTGCTGGTGATTTCCGGCACCCCCACAGAGCTGATGGCGCAAATTACCGAACTGACGGGCGGACAGACACATGAGTGACGCAAAAATCATCGATGGCAAGGCATTCGCAGCCAAACTGCGCGAAGACATCGCAGCAGAAGTCTCCAAGTTGAAAGCGGACCACGGTGTGACCCCCGGTCTTGCCGTCATTCTGGTTGGCGAAGACCCGGCCAGTCAGGTCTATGTCCGCAACAAGGGCAAACAGACCCTTGAATGCGGCATGAATTCCTATGAACACAAACTGTCGGCCGAGACCAGTCAGGAAGATCTTTTGGCCCTGATCGCCAAGCTCAATGCCGATGAAAACGTTCATGGCATCCTGTGCCAGTTGCCAGTTCCCAAACATATCGACGAACAGGCGATCCTGGCGGCCATCGACCCGGCCAAGGATGTGGATGGCTTCCATGTCGTCAATGCCGGCGCACTGGCCACCGGCGGCGAGGGTTTTGCCCCCTGCACGCCTTATGGCTGCCTGATGCTGCTTAAGGATACCCTTGGTGATCTGTCGGGCAAACGGGCGGTTGTGGTTGGCCGTTCCAACATCGTTGGCAAGCCGATGGCGCAGCTTCTGCTGAAAGAAAGCTGCACGGTGACCATCGCGCATTCGCGCACCCGTGATTTGCCCGAAGAAGTCCGCCGTGCCGATATCGTCGTTGCCGCGGTAGGCCGCCCGAACATGGTCAAGGGCGACTGGATCGCCCCGGGTGCCACCGTGATTGATGTCGGCATCAACCGTGTTGAAGGGGCCGAGGGCAAAATGAAGCTGGTTGGCGATGTCGAGTTTGAAACCGCATCCAAAGTCGCCGGTGCCATCACCCCGGTTCCGGGCGGTGTCGGCCCGATGACCATTGCCTGCCTGCTCAACAACACCCTGATTTCGGCCTGCCGTGCCAACGGCCTTGAAGCGCCGAACCTTGGTTTTGATAGCTAAGTTGACCGACATTTTTTTGAAAATACTAAGGGCAGCCATTGGCTGCCCTTAGTATTTGCGGACTAAAGGTTCTGATATCTATCTAGTTTAATCTTCTGATTGTCGATCACGTGCCAAATCTTCCAAGGGCTTTGATACGTATCGATCAAAAATAATTCGTGAGGAATGTTCTCACATTTCGTACAGAGCTTCTCGATTTTGCTGATGATGTTCGGATGAGCCGATAAGGCGAGGTCATCAAACTCAAACACAAGCACTGTCAGTGCCGTTTTCGAGTTTTCTTGAGAAAACTTTGAAAGTTTTTTAGCTAGGGCATTTTCAATGACCGAAAATCTTAGTTCTTCAAGATTCCTTGGAGATTGCCTCTGCGGTCTTAATTGACCTCTGAAAATCTCAGGAGCGCGGACAACTAAATCGATATCTATTTGATCGATATTTGTTTTGAAAACTTCAAATAATCTACCTTCGTTAAGGTTTGGGCTTTTAGGTAACGTAACTTCGACCCAGTTCATTACTGCTTCGAAGAAGTTGTGAATTCTTGAGTCCGGGATCGTATGTATCGCATAGGATAAATTGAGTTCGGCCGACATTTCATTCGAAATTCTTTGTGAACCCCTATCGGAGAATAGTGCGCAGAATTTTTGAAACTGGGCGTCGCTTTTACGAGATTCTGGATATGGCTGTATTGTCGTGTGTTCGATTAGGTAGCGTGTTGGGCCTAGTTCTATATATCTGTCAGCAGCTTTGTTGTTTCGGTCAACGAGATCGGGAATAGTCTCCGCAGACCGGTTGTAACCAGTCTTCTTTTCTAGAAGTTGTACAACAATTTCACAGCATTCGGACTCGTTCTTTGTTTTCTTCATTTGAGAAGTCCATCCAGACTCGGATCACAACGGCCAAACCCACAGCAGCATTGGCACACCAACCGCGACAACGATGATTTCAATCGGCAGGCCGAGTTTCCAGTAGTCGCCAAAGCGGAAGCCGCCGGGGCCGAGGATGAGGGTGTTGTTTTGATGGCCGATCGGGGTCAGGAAGGCGCAGGATGCGCCAATGGCGACCGCCATCAGGAACGGGTCGGAGCTGGCATCGAGTTGGGCAGCACTGCCAATGGCGATCGGGCACATGACGGCTGCGGTGGCAGCATTGTTCATGAAATCCGATAGGGTCATGGTCACGATCAGGATCAGCCCGACGGCGATCACGGCATTGCCCTGGGCGATGGTTTCAAGCAGGAAGCGTGCAATCAGATCGGCACTGCCGGTGGTTTCCATCGCGGTGGCAACCGGGATCAGGGCCGCCAGCAGGACCACGACCGGCCAGTCGACCGCGTCATACAGGGTGCGCGGGGCAACAACGCCAAACAGCAGACTTGCCAACACACCAAGCGCAAAGGAAATGGCAGCCGGCACGATGCCAAAGGCCGCAAGGGCGATGGCAATGGCCATGATCGCGCTGGCCTTGAAGGCTTGTGATTTGTCGCCAAGATGAAGCGCACGTTCGGCCAGCGGCGCACAGCCCATGCGATTGCCAAATTCGCTGATGGCGGCGGGCGATCCTTGCATCAGCAGAACGTCGCCGGCCTGCATTTTCATGGTGCGCAAGCGCGACATGGAGCGTTGCCCCTGGCGTGAAATTGCCAGCAGGTTGATGCCATAATGGCTGCGGATGCGAATATCGGCCGCCGACCGCCCGATAAAGGCGGCATTTGGCAGGATCACGACTTCGATCAGGGAAATGTCATCCGATTGCAGGGCCTTTTTATGAAGCTCGGCCGTTTGGTCGGCGTCGGGTGATTTTTCATCGCCGGGTTTTGCGTCGGTCGAGATTACCTTTTCGTCAGGTTTTCGGGCATTTTGTGCCTTGGTCGTTTCCGTGAGCGTTTCAGTTGCGGCTTCCTTGGCATCTGCGCCAGCGTCGTCTTTATCCTTGTCCTTGTCTTTTTCCTCCTTCTCTTTCTCGGCAGCTTTGGCCTTGGCTTCGGCCTGAATGCTGCGCCATTCGGCTTCGAGGGTCAGCTCAAGACCGGAAAGGGCACTTGCCAAGCCTTCGGGTTCGGCTTCGATCAGAAGGATGTCATTGTCATGAAGTTCCCGATACGGGTTCGGAGCCGGAATGCGTTTTTCATTGCGGATCAGACCGATGACCTGGGCGTCGGATTTTTCCAGCTCGTCATTGATGTCACGGAGCAACATGCCGGCGGCTTTGCTGCCTTCGGTGATGCGGGCTTCGGTCAGGTAGGAGCCGGTTTCAAATCCTTCGGCACCGGCACGTTCGCGCGTCGGAACAAGGAAACGCCCGACAAGAATGACAAAGGCCAAACCGGCCAAGGCGATGGCAATGCCGACCGGGCTGTAATCAAACATTGAAAATCCGCTGCCGTTCAAACCGGCACGGAAGCCCGAAACAATCAGGTTTGGCGGCGTCCCGATCAGGGTGGTCATGCCACCCAGGATCGAGCCGAAAGCAAGCGGCATCAAAATCTTGCCCGGTGGCACGCCCTGTTTGTTGGCAATCTGAAGGGCAACCGGCATCAAAAGCGCAAGCGCCCCGACATTGTTCATAAAGGCCGACAGAATGGCGGCCAGAAGACTGAGTGCGGCAAGCGTCACAAACGGCCCGGCCGATTGCGGCAATACCGTCCGGGTCAGGGCATCAACCGCGCCGGATTGCTGAAGGGCGGATGACAGGATCAGGATACAGGCCACGGTAATCACCGCCGGATGGCCAAAACCGTTAAAGGCCTCGCCAGTCGGGACCAGCCCAAGCACCACACACATCAAAAGCGATGCCATGGCCACCATGTCATGGCGCCAGCGCCCCCATAAAAACAGGGCAACTGTGCCGACAAGGACAGTCAGGATCATGATTTGTGCGCTATCCATTTATGCCGTCCGATCTTGTTGTGCCCGGTATGGGGATGTTGAATGCTAGGGTGCGGCGGTTCGGGTGGTCAAGTGGTGTCGAAAGGGGGCAGGATAATTTACGTTTTGGTTGCTACTGCCATATTTGTCAGGAGAATATGTTAGGGTTCAGACCCATGCACATGACCGTAGCATCATCCTGTTTTTATTTGCCAATTTGAATGTTGTATCATGCCAGTTGACACTGCCCCAATGCCCACTGCCAGCGTTGCCATTTCGGTTAAACAGGCCCGTAATCTTGCACTGTGCGGGCAGGGGTTCGAACAGGATGACAACCGGCCGGTGACCAAACGCCGGATCATGAAGGCCATCCGCAAAACCAATATGCTGCAGGTCGATAGTGTCAATGTTTTGACCCGCGCCCATTACATGCCGGTCTTTAGCCGGTTGGGCGCGTATGACCCGGCGATGCTTGATGACATTGTCTGGGGCAAATCGCGCGAACGCAAATTGTTCGAATATTGGGGCCATGAAGCATCGATGATCCCGGTCGAGGATTATCCGCTGTATCGCTGGCGGATGGAGGACGCAAAACAGGGTGTGGGTACCTGGGGGCGTATTGCCCGTATCCAGCGTGAAAAGCCCGAACTGATTCAAGGAATTCTTGATCATATCGAACGCAACGGCCCGGTCGGTTCCAGTGATCTTGAGGCAAAAGGCGCCAGCAGTTCCCAATGGTGGGGGTGGTCGGAAACCAAGACCGCGATGGAATATCTGTTCTGGAGCGGACAGGTCATGGCGCAAAAACGAAGGTCAAGTTTCGAGCGGATTTATGATTTGCCGCACCGGATCATCGGGGATGCGGCCCATGACCCGGCACCGATCAGGATCGAGGCGCAATCAGACCTGATCTGCAAGGGGATTGCGGCGATGGGCATCGCGACCGAGGCCGATTTGCGCAAATATTTCCGTCTGCCGACAGCCGATGTGAAAGAGTGCCTGATCAAGCTGGTCGAAGAGGGGCGGTTGCTGTGTGCTGATGTCGAAGGATGGAAACAGGCGGGGTATTTGTGCCCGCATGTCAATCCGCGTGCGCGCGCCAAGCCGACCTGTTTAATGGTGCCGTTTGATCCGGTGATGTGGGAACGCGACCGGGTGGAACGCATATTCGACTTCAACTACCGGATCGAGATTTATGTGCCGGCCGAAAAACGCCAATACGGTTATTACGTTCTGCCATTCATGTTGAATGGCGAATTTGTTGCGCGTGTCGATTTGAAGTCGGAGCGCAAAAAGGGTGTTCTTCTGGTGCAAAGTGCGCATCTGGAAGACGGATGCAATCAGGGGGATGTGGCCGGGCCATTGATGACGGAATTGCGCCGTCTGGCCAGCTTCCTTGGTCTTGAAAACGGGGTCGAGATCGCGGGCGACAATGCGTTTTCACGTTATTTGGGCAGTGTTCCGACCTTATGAAAGGTCAGGGGAGAAAACAGGTAAACGGGGCGCAGGTCCCACATCTGCGCCCCGTTTCACCATTGTTCCGACCTGGCTACAAATAGCTTCAGGACATTGTAGCCATTAGTTGCACCTGGCCTTACCAGCAGGTGTAACCCCCATCAGCCAGAACAATGGATCCGGTCATCAGGCTGGATGCGTCAGAGGCCAGGAACAGCACAACCGATCCGATTTCCTCGGTCAGGCCAAGGCGGGCCATCGGGGTGCCATTGATCCAGGCGTCATACATTTCCGGCTTGGATTTGACGAATTCATTCAGCGGGGTCGCAATATAGGTCGGTGCGACCGCATTGACGCGCACACCACGACCGCCCCATTCCGCCGCCAGCGACTTGGTCAGGTGATGAACGGCTGCTTTGGATGCGTTGTAATAGGCCTGTTCCTGGGGCTTGTTGACGATAAAGCCCGACATGGAACCGACATTGACGATCACACCGTTCTTTTTTGCCAGCATCTGTTTGCCAAATTCGCGGCAGCACCAGAAAGTACCATTCAGATTGACGTCAATGACATTCAGCCAATGTTCGTCAGTAACGGTTTCGGCCGGGGTTTCCGACCGGGCAATCCCGGCATTGTTGACCAGAATGTCGATCCCGCCCTGCTTGGCCATTTTTTCCGCACTGGCGCGGACCTGATCGGTGTTGGTGACATCCATGATGTCGATATCGGCGGTGTAACCTTTGGATTTCAGGTAATCACGGCCTTCTTCGGCGACAGCTTCGCTGATATCGCCGATGACAACATGGGCACCGGCTTCGGCCAGTGCTTCGCAGCAGGACAGACCAATGGCGCGACCGCCACCGGTGACATAGGCACGACGCCCGGAAAGATCGAACTTTTTAAGATACATTTTGGACTCACAGTTAGCTTGATTGGTAAGGCGGGACCGCAATGCTGGTGTGGGGCAGTGCGGCCCGGATTGTGCACGTATCAGGAAGGTCCAAGCGCAAGACCATGGGCGTCAAAGCGGTGGATGCGATCCTGTTCAGGTGTCAGGAAGATTTTGTCATGTTCACCAAGGGGCATTTCGCCGGTGGCGCGGACCGTCATCGGGCCAAGGCCGTCGGCTTCGACATGAAGATATGTCTCGGCCCCAAGATGTTCGGCGATCTTGACTGTTGCGGCGATATCGCCGCGATCAGTGCTGACCGTCAGATGTTCGGGACGGATGCCAATTTCATGGCAGTTATGTTTTGCTGCAAGCTCCCCGCCCAGGAAGTTCATTTTCGGTGAGCCGATGAAACCGGCGACAAATTTGTTGGCCGGGCTGTTATAAAGTTCCATCGGCTTGCCGACCTGTTCGACACGGCCGGCCTGAAGAACCACGATCTTGTCGGCCATGGTCATGGCTTCGACCTGATCATGGGTCACATAGATCATCGTGGTTTTGAGTTCCTGATGAAGACCGGTGATTTCAAGACGCATATTGACGCGAAGGGCCGCATCAAGGTTTGAAAGCGGTTCGTCAAACAGGAAGGCCGCCGGGTTGCGCACGATCGCACGTCCGATGGCAACACGCTGACGCTGCCCGCCAGAAAGTGCGCCGGGGCGACGGTCAAGGTAATCGGTCAGGTTGAGGATTTTGGCCGCGGACTGGACTTTCTGATCAATAACATCCTTGCTTTCGCCCGCCATTTTCAGGCCAAAGGCAATGTTGTTATAGACCGTCATATGCGGATACAGCGCATAGGACTGAAAGACCATCGACAGGCCGCGTTTGGCCGGGGCTTCGTTGGCAACGTCGGTGCCGTCAATCAGGATTTTGCCATCGGTGACATCTTCGAGACCGGCAATCAGACGCAGCAGGGTTGATTTCCCGCAGCCCGACGGACCGACAAAGACCACGAATTCACCATCATTGATATCAAGATCGACACCGGGAATAACATCCAGCGTTCCGAAGCTTTTCTTGACTTTTTCCAGTCGGATAGCACCCATTTTGGTGTTCCTTCTTTCTCTATTTCGATTGGGCCTGCGGTTACTTGACCGCGCCGAATGTCAAACCACGAACAAGCTGTTTCTGAGAGAACCAGCCAATGACCAGAATGGGCGCCACCGCGAGCGTCGATGCAGCTGAAAGCTTTGCCCAGAACAGCCCTTCGGGACTGGAATAGGAGGCAATGAAAGCGGTCAGTGGTGCGGCATCGGACGTGGTGAGGTTGAGCGTCCAGAACGCTTCGTTCCAGGCCAGGATCACATTGAGCAGCATGGTCGAGGCAATGCCGGGCACGGCCATGGGCAACAGCACAAAGATGATTTCCTTGGGCAGGGTTGCGCCGTCCATGCGTGCGGCTTCGAGAATGTCGGTCGGGATTTCCTTGAAATAGGTGTAAAGCATCCAGACCATGATCGGCAGGTTCATCAGGAACAGAACCATGATCAGACCAAAGCGCGTATCAAGCAGTCCCCAGTCGCGGAACACCAGATAGATCGGCACCAGCACGCCGACCGGCGGCATCATTTTGGTCGAGAGCATCCAGAGAAGCGCATCCTTGGTGCGTTTGGTCGGGTTAAAGGCCATGGCCCAGGCACAGGTCACGGCAAAGACCAGCCCGACCAGTGTTGACCCGACTGCAAGGATCACCGAGTTCATGGCGAACTTGAAATAGTTCGACCGTTCCTGGACCTCGGCATAGTTTTCAAGCGTCCAGTCAAAGGAGATGAAGCTGGGCGGGATCGAAACGGCTTCGAGCTCGGTCTTGAAGCTGGTCAGAACCATCCAGAAAATCGGGAAGAAGATCAGAAGACCGACGATCCAGGCAAAGACCGAGAAACTGATATAGCCAAGGGGTGTTTGTTTGTTTTCCATGTCGCGCCCCTTATTTGTCCAGGTTTTTGCCGATAAGGCGGATCAGGAAGATCGCCACGATATTGGCCAGAATGACCGCGACAATGCCGCCGGCAGATGCACCACCAACATCGAACTGCAACAGCGCCTGGGTATAGACGAGGAAGGCGATATTGGTCGTTGCCAGACCCGGGCCACCACCGGTGGTGACAAAGATTTCGGCAAAGACGGTCAGCAGGAAGATGGTTTCGATCAGCACCACCACCGTGATCGCACGGCTGAGATGAGGAAGCGTGATATAGAAAAAGATCGCAACCGGACCGGCGCCATCCATCTGGGCGGCTTCTTTCTGATCGCGGTCCAGCGATTGAAGTGCGGTCAGCAGGATCAGAACGGCAAAGGGCAACCATTGCCAGGACACCATGATGATGATCGAGGTCAGCGGCGCATTGGTAAACCAGTCAATCGCGGGCAGGCCAAACAGGCTGGCAATCCACGCAAACATCCCCGAAACCGGGTCCATCAAAAGGTTTTTCCAGACCAGTGCATTCACGGTCGGCATAATAAAGAAGGGGGCAATCACCAGAAGACGCAAAATACCGCGCCCGAAAATCGGTTGATCAAGCATCAGTCCCAAAAGGACGCCGCCAACAACGGTGATGACCAAAACAGATCCAACCAGCAAAAGCGTGTTTGCCAGTGATGCAAAAAAGGCCGGATCGGTCAGGAAAAATTCGTAATTAAGTGTGCCGATCCATTCTTCCATTCCCGGCGACAACAGGTTGTAGCGCAGGAAGGAGAAGTAAATCGTCATGCCCAGCGGGACGGCCATCCACAAGAACAGGACAATGATCGACGGTGCGGACATGATACGCCCGGTCAGGGTCGAGGCCCGTGTCGACATGATGTGCTCCCCGAGATTGATGTTGCGGATCCTTTTCCGGATGGAAAGAGGGCGGTGCGTTTTGCAACCACCGCCCCAAGTTCATCAGGTCAAGGAGGCGCAGGCCAGAAATCATTTCAGATGTGCGATGAGATGACTTCCGGCCTGTGGTGTATCAGTAGTACCCAGCCTTGCGCATGGTGCGGTCGGTGCTTGACTGTGCGGCCGAAAGGGCCTGATCGACAGACATCTGACCGGCAAGAGCTGCGGAGAACTGCTGACCGACCGTGGTGCCGATACCCTGGAATTCCGGGATCGCAGCGAACTGGACACCAACATAGGGTTTCGGTTTCATGGTCGAATTGATCGGGTCTGCACTGTCGATGGCAAGAAGGGTCTCGTCAGCAAACGGTGCGGCTTCGAGGTATTTCGGGTTCTGATAAAGCGACATGCGGGTGCCCGGCGGTACGTTTGCCCAGCCTTCTTTCGACGCTACCAGTTCGAGATAGTTTTTCGAGGTCGCCCAAGCGATGAATTTCTGGGCGGCTTCGACTTTCTGGGAACCCATCGGGATGCCAAGGTTCCATGCCCAGAGCCAGTTGGCTCCGGTGCAGGTCGCAGCGCACGGTGCTTCGGTGAAGCCGACCTTGTCTGCAACTTTGGATTCTTTGGGGTTGGTCACGAAGGATGCAGCAACGGTTGCATCGATCCACATGCCGCATTTGCCCGAGTTGAACAGCGACAGGTTTTCGTTAAAGCCGTTCGACGTTGCACCCGGAGGACCATAGTTACCAAGGATGTTGGTATACATGTCCAGTGCTGTTTTCCACTCGGCACTGTCAAAGGTCGGGTTCCATTTTTCATCAAACAGACGCGCGCCATAGGCATTGCCCATGGTGGTGATCAGCGCCATGTTTTCACCCCAGCCGGCCTTGCCGCGCAGGCAGATGCCATAGACACCTTCATCAGGCTTGTGGAGTTTTTTGGCGATCTCAAGGGTCTGATCCCAGGTCAGGCGACCATCGATTTTGATGCCGGCCGCATCGAACAGGTCCTTGCGGTACATCATCATCGAGCTTTCACCGTAGAACGGTGCAGCATAAAGCGCGTCATCCTTGGAAACGGCCGAACGGATGGCGGGCATGATGTCATCGACATCATAGTCGGCACCCAGATTGTCGAGCGGTGCGAGCCAGCCCTTTTCGGCCCAGATCGGCACTTCGTAGGTGCCAATGGTCATGACGTCATACTGACCGCCCTTGGTGGCGATATCAGTGGTGACGCGCTGACGCAGGGTGTTTTCTTCGAGGGTTACCCACTCAAGCGTGATGTCCGGGTTCTTGGAGGTGAAATCATCCGTCAGCTTCTGCATGCGGATCATGTCACCGTTGTTCACGGTTGCGATGGTCAGTTTCGTTTCGGCATTGGCGTGTGCGATACCGCCTGCCAACAGCGCGCACAGCGCTGCTCCCATTACGCGTTTCATATTTCCTCCCAAAAGGACTGTCTACCCGTTGGACAACTTTGGCTGTCCGTCTTGATCATTTGTTCAGGTAATGAGCATTCACTCAATTTCGCGGCATATTGTCAAACGAATTCGTTTTTGCGGCGCACAAAACAAAACCCTGTCAGGCGGCCTGACAGGGTGGCTATGCGTTATATTGTCGCAGCCTGGCGCGCGGTGCTAGCGCAGCAAAGCTTCGGCGGTGGCTTCGTCGGTGATCAGGGTCGAAATCAGTTTTCCGCGCATGGCTCCGCGAATCGCTGCGACCTTTTTGGCCCCTTTGGCGACGGCGATGGTATTGGTGGCCGGCTGAACCGCCGGGGCGCTGGTGACGCAATGATTGACCGGGTGATCAAGGATATTGCCGTCTTCGTCAAAGGACCAGCTGATCACTTCGCCGATCGCACCACTTTGACGCAGGGATGTCAGTTCATCCCTGGTGATAAATCCGTCAATATGAAGCGGTGCGTCATCGCCCAGATGCCCGACACCGATAAAGCGGATATCGGCTTCGCGGGCGAGCTTCAGGATATTGTCCATCGGCGGTTGCTTTTGCATGCGTTCGCGCATTTTCGGATCTTCGATGATCACCGGGATCGGCAACGGATAATGCGGGGCGCGTGTGCGGTCGGCCAGATCGGTGACCGCATCATAAAAACTTGCCGCCCCGTCATGGGCGATGGTGCCGACCAGCGAGACGATCTTGTGGTGACTGCCGTCAATGCGGCCGATTTCATCGACCATGGCGCGCATGGCACGCCCGGTGCCAAGGGCGATGATTTTGGGATCAGAAGACTGCAAGGCGCGCTCAAGATAGGTTGCGGCGGCCTGTGCCATGCCAAACATTGCCTCGGGGGCGGAGGGGTCGGTGGGCACGACATCGCAATTGGCCAGACCGTATTTTTCGCAGATCGCCTTGCCCAGTTCCATGCAATGGGTGATGGGGTGATCAAGGCGGACTTTGACGAGTCCTTCGCTGACGGCGGCCGAGACCAGACGTTGGGCGGTCGGACGTGAAACGCCAAGCTTCTGGGCGATTTCGTCCTGGGTATTCCCGGCACAATAGTAAAGCCAGCCCGCGCGGGCTGCTTCATCCAGACGGGCTGCTTCCTTGCGCGTTCTTTTGACCATCCGATTCCCCCCGACATATCTTCTTGTTCATCATGCGCCAACTGGGTGATGAACGCTTTTATCGCTGAAGTCTTGTCTTTTTCCCTACCGTCTTTTTGGAATTGTTACCAGCGTCCATGCGTCTATCAACGACAAAACCCGCCCCAAAAAGGGCGGGTTTTGCAAAGGAAGCTGTTGGTTTTCCTTATTTCTTGGGCAGGAAATCCGCAACCAGTTTTTCGGCAATCTGAACCGCGTTCAGGGCCGCACCCTTGCGCAGGTTATCGCCGACACACCACAGCGACAGGCCGTTTTCGACCGTCGGATCCTTGCGCACGCGCGAGACAAAGACATTGTCCTCGCCCTGGACTTCCTGCGGGGTGACATAGCCTTCGTCCTGGCGGTAATCGACAACCGACACACCCGGGAAATCTTTCATTGCCTTGCGGGCATCTTCGACGGTGATCGGCTTTTCGAACTCGATATTGACCGCTTCGCCGTGACCGACAAAGACCGGAACACGCACACAGGTTGCGTGAACGGCAATTTCCGGATCCAGGATCTTGCGGGTTTCGACCGTCATTTTCCATTCTTCACGGGTCGCGCCATCATCCATGAAGCTGTCGATATGCGGGATGACGTTAAAGGCGATCTGTTTGGTGAATTCTTCCTTTTGCGGAGGATCATTCACATAGATGCCGCGCGTCTGGTTGAACAGCTCGTCCATGGCGGCACGACCGGCACCGGATACCGACTGATAGGTCGCAACCACGATACGCTTGATCGATGCCATGTCATGAAGCGGCTTAAGGGCCAGCACCATCTGAATGGTCGAGCAGTTCGGGTTGGCGATGATGTTCTTTTTGGCGTAACCGGCAAGGGCATCGCCATTGACTTCGGGCACGATCAGCGGAACGCCCGGTTCCATGCGCCAATAGCTGGAATTGTCGATAACAACACAGCCGGCCTCGGCAGCCTTGGGGGCCAGTTTCTTGGCGGTTTCCCCGCCGGCCGAGAACAGGGCAATATCAACGCGCGAGAAATCGAAATTGGCCGCGTCCGACACGCTCAGATCATCGTCTTCGCCATAGGAGACGGTACGACCGATTGATTTCGAGGAAGCCAGTGCAAAGACTTCATCGGCGGGAAATTTGCGTTCGGCAAGAGTGTTGAGCATTTCGCGCCCGACATTTCCGGTCGCGCCGACAACGGCGATTTTATAGCCCATCAGGTGCCTCTTTTCAGTCTGGTCGGCATGGAGGCCGGACCCGGGCCAACGCAGGCAATAAGCCGCATGGCGGTTCGGACGGCGCAGGCACATGCCTGTGGATAATGTCTGATAATCTGGCGCGAGATGTAAGGCTTTCACGACAATTGCGCAAGCGCATCCTTGTCATTCCACCTATGATTACTACTTGAGATCGCAGAAAAATCTGGCAAAATCGTATACGGGGTTCATGTGTCGAACCCGAAATCAGAATCGTTTCGCATCCTGCTTGGTTGATTTCTGCTTTCGGCTCGGATCGCATCGCGAAACCGCTGCCACCATCTGACGACCTTCCAAATGGCAAGATAAAACGATCCTGACAAAGGGTTAGATGCAGATATGCGGCATTGCTGCATATGGGGCGATCAGTTTTCCGACTTTTGCAAAAAGGACGGCCGATGACGTACCCGATGAGTTTGGATTGGACACAGAAAAAGGTTCTCGATTTCTTTCGGGAACATGTAACGCGCGGAACGCTGGTTTTCCGCGTGGATGAAAAACATGAAATCGTTCTGGGTGATGGTTCGGAACCGCGTGCGGGCATGACCGTGCCCGACTGGACCAACACCCTTAAAATGGCGCTTAGTCCCGATCCGGGATTTGGCGAAGCCTATATGCATGGCGGCTTTGACCTTGTCAGCGGTGAAATGGAAGATCTGATCCGCGTGTTGCGCCTTAATTTCGAAGGCGGACATTCGTCGAGCGGCTTTGGCACCTTTATCGAAAAGTTGCAGGCGCTCAAATTCCAGATTGCCCAGTTTACCACCGTCAAGGCAGCATCAAAACGCGTCCGCCATCACTATGATATCGGCAATGATCTTTATACCCGCTTCCTTGATCCGGAGATGCAGTATTCATGTGCCTTCTGGGATGACGGGGCGCAAACCCTTGAAGAAGCGCAACACCGCAAAATGAGCCTGACCACCCAGCGGCTCAAGATCAACGAGCCGGGGTTGCGGGTGGTCGATATCGGTTGCGGCTGGGGCGGGTTGAGCCGGTTTATCCGCCGCGAAACCGGGGCCGAGGTCCACGGTATCACATTGTCGACCGAACAATATAACTGGGCGCAGCAAAAGCGGGCCGAGATGGGCGACAATGCCAAAAGAGGACTGGATTATCATTTGCTTGATTACCGGGTCTTTGCCGATGCCAATGCCGGAAAATATGACCGGGTGGTATCGGTGGGCATGTTCGAACATGTCGGCCGCCATCAGTTCAAAACCTATTTTGAAAAGGTTGGCCAACTGCTTAAGGCCGGTGGGCGGGCCGTCATTCACACCATCATCAAGCCGCGTGCCGAATTTACATCCCCCTGGATCGACAAATATATCTTTCCGGGCGGCTATATTCCGGCGGTTCATGAAGTGATCGAAGCCGCCGAGCACGCCAATCTGATGGTCGAGGCATCGCATTTCCATGCCGGGCGCAACTATGCCCGGACATTGCGGGCCTGGCGTGACCGGTTCCGGGCAGTGCGTGATGAACTTGACCCGGTCAAATATGACGAGGAATTCCGCAGAATGTGGGAATTCTATCTGGCGGGCTGCATCAATGCCTTTGACGAATCAGAAGGCGGTGGCGGCATGCGGGTTGGCCAGTTTGTCTTTACCAAGCCGGGCTTTGACTATGCCTGAGGATACAGGGCGGGGAACGATGGTTTCCCGCCCTGACTTGTTTAAGGGTTCCAAGACACATCGCGTGATCGACCGGCACGACAGATGTGAAAAAGCGATCAACCGGTCTTTTGTCGGGAGGAAACGACATGCTGAAAGTGATGAACTGGGATGACACTGATCATCAGGGCAGCGAGACATCGCTAACAAGCCGGGCCCCGCATATCGGGCAGGTGGAAGATTACGTTAAGGCACTGGGTGCGATCGAACTGTCGAGTTGCGAACGGGACATGTTGCGCGCCCACGCACGGGCACCGGGGCGCGAAATTACCGGTCTTAAGCTGGCTGAAACGGTCGGGCATTTCGGATGCCGGATCGGGCATAAGAAATATGGCCGACTGGCCGGGAAAATCGCAACGGCTGCGGGGCTGCCGGTCTGCAAATCCGATGTCAGTGACTATCTTGCGGCGATCTTTACCCTGGCCGATGGCAAACAGTCGGCGGGGGAGGATTGGCAATGGGTGATGCATGCGCCCCTGGCCGATGCATTGAAAAAGCTTGGCATGGCCTAGGTTTTTCAGGCGCGTTTACCGGGTGAACGCGGAAAAAACAAAAAAAGACAAACGGGCCGTGTAACGCGGTCCGTTTGTGTTTCGTCCTTGTGGGCAGAAGGGACGTGATCCCGTTACCGAGCAAGGAGAACTATGATGAGCCGTTTTTCATTCCCTGATACCAGCCCGACCCTGTTCAAATCGATGTATGGTCTGGCCACGGCCATTGTTGAAAATGGCAAGGTGCCAGCTGTCCTGCGTGATTTGATCGAATGCCGCGTGTCACAGATCAATCAGTGTTCGTTTTGCCTGCGCATGCATGCCAAAAGTTTTGCCGAACATGGTGGCGATGCGGCCAAACTGACGATGTTGCCGGTCTGGCGCGCGGCAGACGGATTTGACGATGCCGAACGTGCCGCACTTGACTGGGCGGAATGCCTGACCCGGATCGAAAGCCAGGAACGTATCGCGCAAAGCCACCATGCGCTTTTGGCACATTTTGAAGCCGATGCTATTTCGGAACTGACCTGCGTGATTTCAACCATGAATGCCTGGAACCGTCTTGGCATCGCCCAGCACGAATTTGCATGACCGGGCTTTCCGCGCCCGTTGTCCGGGAGACAGATGATATCGTCTCTTTGCAACAGGAAGGTCCATCGGGCAGGATGAAGCAACGCAAGCAACACGATCAGGCGGTACGGGGTAATCCCGTGCCGCTTCACCCGTTTGATGGGTACAGGATGTCAGATACGATTTTTGAACAGCATCGCGCACGTCTGACGGCGCTGGCCTATCGGATGCTGGGCAGTCATGCCGACGCCGAAGACGCGGTGCAGGACGTGTGGCTCAGATGGCGCAAGCAGGATCACGCCGAGATCAAGGATGCAACCGGCTGGCTGGTCCGGGTATGCAGCAATATTTGTCTGGATGTTCTGAAATCGGCCCGGCGCCAGCGCGAAAACTATGTCGGTAACTGGTTGCCCGAACCGTGGATGCCGCCCGAACCGCCCAAAGCCGAAACCAACCTGATCGAACAGGAAGGTTTGGGGCAGGCATATCTTTTGATGCTTGAACGTCTTGCGCCGGTCGAACGGGTGGCACTTGTCCTGTATGAGGTGTTTGACTGGGCACATGATGATATTGCCCCGGTGATCGAACGCACCCCGAACAATACCCGTCAGATCCTGTTTCGGGCCCGGCGCAAAATGAAGCGTGAAAATGACCGCGATGCGACACCGGAAATCACCGGGCAGCCATGTGATCAGACACGCATGCAGGCCTTTGTCACGGCGCTTAGTCTTGGTGATGTCGGTCAGCTTCTGACCCAGCTTGCCCCGGATGTTATTTTGCATTCCGATGGCGGTGGCAAGGCGCTGGCCACTGCCAATCCGCTTTATGGTCCGGATCATGTTGCACGGTTCTTTGTTGGTGTCTGGCGCAAACGCAACCCGCGTGAACGGGCATTCTATGTGGTGCTGGACGGGGAATGCTGGCTTCTGATGATGGTGGATGGCGTGGTTGAAACCGCATTATGCGCAACGGAAAAGGATGGTCGGATTGTGGATCTGTTCGTGCATCGCAATCCCGACAAGCTTGCGCTGTTTGAGACGGTCGTCGGCAATGCCGTTGAAATCGACCCGAATAGCAAAAAGGCCGGGCAATAAACCCGGCCTTTTGAATTTGTGATCAGAACGAAGGATCAGACAAGTTTGTCGAGTTCGTTGATCAGCGACTCACCCATGACGGTGGTCGAAACTTTTGCCATGCCCGGCTGCATGATGTCGCCGGTGCGAAGGCCGCCCTTAAGGACGTTCTGAACCGCATTTTCGATCAGGGTTGCATCGTCGCCCATGTCGAACGAATAACGCAGCATCATGGCAAAGGACAGAATGGTTGCCAGCGGGTTGGCGATGTCCTGACCGGCGATGTCCGGTGCGGAACCGTGTACCGGCTCATAAAGTGCTTTGCGTTTGCCGTCAGCGTCGGCCGCACCAAGCGATGCGGACGGCAGCATGCCGAGCGACCCGGTCAGCATGGCAGCGCAATCCGACAGAATGTCGCCAAACATGTTGGTGGTGACCATCACGTCGAACTGTTTCGGGTTACGAACCAACTGCATGGATGCGTTATCGACATACATGTGGCTGACTTCGACTTCCGGGAAGTCCTTGGCAACGCGTTCAACAACTTCGCGCCACAGAACGGTGGATTCCAGAACGTTGGCCTTGTCGACCGAGCACAGACGCTTGTCACGTTTCATGGCCATGTCAAAAGCAACGCGCGCAATGCGTTCGACTTCCGGTTCGGAATAGACAAGGGTGTTGAAACCGGTGCGAACACCGTCGCGTTCTTCGATGCCGCGCGGCTGGCCAAAATAGATGCCGCCGGTCAGTTCGCGCAGGATCATGATATCGAGACCCTTGACGACTTCTTCTTTCAGGGTCGATGCACCAACAAGGGCGTCAAACACCAGTGCCGGACGCAGGTTGGCAAACAGGCCCATTTCCTTGCGGATTTTCAGAAGACCGCGTTCCGGTTTGATATCAAACGGAAGATCGTCCCATTTCGGACCACCAACAGCACCAAGCAGAACCGCGTCCGCTGCCATTGCATCGGCAAGGGTTTCGTCGGTCAGCGGGTTGTTATGTGCATCGATCGACGCACCGCCAATCAGGCCTTCGGTGATTTCGAAGTTCACATTGCGCTTTTTCGCCATCCAGTCCATGACACGCTGGACCTGACGCATGACTTCGGGACCAATTCCGTCGCCCGGCAGCATCAATACTTTTTTGGTGGTGGTCATAAAAGAATCCTTCCCAGATATTTTCGGGGCCGCTCACCCCGTAGCGATAGAAAAGGGGCGGCAAACGAAACCGTTCGCCACCCCTTTTTGAATTAGAGCGACAACCAGGGCTGCGACGCAGCGCGCTTGGCTTCGAATGCGTTGATGGCATCGGATTTCTGCAAGGTCAGACCGATGTCATCAAGACCGTTCAGCAGGCAATGCTTGCGGAATTCTTCGACTTCGAACTTGATGCAGCCGCCATCCGGACCGGTGATTTCCTGATTTTCCAGATCAACGGTGACGGTGGCATTGGCACCGCGTTCGGCATCGGCCATCAGCTTGTCGACATCTTCCTGCGGCAGACGGATCGGAAGGATGCCGTTCTTGAAGCAGTTGTTATAGAAAATGTCGGCAAAGCTCGGTGCGATCACGCAACGAATGCCGAAATCAAGCAGCGACCAAGGCGCGTGTTCACGCGACGAACCACAGCCGAAATTGTCGCCAGATACGAGGATCTGTGCATTGCGATAGGCCGGTTTGTTCAGAACGAAATCGGGGATCTCGTTGCCATTGTCGTCGTAGCGCATTTCATCAAACAGGTTCTTGCCAAGGCCAGAACGTTTGATGGTTTTAAGGAACTGTTTGGGGATGATCATGTCGGTATCGACATTGATCATCGGCAGCGGTGCAGCAACACCGGTGAGCTTGGTAAATTTTTCCATCGTCTTATCCCTTGCTTCCGGTTTCCCAGGCCAGGCCCAGTGCTTCGATCAATTCTTCGGTCGCGTCGAGTTCCTGAGCGACAAAGTCGGGCAGGTTGATGCCGGTCAGTTGGGGCAGAAGTTGCTCCAGCACGGCAGCACGTCCCATACGGGGGGCGTTTTCGCGAAAATTGATGAATGCGGTATCGGCCATGGGAACCTTCTTTAACCGAGTTTGCGAATGTCAGTCAGGTGACCGGTGATTGCAGCAGCTGCTGCCATGGCCGGGCTGACGAGGTGGGTACGACCACCACGACCCTGACGGCCTTCGAAGTTACGGTTCGAAGTCGAAGCGCAACGCTCGCCCGGGGCCAGACGGTCCGGGTTCATTGCCAGACACATCGAGCAGCCCGGCTCGCGCCAGTCAAAGCCTGCTTCGATGAAGATTTCATGCAGGCCTTCTGCTTCGGCCTGTTCCTTGACCAGACCGGAACCCGGAACGATCATGGCATTGACCGACGGCGAAACCTTGCGACCCTTGGCGACTTCGGCAACGGCACGCAGATCTTCGATACGACCGTTGGTGCACGAACCGATGAACACGCGGTCGATCTTGATTTCTTCGATCGGGGTGCCAGCCGTCAGACCCATATATTCGAGGGAACGGGCGATTGCCTTTTGCTTGCCGGCGTCCTTGCCGTCGCTTGGCGACGGAACAACACCGGTAACCGGTACGACGTCTTCCGGGCTGGTGCCCCAGGTAACCTGCGGGACGATGTCGGCCGCATCAATTTCGACAATCTTGTCGTAATGGGCACCTTCGTCAGACGGCAGGGTTTTCCAATATTCAACAGCCTGTTCGAATGCGGCACCTTTGGGGGCCATCGGACGGCCTTTGATATATTCAAAGGTTTTCTCGTCCGGTGCGATCAGGCCGGCACGTGCGCCACCTTCGATCGACATGTTACAGACGGTCATGCGGCCTTCGACCGACAGCGAACGGATCGCCGAACCGGCATATTCGATGACATAGCCGGTACCGCCAGCCGTGCCGATACGACCGATGATCGCAAGGGTGATGTCCTTGGCGGTAACGCCCGGATGGAGGTCGCCGTCAACCTTGACCAGCATGTTTTTAGCCGGTTTCTGAACCAGGGTCTGGGTTGCCAGAACATGTTCGACTTCGGACGTGCCGATACCGAATGCCAGGGCACCGAATGCGCCGTGGGTCGAAGTGTGGCTGTCACCACAAACCATGGTCACGCCAGGAAGGGTAAAGCCTTCTTCCGGGCCGACAATGTGAACGATACCCTGACGCAGGTCGTTCATCGGGAAATAATGAATGCCGGTTTCGCGCGCGTTCTGGTCAAGGGTTTCGACCTGAATGCGGCTGTCTTCTTCCTTGATGCCCTGGGACCGGTCAGACGTCGGAACGTTGTGGTCGGGCACGGCAAGGGTCAATTCGGGATGGCGCACTTTGCGGCCGGAATTGCGAAGACCTTCGAATGCCTGCGGGCTGGTAACTTCGTGGACGAGATGACGGTCAATATACAGCAGGCAGGTGCCATCATCCTGCGTATCGACCACATGACTTTCCCAAATCTTGTCAAAAAGGGTTTTAGGTTGACCCATCTCGACCTCCTCATAAAACATCGATCTTTTGAGCAGCAACAACCGCCCCGTCTGTGTGGCCCGGAATGTCTCGAAAAATACGCATGGTGATCCTGCCCAAGGCAGCAGATCGGTTATGGCGTTTTCTCCGGCGCAACCGGCTTAATCCGGTTTGCGAAATTTTATTATCCAGAACCACGCGGGTTTGATTGTTTTTGCCGCGGGAGTGCCTTTATACACCGCGGCCTTTAAATCGCAAGGTGCGGTGCGCGTGTTTTACTGTCATTTACACCCGGAAATTGAATCGCGAAAATTACAGCATCCCAGAGTAGCCAAATCCAGTGAAATCGATATAGGTTAGGGATATCTGATATAAAAAAAGCTGATCAAATAATGGTATGGTTTCTGCGGGTCTGGTTATATCAGGCGGAAATCGGGCGATTCGCTATAATGCAACTTTAGGATGTATTTTTGCATTTGTTTCGCCCCCGGTTGGCGCGAAGGTGTAATGCTGGCGTCAACGAAGGTACAAAAGAAAACGGGCCCACCCGAAGGTGAGCCCGTCTTTTCGTCTGACATAGCCAAACGGCGGAGAATTACTTCTTCGCGCGTTCTGCTGCGGTCAGTTTGCCTTTGTGGCCGGTGGTCTGCTCGGCGATACGTGCAGATTTACCGGTACGACCACGCAGGTAGTAAAGTTTCGCGCGACGAACGTCACCGCGGCGAACGACTTCGATTTTGTCGATGGCCGGGGAGTACGACTGGAAGATACGCTCAACGCCTTCGCCCGATGCGATTTTACGCACGGTGAAGGAAGAGTTGAGGCCGCGGTTCTTCTTGGCGATGCAAACGCCTTCGAACTGCTGGATACGCTCACGG
The DNA here is from genome assembly GCF_001613785.1 of Thalassospira sp. MCCC 1A02491. Classification (NCBI taxonomy): domain Bacteria; kingdom Pseudomonadati; phylum Pseudomonadota; class Alphaproteobacteria; order Rhodospirillales; family Thalassospiraceae; genus Thalassospira; species Thalassospira sp. MCCC 1A02491. Next base: position 126,504 of record NZ_LPVX01000032.1, on the reverse strand, counting down.
GTACCTTCAACGACTTTCAGGTGTACACGAACGGTATCACCTGCGTCGAATTCCGGAACTTCGCGCTGCGCAACGATTTTGTCGAGCTGCTCATTCTCGAGCTGCTGGATGATGTTGGTCATGGTTTAACCCTCTTTGATGTTCCCGTTTGCGACATACTGGTCCCAAAGGTCCGGGCGTCGCTCACGAGTAATTTCTTCTGCCTGTGCATGCCGCCAGGCTTGTACCTTGGCATGATGTCCGGAAAGCAAGATCTCCGGCACGTCACGCCCGTTCCAATTGGCCGGGCGCGTGTAATGCGGATATTCAAGCAACCCGGTTTCAAAGCTTTCCTCGTCGACGGATTCGGTCTTGTTGACCGTTCCCTCGATGAGGCGAATGCACGATTCAATCAGGACCATGGCCGGCAGTTCGCCGCCCATGAGGATGTAATCGCCGATGCTGATCTCTTCGGCCTGGTGTTCATCAAGTACGCGCTGGTCGATACCTTCGTAACGACCGCACAACAGGATGGCACCCGGGCCCGCTGCCAGTTCGCGGCAACGTTTCTGGTTCAGCACTTTTCCCCGCGGGCTGAGATAAATCAGCGGCAATTGCGGTGCGTCGGCACGCAATTCACGCAGGGCAGCGTCGACAATATCCGGGCGCATGACCATGCCGGCCCCGCCCCCGAAAGGATTGTCGTCAACAGTGCGGTGGCGGTCGGTTGCATGATCGCGGATGTCTTTGACATCAAGCGACCAGATCCCGTTCTCAAGCGCCTTGCCAGCCAAAGACTGACCAAGCACACCCGGGAACATTTCCGGGAACAGGGTTGCAACTTTTGCCTGCCACACAGACATCGATCAGGCCTCCTTTCCGCTGCCGGTCGCGGTTTCCGCGCCTACTGCATCGGCAGTGACGGCATCAGAATCGCGGTCGGCCTGAGAGTCCTTGCGGGATTTGTTGGGACGGCGGCTGCGATTGCCGGGTCCGTCTTCATCCTGAAGGAGCCCCTCGGGCGGATTTACCACCAGCTTGCGTTCCGAAAGCACCACATCGGGAACAACTTCCTTGGTAAACGGAAGAACGACAACCTTGCCACGGACTTCTTCAAGCGCGACTTCGATTACGTCGCCAGCGCCAAAATCAGCCACGCCCCGTACGGTCCCGAACAGCGATCCATCAACGTGGAAGGCCTTCAGACCGACAAGGTCGGCAAGATAGAATTCGTCTTCATCTTCCGTCTCGGGCAGTGCCGCCCGTGGTACATGAAGCTTGGTACCCCGCAGCCGTTCGGCGGCGTCCCGGTCGTCCACACCTTCGATCTTGGCGATCAGCTGGTCGCGGACATGTCCGACAGGAGAGAGCTTGTATTTCACGCGTCCCTTGGCGTCGAACAACGGGCCGTAACCGACAAGGTTATCCGGGTCGACGGTATAGCTTTTGACGCGCACGGCACCACGCACCCCGTGCGGGGCGGTGATCATGCCGACGCAGACATAAGCTTCGTCGTTCTTGGATTTGCGGGTATCAGCCATTTCGGTTCACAAGTTTCCGGTATCTGATCAAAGCGTGCGTTCAGCGATTACTCGCCTGCAGCTTCTTCAGCAGGTGCTGCTGCTTCGGCAGCGGCTTCCGCAGCAGCGGCAGCAGCAGCTTCAGCTTTTTCAGCTTTCTCACGAAGACGTTCCTGGGCTTTCGCTTTCGGAGCCGACTTCTGCGGCTGTTCGGTCGGTTTGAACGCGTCAGCAAGGCCAGCCTTGCCAAGGAAGCGTGCAACACGATCGGTCGGCTGTGCACCAACAGACAGCCAGTATTTGATGCGCTCTTCTTTGAAGGTCACGCGGTTGTCAGCATCCTTCGGGAGCATCGGATCATAGGTACCGACTTTCTCGATGAAGCTGCCGTCACGCGGAGCACGAACGTCAGCAACTACGATACGGTAGTACGGACGCTTCTTGGCACCGCCACGGGAAAGACGAATCTTGACAGCCATTCGGATAAGTTCCTTTCAGCTTGGGTTTGTAGTCTTCTAAATCAGGGCCCCGAGGGGCCTATTCGCTAGTCTTGTAGTCTGCGGTCTTGCGACCGTTTCGGTTCCTAAGAGGCATTCTTGAGAACCTGTTTAAGAACCTGGGGTCTGGCTATTTCTTTTTGCCAAATCCCGGGAATCCCGGAGGAAGGCCACCGCCGCCCCCCAATCCCGGCAGGCCGGGCGGCAAACCGCCCCCGGCACCGGGGAAACCTTTTGGCAGATTGCCGAGGTCGGGCATTTCGCCGCCTTCAAGCATTGCCGGATCCATTTTCGGCATGCCGCCAAACAGACCCTTTTTGCCCATCTTGCCCATCTTTTTGATCATGGTGGACATGGTCTGATATTGCTTGAGCAGCTTGTTCACGTCCTGAACCGTCAGGCCACAGCCCGCGGCAATACGCTTTTTGCGCGATGCCTTGATCAGGGCCGGGTTTTCACGTTCTTTGGGCGTCATCGACAGGATGATCGCTTCCTGATGGGTCAGAAGTTTCGGATCAAGCTTGGTCTGCGACATCTGTTTTTTCAGTGCGCCCATGCCCGGCAGCATCCCCATGATGCCGGAAAGATCACCCATCTTCTGAAGCTGCTTGAGCTGTGCGAGAAGGTCGTTCAGGTCAAACTGACCCTTGCGCAGCTTCTTCGCCATTTTCTCGGCGTCTTCGGCCTTGATCGTTTCAGCGGCTTTTTCAACCAGGCTGACAACGTCGCCCATGCCAAGAATACGGTTGGCGATACGATCAGGGTGGAAGGCTTCCATCTCGTCGATCTTTTCGCCGACACCGATCATCTTGATCGGGCAGCCGGTAATCTGACGCATCGAAAGGGCCGCACCGCCGCGCGCATCACCGTCAACACGGGTCAGAACGATACCGGTGATGCCGACCTTTTCGGCAAATTCCTTGGCCACATTGACCGAGTCCTGACCGGTCATCGCATCGGTGACCAGAAGAGTTTCGACCGGGTTGACCGCATCACGGACCTGGGCGACTTCGCTCATCAGTTCCATGTCGATATGCAGGCGGCCGGCGGTATCAAGGATGACGGCGTCATAGCCTTCCTTGCGGCCGGTATCCATGGCGCGTTTTGCAATCGAAACCGGCTTTTCGCCAAGAACGATCGGCAGAACACCCAGACCATTATCGTCGGCCAGCACTTTCAGCTGCTGCTGGGCGGCCGGACGATAGATATCGAGCGATGCCAGAAGAACCTTCTTGTTGCGCTTCTTGGTCAGGTGCAGCGCGATCTTGGCAGAGCTGGTGGTCTTACCCGAACCCTGAAGACCAACCATCAGGATCGGCACCGGCGGGGTCGAGGCAAGATTGATCTCTTCGCCTTCGCCCAGCATGTTTTTCAGTTCGTCATGGACGATCTTGACGACCATCTGGCCCGGGGTGACCGAGCGCAGAACGTCCTGACCAACCGCACGTTCGGTGGCGTTGGTGATAAAGGTTTTGACGACCGGCAGCGCAACGTCAGCCTCAAGCAGGGCGACGCGTACTTCGCGCATGGCTTCCTTGACGTCGGATTCCTTCAGCGCGCCACGTTTGCGCAGCTTATCGAGAACTCCGCCAAGGCGATCGCTTAGTCCTTCAAACATTCCAAATCCCGTCTGTGTTGCCGGTGTTTCCACCGCGTACGCACAAAAAACTAAAACCCAGTGCTCGAAAACTCGAGGACTGGGGGAGTCACCCCTTGGGCGACCTTTGGTGAGGAGGGTTTATTGGATCGGGGGTGGGGAGTCAAGCGCAATCGGGCGCAAAAGCGCGATGTTCTGCGCTTTTCGAGTCATTTCGAACCCAATCCCCGATTCTGATGGTGCCCGGGGGCATCCAACCGGATGTTCAAACCGCCGGGCTGACCGGATCAATCGCGTGATTGTCAATCAGGCGGGCCTTGCCAAGACGCGCAGCAACAAAGATTCGCGCGGGTCTGGTGACGGTTTGGCTGACCAGTTCAAGCGTTTGCGCATCGCGAACTTCAAGATAGTCGATCGGATTGAACCCGGCGGCCAGAATATCTTCGCGCCCCTTGGCCAAAAGTGGTCCAAGTTCGGCACCCTTGGCGGCCCTGGCGGTGATATCGGCCAGAACACGGTTCAGAACTGGCGCGGTTTCGCGTTCCTGTGGCGACAGATACCGATTGCGTGACGACATGGCCAGACCGTCTTCTTCGCGCAGGATCTTGGCCCCGATAATGTCGACCGGAATGTTGAGATCCGCACTGAAACGGCGGATGACCATCAGCTGCTGATAGTCTTTTTGGCCGAAAATCGCGCAATCGGGCAGTGCTTGAAGCAGCAATTTGGTAACAATCTGGGCGACGCCATCGAAATGACCGGGGCGGGCCGCCCCGCACAAAACATTGGTCATCGCGCCATCGACACTGACCTTGGTGGCAAAGCCGTCGGGATACATTTCCTCGACCGAGGGGGCAAAACACAGTTCCACCCCGGCAGCATCAAGAAGTTTCTGATCATCGGGCAGGGTGCGGGGATAGGCGCCGAAATCCTCGTTCGGGCCGAACTGGGTCGGATTGACAAAGATCGATACGATCACGCGGTCGGCATGTTCACGGGCAAGACGGGTCAGGCTGATATGGCCGTCATGAAGCGCACCCATGGTTGGCACCAGGGCAACACGCAGACCCTGCGCGCGCCAGTCGGCAACAGTCGCGCGCAAATCTGCGACGGTGTGAACAGTCGTAAGAGGCATCGTAATCGTCGTATCGAAATTTCAAGAAATCGCGGCGGTCAGAACCATCAGGTATCAGACCGCGCGCAAGTTACCTTTTTTGGTAACGCCAAAGCAATGTTCATCCGCCGGGAACTGACGGTTGCGTACTTCGCTTGCATACTGACCGACCGCCTCGGAGACGGCATCGCCCAGATTGGCATAGCGTTTGACGAATTTTGGCGTGAAATCCGAAAACAGGCCAAGGATGTCCTCGGTGACGAGAACCTGGCCGTCACAGGCCACCGATGCACCGATCCCGATGGTCGGAATATCGATGGTTTCGGTGATGTGGCGGGCGACCGGTTCAACCGTTCCTTCGACCACGACGGAAAAGGCGCCGGCGTCGGCGACAGCACGGGCATCGGCCAGGACTTTTTCAGCAGCAGCTTCGCCGCGCCCCTGACTTTTGAAACCGCCCATGGTGTTGACCTGTTGGGGCATCAGGCCGATATGGCCCATGACGGGCACGCCGCGCTGGGTCAGAAATTCGATGGTTTCGGCCAGTTCGGCCCCGCCTTCGAGCTTGACCGCGGCACAGCCGGTTTCGGCAAGAATATGCGATGCGGTCCGGAAAGCCTGTTCCTTGGATTCCTGATAGCTGCCAAATGGCAGATCAATCACGACACAGGCATTTTTCGAGCCGCGCATGACCGCCTTGCCGTGATTGACCATCATGTCGACGGTCACGGCAAGCGTGCTTTCCATGCCATAGACAACCATGCCCAGTGAATCACCGACCAACAGAAGGTCGCAATGTTCATCGAGGCGCTGGGCCATTGGCGTTGTGTAAGCAGTCAGGCAGACAATCGGTTCGCCCCCCTTGCGGGCGCGAAGCTGTGGGACGGAAACCCGGCCCATCTTTTTTGTGGTGGCACTCATGACGTTTCTCCCCCGGTTCGACCGGATTTGGCTGCCCGATCTGTGTCGGGCGTGCCGTCATGTTTACAATATGATGACGGTATTCGGGAAATATTTTTTCGCAATCGCGAAATAGGCAATTCGGCCAACAGGTTATCAATTGACCGAATTTGCGCTTTTTCCTCGCATCATTTCAAAGACGCAGTCAGCATTACTGTGCAGTCGCACAAAAGAATTCAGAGGCCTTCGGCAAGGTCTTCGAGCATATCAAGCCCGACCGCTTCGATATGGCGGTTATCCTTGAGCGAAATCGTTGCTTCCTTGCGCAGTTGCGTCAGGGTGCGCGACACGGTTTCGATGGTCAGACCCAGATAATCGGCAATGTCGGACCGGCTCATCGGGACGTTGATGGTATCGGTATTTTCACCGCGATGTTCCTGGCGGCGGGCCAGCATCAACAGGAAGGATGCGACCTTTTCCTTGGCGGTCTTGCGGCCGAGCAACAGCATCTGGTCCTGTGCGGCGGCCAGTTCGTCCACCGCCATGCCCAGCATGCGTTTTTCAAGATGCGGGAACTGATCAAACAGCTTTTCAAGTTTCTGACGCGGGAAGCGACAGGCCGTGACCGGTTCGATTGCCTCGGCGGTGTAGCTGTAATTGGCATTCAGGGCCAGTCCCAGAAAGTCGCCTGCAAACAGGAAACCGGTGATCTGACGGCGACCATCACCCAGCAATTTGTACAGTTTGACCGAGCCCGACGTGACGTTGAAGACATAGTCGGCTTCTTCGGCTTCGTGGAAGATGGTGCTGTGTGAATCAAACTGGACGTGAGTCAGCAGTTGGCGCAGCTGATCATGTTCAGCCCCGTGCAAAGACGAGCAGAAGGTCAAGTCCTTGATAGAACAGGCTTCGCAAAGTTGGGGGCGGACTGCCATCGCAGACTCCGATACTGGTGACCCGATACATTGAGTAGCGTTAATTTATGCGAACAGACAGGAGCGTTTCAAGTTATTCTAACTGTCATTGTGGTGGAATTTCTTGGATTTAGGCGCAAACTGGTCGTCATCGTCGTCAAACAGGATGCGATTGGCGGCCCCTTCCATGTCGTCGAATTGCCCGGAACGCAGCGACCACAAAAAGGCACCAAGCCCCAAAAGACCCAGAAACAGCGCGATCGGGATCAGGAGAAGAAGGTTGCTCATGCCATTAGGCTCCTGCCTGTTGGGATGTGGGGCGCAGGGGCGCGATATCAAGGTTTGGCGATTGTCCGGATGTCTTGGCATGCAGGCGCAAGGCATTGGCAATAACAATCAGCGATGACGATGACATGGCGATGGCTGCAATCAGGGGGGTGACAAAGCCCGATACCGCAAGGGGAATCGTAATCAGGTTATAGGCAAAGGACAGGGCGAAGTTCTGACGCACCAGCCGGTCGGCCTTGCGGGCGACGTCGATGGCTTCGATGACGGCACCCAGCCTGTCGCCCTGAAATACGATATCGGCCGCGTTTTGCGAAATCTCGGCAGCGGTTGCCGGTGACATTGATGCATGGGCACAGGCAAGAGCCGGCGCATCATTGATGCCATCGCCGACCATCAGATCAAACTTGCCGTCATCTGCGCGTTTCTGAACAAAGCCGGCCTTGTCGGTCGGGGACATGCGCGCATGCCAGTCACGCAAGCCGATTGTTTCGGCAAGCTGGCGGACCGTGCTGCTGCGGTCCCCCGACAGCAATGTCATATCAAATCCACGCGCACGCAGGGTATCAACCACCGTGACCGCGTCACTGCGCGGTGTGTCGCGGAACACAAACCGGGTCGGTGATTTTCCCGGTTCTGCCAACCACAATTCCGGCCCGGTGACATCAGACGGCAAATCGGCGTTTTCCGCGATATCGCAAAATGTGCGACTGCCAAGCAAAATGGTGCCAAACGGTGTATGCGCCGTCAGGCCAAGACCGGGCTGTTCGGTGACATTGGCCATGGCCGCAACATTGCCAGCCGCACGCACCAGGGCGCGGGACAATGGATGATTGCTGTTGGCGGCAATGCGGGCGGCAAGTTCAAGCGTTTCGGCGTCGGTCTGGCTGACCAGTTCGGGTTTGCCGGTGGTCAGTGTTCCGGTTTTGTCAAAGATGATACCGGTAATTTTGGTCAGCCGTTCAAGTGCGGTTGCCGATTTGACAAGAATTCCGGCGCGTAACAACCGGCCGGTGGCAATGACCTGAACGACCGGAACCGCAAGGGCCAGCGCACAGGGGCAGGTAATGATCAGAACCGCAATCGCATTCATCAGCGCATCCTGCCAGGCAAGACCGCCAATCAGCCACCAGCCGACAAAAGTGGCCAGCGACAGGAAATGAACAACCGGGGCATAGGATTTGGCCACCCGGTCGGCAATCGCGACATATTTGGCCCGACCCTGTTCGGCATTTTCCATCAGCCGGACAATTTCCGATAGCAGGGTATTGCCGCCGGTTGCCGTCACACGAATGCGCAAAGGCGCGGATATATTGGTCGTGCCGGCAAAGACTGTTTTGCCCGGGCGGGTCAGGACCGGGATGCTTTCGCCGGTGATGACGCTGGTATCAATGTCGGACTGGCCGTCGATGACTTCACCGTCAATGCCGATCCGTTCCCCCGCCGCCGTCAGAACGACCATGCCCGGTTCCGCCTTGTGCGGGGCGATCAGGCGACGGGTTCCGTCATCGTCAATGATGGTGATTGACCGGGCATTCAGAGACAAAAGATGTTCGGCCGCCGACCGTGCCTGTCCACGGGCCCGCCCGTCCAGATAGCGACCAATCAGCAGGAAAAACAAAAGCGTGATCGCGCTGTCGAAATAGGCATGCGGTTCGCTACGAATGGTTTGGGCAAGGCTCATGCCAAGGGCAAGGATCACGCCAAGGCTGATCGGGACATCCATATTGACCCGGCGGTTGCGGATGGCACCCAGTGCGGAGCGATAAAACGGCATCCCGGCATAGGCCGCGGCAGGCAATGCAATCAATGCCGATAACCAGTGAAACAGATCGCGGGTTGCCCCGCCCATGCCCTGAAAATACCCGGCCCAGACAGAAACCGATAACAACATCACATTGCCGGCAGCAAATCCGGCCACGGCCAAACAGCGCAGCAATTCCTTGTTGCGGGATACGGTTGCCTGTTCAAGGGCGGCGGGATCAAACGGGATCAGGCGATAGCCCATCTGCAAAACCGGTGACAGGATGGCCCCGATATCGGACGACGCACCCTGCCAGCTTAGACGCAGGCGGCGGGTCGTCATATTGACCCGGGCACGCGTCACGGCATCGTTGCGTTGCAACAGAGTTTCGATCAACCAGACACAGGCCGCACAATGGATGCCATCCACCATCAGATTAAGATGGTGGGTGCCGGTGTCATCGGTGCTGGCCAGTTCGGTGAAATCAAGACTGCCAAGCGTTTCTTCATCCGGGCGCAGGGCGCGGATTTTGGGATCAACCGCGCGGCGTTTGTAATAGGATGAAAGCCCCAATTCGCCCAGCAGCTCATACGCCCCGGCACATCCCGCACAGCAAAAGTCAGGCCCCGCCGGTGACGAGGCAGTGACCGGTTCCTGGCAGTGACGGCAAAGGGCGGGCTGAGTCATGGATTGATGACGACGTTTTCAAGTGTCTGGTAATCATCGCCCATGGCATGGGCGATGGTGCGGACCTGCCAGCGACCATATACCGGGAAAGATGCACTTGCGCGATATTCGCCCGGTGCAACTTCTGCCATCGGGATGGTCTGATCCATGTCGTCGCGGTCCGAACGGGTCAGGACGACCGACATTTTTGCACCACTGATCGGGTTGCTGTCCTTGTCACGGAACAGCACAGTGACAGTGCCCGACTGATTGATGACACCCCCGACCGTCAGTTTGCTGCGCCAACCAAGTTCGGCCTGACGGGCCGCACCGGAAATTGCGGCATTGTAGTTGTTGCCTTCTTCAAAGGCGTGCTTGGTGACAAGGCCGTTCCAGCTGGTCATGGAAAAAGTGATCAGCGAAATATTGGCAATCAGCATGATGGCAAAACCGCCAACAAAGTACCAAGGGATCCAGCGATCCGATTTGCGCGGGCCGGTTTGATCAGAAGAAGGAGACGTCATATGCGTTGCCATTGCTTGTCTTTCCTGTGCCAAAGCGTTTTCACGATCAGCGGTCGGTCTTGGGACCGGCAAATACTGTATCATATGTTTCGGTGTTTCCGGTTTCCGTATCGGTCACCGTGAATTCGAACGGTGTTGCATCGCCATCAAGTGCCGACGGATCGGCGGCAATGAACACACGGAAACTGCCAACCCGGTCCGGCGCCACTTCAAGATCAAAGGTGCCTTTCTGGTTCGGGGTCTGACCGATGATCTGGAAATCCGAAATCGTCAGGCCGGAAACCGTCAGTTCATAGGTTTTCAGCGACTGTTCCTTGTTGAGCAACTTGACCGTATAGCCATTGCGGACATCGCCATCAGACAGGGTAACAAATAGCGGGTTGCGGTCACGCAGCACGTTGAGTTCAAGGACTGAGCGGTTCAAAAGACCGAACATCATCACCGATGCCACCACGGTCAGGATGGCTGCATAGAAAATGGTGCGCGGGCGAATGATGCGAACACGGGTTGCCTTGCCTTGGGCGCGAAGCTGGGTGTTCTGGACCGAGTCAAACCGGACCAGATCACGCGGAAAGCCGACCTTGTCCATGATGTCGTTGCAGGCATCAATACACAGGCCACAGCCAATGCATTCCATCTGCAGGCCGTCGCGGATATCAATGCCGGTCGGGCAGACATTCACACAGGCACGGCAATCAATGCAGTGGCCGGTTTCGGGCACTTCGCCACGGGTCAGGTTTTTGCGTTTAAGCGGCCCGCGGGCTTCCCCACGCCATCCTTCATAGGTGACGATCAGACTTTCATCATCCAGCATTGCCGACTGAAAACGCGGCCAAGGACACATATAGGTGCAAACCTGTTCGCGGGCCCAGCCAGCCAGAAGATAGGTCGAGAAAGTCAAAAACGCGATGGTGACATAAACAGCCAGCGTCGCATTGCCGGTAAAGACATCGACGATGACGGTCGGGGCATCGTTGAAATACAGAACAAACGCGCCGCCGGTTGCCATGGCAATGGCAATCCAGGCCAGATGGGTTGCACCGATTTTCCAGAATTTCTCGAACGTCCATTTCGACTGATCAAGTCGGACACGCGCGTTGCGATCGCCCTGGATATAACGTTCGACCAGCATGAAAAGATCGGTCCAGACCGTCTGCGGGCAGCCATAACCACACCAGATACGTCCAAACAGCGAGGTTGCCAGAAACAGACCGATTGCCGCCATGATCAGGATGCCGGTGATGTAATAGACTTCCTGGGGCCAGATTTCGATGAAGAAGAAATAGGCGCGGCCAAGGTCCATGTCGATCAGAACAGCTTGATCGGGGGCGCTTGGTCCACGGTCCCAGCGGATCCATGGCACCAGCCAGTAAATCGACAATAACGCGATCAGTGCGAACCATTTGAGGTTGCGGAACCGACCGGAAACGCGTTTGGGATAGACCTTGTCACGCGTTTTATAAAGCGGTTGATCGTCATAGTCGCTGCCATCACTGACAAGCGGGCTGGCGGTGTGTTCGGCATCGGGATGCGGCAAGCTGGACATGGCCATTTTCGCTACCTGGTTAGTGCTCCCTACCGTGCTGATGGCGGTGGTTTTGCGGGAAACCGCCAGTCGGAGCAAACGGCCAAGCTGTCAGACAGAAAGTTCAATTTGTCAGCAGCTTTTCGGGGCAGGCTTTCATTATTCAAATCTGAGCCTGAAAATACGAAAGGTCCGCCTCAGTAACCATGATACATGTCAATTTACGACGTGAAGATCATGGGAAAACTGCGACGGACATCTCGTTTCGGACAAAGTGCCCGGAATAAAAAGGGCCGATGATAGATATCACCGGCCCTGGCAGTCTGTTTTACTGGCCGCCACCCAAAGAGTGGACATAGACCGTCAGCATCTTGATGGTTTCTTCGTCAAGACGGCCTTCCCATGCCGGCATCACGCCACGGCGCGAATTGGTCACGGTTTCGGTGATGGTAGCTTTGTCGCCGCCATACAGCCAGATGGCGTCTGTCAGGTTCGGTGCACCGAGTTCCTGAATGCCTTTGGCATTGTCACCATGGCAGGATGCGCAGTTTTCTTCGAACACGATCGCACCACGATCAGCCGCGGCCTTGTCGGTTGCGCGGTCGGTGAAGTGCAGGACATATTGCACAACATCGTCGATCTGATCGCGTTCAAGCAAACCGTCACGGCCAAAGGCCGGCATGTCATTCATGCGGGTGTCTTCATTGGCATCCCAGCGGATCCCGACATGCAGGGTTTCGTTGATGGTTTCGAGTGTCCCGCCCCAAAGCCATGCATCATCCTGAAGCGACGGGAAGCCCGGATTGCCCGATCCGCCCGTACCGTGACACGGTGCGCAATTGTCGGCAAAGATCGCCTTGCCACCGGCCATCGAGAAGTTCAGAAGTTCCGGATCGCTGGTGATTTCCGTTACATCGAGTGCCGCAAGGCGTTCCATGAACGGAGCGCGTTCGGCAGCAACATTGTTCAGGGTTTCATGCAGCTGGGTACGGTTGGTCGTCCCGAACATCCCCTTGAGATAGTCATTGGCGGTCGGCCAGGACGGATAAACCACCCAGTAACCGATTGACCAGATTACGGTCACCCAAAAAACATAGACCCACCAGGACGGAAGCGGTGTGTTGAGCTCCTTGATACCGTCCCATTCATGGCCGGTGGTCTCGCGCCCGGATACCTGGTCTTTTTCGACATGTGTCGGCATTACTCTGTTCTCCCCTTAATCCTGATCCCGCAGCGGAATCCGGGCGTGTGCTTCCATGTCCCGATTGCGCTTTTTGCTTGGCCACATGACCCAGGCAATGATCGTGCTGAACAGAAGCATCAGCCACAGTCCCCACAGGGGGCGGAAAAAGTCAGCGAGTTGCGTAAAGAATTCCATGACGTTCCCCTTTGCCCTAGCGCAGGTTCATCTGCGGGTTATAGGTGGTGAAGTCGACCATCCGGCCCAGGACCTGCAGATACGCAATCAGCGCATCCATTTCGGTCAGTTCTTCCGGTTTGCCGTCAAAATCACCTGTTGCCGCATTCGGGTAACGAGCAAGGAAATCATCGTCATAGGCCGCATCCTCGCTGGCCTGCAGGTAAAGGTCTGCCTTGGCCGTCTCGATCATTTCGTCGGTATAGGGAACCCCGACCATACGAAGTGTTTCGAGATGGGCCTGTGCGTCATCGAAGTTCAGTTTGCGTTCAGCAAGGAACGGATAACCCGGCATGATTGATTCCGGCACGACAGAGCGCGGATCCTTCATGTGGGCCACATGCCAGTCATTGGAATATTTCCCGCCGACACGTGCCAGGTCCGGACCGGTACGTTTCGATCCCCACTGGAACGGGTGGTCATACATCGATTCCGCGGCAAGGCTGTAATGGCCATACCGTTCGACCTCGTCACGGAACGGACGGATCTGCTGGGAATGGCAGTTATAGCAGCCTTCACGGATATAGATGTTGCGACCAGCCTGTTCGAGCGGCGAATAGGGACGTACCCCTTCGACCTTTTCGATGGTCTGTTCCATCGTGAACAGCGGCACGATTTCCACGATGCCACCAATGATGATGGTCAGGAAAATGCCAAGGATCAGAACGAAGACGTTCTTTTCAACGATATGGTGTTTTTTAAGAAGCATATCTCGTTCCCCCCTTATTCGGCTGCAACAGTGGCAGGTGTGCCGATCGGAGCTTCGTTACGCAGATCGCCCTTGATCGTCTTGTAGACGTTCCAGACCATCAGCAGCGAACCAAGAACAAACAGCAGGCCGCCGGTTGCGCGAATGATGTAGTAGGGATGCATCGCCTCAACGGTTTCGATGAAGGAATATTGCAGGAAGCCCAGTTCGTCATAGGCGCGCCACATCAGGCCCTGCATGATCCCCGAAACCCACATCGAGGTGATGTAAAGAACAATCCCGATGGTCGCCAACCAGAAGTGATGCGACACCAGACGCATCGAATACAGGCGTTCGCGATTCCACAGAACCGGGATCAGGAAGTAGATCGCACCGAACGATACGAAGGCAACCCAGCCAAGCGCACCGGAATGCACGTGACCAATGGTCCAGTCGGTATAGTGCGAAAGTCCGTTGACGGCCTTGATCGACATGACCGGACCTTCGAAGGTCGACATGCCATAGAAACCGACAGCAGCAACCATGAAACGCAGGACCGGGTCGGTACGCAGCTTGTCCCAGGCACCCGAAAGTGTCATCAGACCGTTGATCATCCCGCCCCAGGACGGCATCCACAACATGATCGAGAAGGTCATGCCAAGGGTCTGCGCCCAATCAGGAAGGGCTGTGTAGTGCAGATGGTGCGGACCAGCCCAGATATAGAGGAAGATCAGCGCCCAGAAGTGAATGATCGACAGGCGATAGGAATAAACCGGACGTTCGGCCCGTTTCGGGATGAAGTAATACATCATGCCAAGGAAGCCGGCCGTCAGGAAGAAGCCAACCGCGTTATGGCCGTACCACCACTGGGTCAGGGCATCCTGAACACCAGAGAACATCGAATAGGACTTGGTGCCGGTCAGCGATACCGGAATGGCAAGGTTGTTGCCAAGATGGAGCATCGCGATCGTGACGATAAACGCCAGATAGAACCAGTTTGCCACATAAATGTGCGGTTCCTGACGTTTCAGCAGGGTACCGACAAACATCGCCAGATAGCAGACCCAAACCAGGGTAAGCCACAGATCAACAAACCATTCCGGTTCGGCATATTCGCGGCCCTGGGTGGTGCCGGTCACGTAACCGATCGCGGCCATCACGATGAAAAGCTGATACCCCCAGAATACAAATGCAGGCAACGCCGTGCCGCCATAAAGCGGGGTGCGGCAGGTGCGTTGAACCACATAGAAGGAAGTCGCCAGCAAAGCGTTACCACCAAAGGCAAAGATAACTGCCGAGGTGTGCAATGGGCGCAGACGCCCAAAGTTCAGAAATTCATTGTCGAAATTGAGCGCCGGAAATGCGAGCTGCCAGGCGATGACATCACCCACCAGAAATCCGACGACTCCCCAAAATACGGTCGCGAGTGCGGCCCAGCGCACAACGTCCATATTATAATTAACAGCAACCGCAGGCGATGCTGTCTGTGCCATGCTCCCTTGGCCCATGCTTGACTCCCGTTCAAGGTGTTCGGGGCAACTGTCCAGACCCTCTCGGACAGTTTCATCCGTCCCCGTGAATAACCCGATCCGAGGAAGGGTTATTCACCTGCACTTGAAGCCCCACCCACAATGCATCCCGTTTGAAACAGGGACGCATTGAACCTGGCGAGGTTTCCCATTCAGTGCGGCGAGTATGCGGGCACATGACCCAAAAGCCATTGATGTACGTCAATACAGGCGCGCAATACCCGCTGGAAATTCAATCATGGGATTCCATGTTGTCGCCGGACGGGGACCTCAAGTGTTGTGGCTGTTTATGCGCCCCAACGCATCCAAACGTGTTGATGCACATCAAGGTTGACCGGATTTATTTGCGGCATGATCGGGTAAATTCCAGAGGACGGTAATCATGTCAGAAGCCTATCAGGCACATCCCCTTACATCGCACACTGCGGATATGACGTATCCGCTGGTGCAGATGATGCAGGTCGATATGTCTTTTGATCGATGGCGTGCCTTTGTCGACCGGTATTGTCTGCCGGTTGGCGATACGGGGGCGGACTCTGGCCTGGCGGGGGCAACCGATGCCGACCAGCTTTTATGGCAACGCCAGCGCGGCATCATCGTTCTGTCCAACGAGCGCGGCTATATCCACGGTCTGTTTTCCTATTATGTGCGTGATGACATGACCGACGGGCTTGTCCTGCATGTCGATAATGTCATGGCGGTGGAAATCGTGGCGGGTGCGTATGTGTTTGATGCCATGCGCGATGCGATGAACCGGCTGGCGCGCGATCATAAATGTGCCAATGTGTATGTTTCGCTTGGCGAATGTGACGGGCGTTTGCGCGATTATTTTGCCAAGGCCGGTTTCGTGCCAAGCAAGGTCCGCTATTGCGCACCGGCAACCCCGAAACTGTCAGCCTGACAGCATTTCCAAATCCGTAAAGACGCCTGCTTGCGCCGGGGCATATTCGTGCTACATCCGGGTAAGCGATATGTGGACGGGCCCCGGAAACAGGACTATAAGGCGGGTATGAACGGTATTCCTTTTGTCAAAATGCATGGTCTGGGAAATGATTTCGTTGTCTTTGACGGACGACGCGATCCCGCTGTGCTTGATCTTGATAACGCAACCGCTGCCCGGATTGCAGATCGCAAAACCGGTGTGGGGTGCGATCAGTTGATCGTGATCGAACCGGCCCGCGATGATCTTGCCGATGCCTTCATGCGCATCCGCAACAATGATGGCGGCGAGGTCGAGGCATGTGGAAATGCCACGCGCTGTGTTGCCAGCATCGTCATGGGCGAGCTTGGCCGCAATGATGCGATCATTGAAACCGTGGTTGGCCTTCTTGATGCCAATGGTTTGGCTGATGGTCAGGTAACCGTGGATATGGGGCAGGTCCGGCTGGACTGGCGTGATATCCCGCTGTCAGAAGCGGTTGATACCAACCATATTCCATTGTCGCTTGGTCCGCTTTCGGACGCAGTCGGGGTCAATGTCGGCAATCCGCATGCGGTCTTTTTTGTCGATGACGCCGAAGCCGTCGATATCGAAAAATTCGGACCGATCCTTGAACATCACGAAATGTTTCCCGAACGCGCCAATATCGAAGTGTGCAGCATCATCGGCGAAAACCAGATCCGGATGCGTGTCTGGGAACGCGGTGTCGGTGTGACGCGTGCATGTGGTACCGGTGCCTGTGCGGTCGGCATTGCGGCGGCCCGTCGCGGACTGACCGGGCGCAAAACCGATGTCATTCTTGACGGGGGCAAGCTTACGATTGAATGGTTGCCCGATGACCATGTCCTGATGACCGGACCGGTCGCAACCAGTTTCCAGGGCTTCCTGCATTCATCCCTGTTGGGTGCGCACTGATCAGAAATATGTAACCGGCCCGCATGGTGATGTTGGCCGGTTAATTTTTTTACAGGTACTTTTACGGACCCCTTCGGGCCTTGCGTCGATTGTCGTGATCGGGCAAAACAGGGCCCAACAGGATCGGGTCCGATCCATGTCGGGACGCCCGCCTCCCGTCTTTTGTGAAACTCAAAAGCAGGTTCAGATAATGGCTGACTTTAATACGCTTGACGGTGTCAATGTCGCTGGCAAGCGCGTATTGCTGCGCGCTGATCTTAACGTTCCGATGAAGGATGGTGTTGTTGGTGATACGACCCGCATCGACCGCACCGTTCCGGGCCTGATCGAACTGGCTGATGCCGGTGCCAAACTGGTGGTCATCACCCATTTTGGTCGCCCGAAGGGCCAGCGCGTTGCTGAAATGTCGCTCAAACCGGTTGCCGATGCCCTTGCCAAACAGTTGGGCCGCCCGGTGAAATTTGCCGATGATTGCATCGGTGATGCGGCGGCAAGCGTGGTCAACAGCCTTGAAAACGGTGAAATCGCGCTTCTGGAAAACCTGCGTTACCATGCAGAGGAAGAAAAGAACGACCCGGCATTCGTGGCCGAGCTGGCCAAGCTTGGCGATGTTTACGTCAATGACGCGTTTTCCTGTGCGCACCGTGCCCATGCCTCGACCGAAGGTCTGGCGCGCGCACTTCCGGCTTATGCCGGTCGTTTGATGCAGGCTGAACTCGAAGCATTGGGCAATGCGCTTGAAGCCCCGAAACATCCGGTGATGGCAATTGTTGGTGGTGCCAAGATTTCGACCAAGCTTGATCTTCTGGGGAACCTTGTTGCCAAGGTCGATCAGCTGGTGATCGGTGGCGGCATGGCCAATACGTTTTTGGCGGCCAAGGGTGTCAATGTTGGCAAATCGCTGTGCGAGCATGATCTTCTTGAAACCGCGCGCGAGATTTTCAAAAAGGCCGACGCCGCCAATTGTGAAATCGTTCTGCCGGTTGATGGTCTGGTCGCCAAGGAATTTGCCGCAAATGCACCGCATGATGTGTCTGACATCAATGACGTTGCCAGCGACGGCATGATCCTGGATGCCGGTCCGGAAACCATCGTCGATCTGAACAAGCGTCTGGAATCTTGTGAAACGCTGGTCTGGAACGGGCCGCTTGGTGCGTTTGAAATCACCCCGTTTGATACGGCGACGGTTTCGGTTGCCCAGCATGCGGCAAAACTGACCAAGGCAGGCAAACTTCTGTCGGTTGCCGGTGGTGGTGACACGGTTGCTGCCCTTCGCCATGCGGATTCCGATCAGGACTTTTCCTATGTCTCGACGGCGGGCGGTGCGTTTCTGGAATGGCTGGAAGGCAAAACCCTTCCGGGTGTTGCTGCCCTTCGCGCCAAGTAAGATTGCCGGTCAAGAATTCACGAAAACCCCGCCATCTGGCGGGGCTTTCTTTTGGGCAGCCTGAAATGGCTTTAGGTCTTTTCGGGATAGAAAATGATGCCGATGCTTTTGATCACGGGCGGGATTGATCGGATCACATGGGCCAATCCGAGAACCAGAACCCCGTGGGATGTGCCGACATTGCCGGTCATGACATCATCAACCAGGGTATCGCCCGTATCGTTTAAGGCGGTGAATAACAGGATAAATCCGACTGTCGCATCAACCCACTGATTGCGCACCCAGGTTTCAACCTTTTTAAGCAGCGGAAACATCACTTGACCTCTTTGACGTCGTTAAGTGAGGCCGCAAACAATTGGCTTTGGCAAGCCTGTGCAAAATGTCCGAATATTTCGCAGCGGGCCTGTTTGCACAGTCCGGTTCGATGCGGCCGATGGTTCTTGTCTTGTCGGGGCATGAAATATGATGCGCGACCCTGGCAGGAAGGTCGAGCATGTTTGCACGATCCGGGGACTTATTGCTGATTGACGTCAGGCAGGCTGTTTTGTGCCGAGCTTTTCATGATCGCATCGCGATCTTTCAGGAAGCTGGCATAACCGTTTTCCATCATGGCACCGCCCAGTTCGATATAGACCGTGAACAGGCGCGATAAAGTATCGGCCTCGTCGGTATCAAGAATCGAAAGAAGCTCGCCCGAGCGCGCCTGACCTGTTTCGAAATGCTCCCAGGCATGTTCAAGCAGGATGCGCCCAAGGTAATCAAGATTTTCGAACTTGGCCTGACCGATGGCGTTGCGGATTTCGCCAAGCGTGATGTCGGCAGCAATCAGCATTTCGGACGGAATGGTGACAAGGCGGTCCGGGCCTTTGATATCTTCGGGAAGATCACGCAGGATGTGAATGATATAGCAGAAAATCGCCATATCACGCGCGTGATAGATCGGCGGGTTGGTCAAGGGCGACGTATAGCCGATTTCCGGATCGTATCTGGCCGAAAGAAGATAGACAAAGATCGATGCCGGTGCGGCGGTTGCCCCTTCGCAATAGGCGATGAAATCATCCCATTCATCCATCGGTTCTTCGGCAACATCGCGATGCAGCGCATCGGCAAGGGCAACCCATGGTTCGGGCGAAAGATCGCTGCGTCCAAGGGTCAGGCGCAATGCGTCATAGACATCACCGCTGAGCGGGCCGGTTTCCGGCAACGGGTTGTCAGCACCGGCTTTGGCGGAAATGATCTGGGCCTGCCACTGATTGATGGTTTCCAGAACGGTTTCACGCTGTGCATGACGTTCGGCATCGGGCAGTTCAAGAAAGCCGTCATCAACAATGTCGTCAATGACCCGCATCGAGGCATAGCTTGCCAGAAAGAAACGCTGGCGTTCCGGGGACAAACGCATGGCCGCACGGTAAAGATTGGCATTTTTGGCCGCAGCAAGTGCATTGCATGCCTCAAACGGGGCGCCAAGTACGGCCTTTGATGGGAGCGAATGGCTCATGCGTGTCTAAATGTCCCTGAATATCCCGGTGGATTATCTTTCCAAGAGTCATACAGGACTGCCCGTCCTGTGCAACAGGGATTTCCCGTGACAGCCCGGAAATGATCACACCGGGTATACACCCAATGATCAGAATTCGATCCGGTAGCTGGCGGTCAATCCCAGCATGGCGTCAATACCGTCAAGGATGCTTTGTTCCGGATGGGGTGGTGCCATATTGCGCGACACACTGCCATGCAACCCGATCCAGATATCTTCAAGCGGCATATAGGACAGAGACGCAGCAAGACCGGCATCGTGAAAGGCATTGTCACTGTCAGAGAACAAAACCTGGCTGCGCCGTTGATCGGGCGTATAGCCACCGGTCTGATAGTTCCCGATATTTTCCGATCGGGTTGAACCCAGTTCGACAAACGGCCCGACTGCAATGCCGAGTTCAGGCACCGGCGCATAGCCCAGGCCGATTTGCGCGCTAAGTGCGTTGGTGCGGGTATTTCGGTTGCTGTCGATTTCAAGCCAGAACTGACTGGCATTTTCGGGATCTTGCGCATCCTGTAATGCAGGTCCGATCATGATGCTGTTTTGTGTGCGGCTGGAAAAATAGCGGCCGATCCCGTTTGATCCGGCCGGTGGCAGAATGCCCGCGCCAAGATCCGTGCCAAAGGTCAGGCGTGAGGATGCCGGGACCTGTGTGCTGTCTGCCGACTGGGCGAAAACAGCCGAAAACAGACCCGAACCCGCAGTCATCGCGGTGGCCAGAAATGCAGTACAGATCGAGGTTTTAGCCAAATGCGGTTTCATCATCATGCCGCCTGTTCCCACAGGTGATCTAACGGTCACAGCAATCAGCGCACTGGTCAGGGGACCCCCATTACTGGAAGTCAGGCAAGTTTCGGTGTCGGTCCCATACCAACCATGTCGTGTCCGTGCCTCCACATTGACTGCGGCATTGTCACGGCGTGAACTTCATCAGGGGATTTTTTTAAGATGGCGTCAACAGACGGTTCGCGTGTGTTACGCGCACCACTGGCTTTAGCGCCCCAAAAAGTCCCTGATAGCGTTGATTTGTGCTTTGTCATTCAAATGGGGTGCATGTCCGCAGTTCGCCACTGCAAAAACCGGCATTTCGGGTTTTTTATTTTTCATTTTCTCGACAATCGCCTTGGGGATGAGGTCGGATTGTGCGCCGCTGATCAGCATGACCGGGCAGGGCAGGGCGTCAAAAACGTCCCAGGCATCAAAGGAATCAATATGTTCGGCAAAGATGCGCATGACTTCGGGGTCGTAATGCATCATGAAATTGCCGTTTGGCAGGCGTCGTACGGAACGGGACGCCAAAAACGCCCATGTTGCATCGTCGGCCACCCCGAACGGGGCATAAACCAGCCGAACCAGTTTTTCGACGTCATCAATGGTTTCAAATTCGGGTGATGCGCCGACATAGGATTTGATACGCGCCACCGCGTCCGGATCAAGTTCGGGCCCAATATCGTTAAGAACCAGCTTTTCAATCCGTCCGGCAACTTCGGCGGTGGCATAAAGCCCGATCAGGCCCCCCATGGATGTCCCGATCCAGTCACAGGTTTCTATGCCGAAATGGTCGAGAAGCTCGAACATCTGCGCGACATAAAAGGGCACGGTATATTCACGGTCCGGATCCTTGGCCCAGCCGGAAAAGCCGCGCCCGATCATGGTCGGGCACAGAACATAGTACTGATCGGTGAAATGGGGGGCGACATGATCAAAATCATCAGCCAGCCTCGCCAGACCATGCATCATGATCAATGGCCGTCGGGACGGGTTGCCCCATGCCCGGACATGGACCTCGTACCCGCAGCATTTGACGAAATGTTCGCGAAATTCTGCCATGGTGCGGCTCCTTGTCAGGGAATGGTTCGGTGGGGTTAGCTTGGGCGTTTGCGCGCAACCATGAAAAGACGGTTGAACGGAAACAGCGTGCGGCCATCATCGCGGATCGGATAAACCTGATTAAGGCGTTCCTTGTATTTCGCGGTAAAGGTCGCGCGTGCCGCGTCATCAGGAAGGGCAGCCATCACCGGGCGCAGGATGGTCGAACTGGTCCAGTTATAAACCGCATCCGGCCCGTTCAGGACATGACAATATTGCGTCTGCCACAGATCGATCTCATCGCATGACGGTGCGAGAACATCGAAATAATCGCCCGGACGCATGATACGGGCTGCGTGCATGGCCTGTGCCACTTCCTTGCGCCAGTCCATGCCAGCTTCGCCGATCAGCTGATGACTTGGTGCCAGGAAATTGTTGGGAACCTGAATGGCGATCATGCCGCCCGGACGGACAAAGTCCAGAAGGCGGGGAAACAGGGTCGAGTGATCGGGCACCCAATGCAAGGCCGCATTGGAAAACAGAAGATCGACCTGCTCGTCAGGTTGCCAGGTGGCGATATCGGCCTTTTGCCAGTCAATGTTTTCGGATCGTTTGCGCGCGGTGTCCAACATCTCGTCAGATGAATCAACGCCGACAATACGGGGACTGTCATCGTTGTCCGTTGCAAAGGCATCGGCAAGAATTGCGGTCACCGAACCGGGACCGCATCCCAGATCAACGATATGGCGCGGGGAAAAGCCGCTGGCTGCTTTTGGCAGGCGGCCAATCAGATCAATGGCAGGTCGCAGGCGTTCATTGCCAAACAGACCGTAACGGGCAGGATCCCAATGTGTATTGCTCATGGTTAATTCCTAGAGCCTTTTGGGGGAATTTAAAAGCATTGATGCCGGTTACGGCTGTATCTGGCACAGCGCGTGATCAGTGATCGGCTGCATCAAGCTGATCATAATACCCCTTGATCAGGTGGAACATGAACAGCACAGCACCGACAAACAGGGCCAAGCCGACAAAATAGGAATAACCGTCATGCGAGCCTGACGCATAGAACAGTCCGAAAAGACCGACCACAATGGTCAGAACACCAAAGATAAACCGATCCGTACCCATATTGGAGCTCCTCTAAGTCGTAGGTGTCTGATAATTCGTAAAATTTAGCGAAAAGAAAGCAGCGATCAAGCCGCGTTCTGGTCCTTTATGCCTTTTTCATTTTACGAATTCTTTGCGGTACATCACGAAATGCCTCGGCAAGTTGCAAATAAACGGGCCGTTTGAACGGTACGATCATGTCGGGCAGCGTCGCCAGGTCGTTCCAGCGCCAGGCATCAAATTCCGGGTTGGGCACATCGATATTGATATGCTTGTCCTTGCCGGTGAACTGCATGGCAAACCATTTCTGCTTTTGGCCGCGATACTTGCCCTTGAACGCCTTGCCAATCAGATGGTCTGGCAGATCATAGGTCAGCCAGTCGGGCGTTTCGGCGATGATTTCAGCCTTGTCGGTGCCGATTTCTTCCTTGAGCTCGCGCAGGGCGGCTTCAATCGGGGTTTCGCCATCGTCAATGCCGCCCTGTGGCAATTGCCATGCGCCTTCAAATCCGAAACGGTTGCCGACCCAGACCAGGCCATCCTTGTTAAAAAGCGCAATACCGACACAGGGGCGATAGGGCAGGTCTTCGGCCTTTACCCTTGTGGCATCGGTTGAGTTCGTATCGGACGGGGATGCGGATTTGTCAGCCATGATTTCTCCTGGGTGATCGGGGCCGGGTGCGTTTGGCGTCCGGTCACTGACTTTCGATGGTGGCGGCGGGTTCGTCTGCGGTATTTTCAGCCGGATTGTTTTCGGCTTCCTGTGCCATGATTTCGCTTTCGCGCTGTTCGGCTTCGCGGCGTGCGGCTTCTGCTTCGGCGGCGGATTGCGGGGTGACCTGCATATTGGCAATTGCACTGACCGGGGCCAGTTCGACGCCCTGTCGTTTCAGGCGCAAGGCCCAGTTGCGCAGGCGCTGAATGGTGACGGGATAGGATTGAGCAAAGCCGACAGCAACGCCGTTGCGTTTGGCAAGCTGGACCAGATCGGCAAGTCTTGCATCAATTTGGCGGCGGCTGGGAACCTGATCGATCAGAATGTTGCCAACCGCGTTTGGCGTTCCGGCATTTGATGCCAGTTGCGCGCCATAGCTTGCCATGCCGCTGCGCGTACCTTCGAGATACATCAGACCCGAACGCGATACGAATTCAATGATCGGGCGGATGGCGCTATCAAGGCTTCCGAATTTTGATCCTTCGTGGCTGACCAGTCCGGCATAGCCGGGGAACTGTGCAAGCAACCATTCAAGCCGCACAAGGTTTTCACCCTCTGACAGGGACGTCAAAAGCGCGCGCGGCCCCGGATCGGAAAGCGGGAAATCGGCCGGTTCCATCGGCAATTCAAGAAAGACTTCGTGGCCCATTTCGCGGGCCTGTTCGGCAACGGTTTTGATGTCGCGGCTATAAGGTGAAATGCCCAGCGAAATATTAAGCGGCAGATCATTGATCGCGGTTTCGGTGCGGGCTTCATTCAGGCCAACCCCGGTCAGAATGATCGCGACATATGGTTGCCCGTCGGTTTTTTCAAAGGGCCGCTTATAGGCATCAAACGGTGTGGTGCCATCATCGGCAATGCGCGGGACACGGCCGAAACTGCCTTCTTCATCCAGACCGGGCAGCGGGGCCTTGCGCAAGGGATCGGGTTCGATCGGATCGTCAATCGATCCTTCTTCGGCGATGATGGCGGCCAGTTCTTCGGGGCTTAGTTCGGTATCGGGGGCAACACCGTCAGCCTGATCGGGTGGCCCGACCAGATCGGAGACACCGGAAAGCTGATTGGTAATGTCTTCGGCGGATTGTGGGGTGCCATCGGGACCGACATCGCCGTTATGCTGGGCGCGTTCGCGTTCCTGCATGTCGCGCACACCGCGCGCGATTTCTTCCTGGAGTTCGCGCTCCGACCCTGGCACAGCCACCAGGGCCTCGGGGCTGCCAAGATGAAACAGCCGCCAGCCGGTTTCCGGATCAAGGATCGGGATCAGCGCAACCGCTGTCGCCCCGAAGGGCGACAGGAAGACCAGAATGATCAGAATTTTCGACAGCCAGCTGCGCCGTGATTTCGGCCGCTTGGGCAGACGCTTGATCTGAATTTCGATCGGAAGTTCGTTAAAGGGCAGGTCATCAAGATTGACTTCTTCAGCGTCAGTCATCCCGTCGCCAAGGTCGTCGGCCAGCGCGCCGGCCATGTCCTCGTCGAGATCGCCATCCTTCTTCTTTCGGAATGGCAAGGAATTTAGGATTTTCCTGAACACGAACAGCTAGTCTCTCACGATGTCCGGATGGTCCTTACCCTTTCGGGCGCGGACCAAACAGCGAAATGCCCCGGATCATGTCAAGCGCCCGCGAAAGCTGATAATCGTCGATCGCAAGTTGCTCGGCTTCATCCCGGCGGGAATTTGCATCCTTTTCTGCGTCTGTGGTCGCGGCGTCCTCGTTGCGAAGCGCACCGTTCAGGGATGCTTCGGACCGGCGGGTATCGCTTTCGATACTTTCAACACGGGCCTGGGGCACGATGATGTCCGGAACGATGCCGACTTCCTGAATGGATTTGCCTGACGGCGTGTAATAACGCGCGGTGGTCAGGCGCAGTGCAACATTGCCCGGCATCGGAAGGATTGTCTGAACCGATCCCTTGCCAAAGCTGCGCGTGCCCATGATGACCGCACGGCGGTGATCCTGAAGAGCGCCGGCAACAATTTCGGATGCCGATGCCGAACCATCATTGATCAGAACAACAATCGGCAGTCCTTCGGCCAGGTCACCGGACCGCGCGTTATAGCGTTCGGTATTCTGGGTATCACGCGGGCGGGTCGATACGATTTCGCCCTTGTCCAGGAAGGCATCGGATACCGAAATTGCCTGATCAAGCAGGCCACCCGGGTTGTTGCGCAGGTCAATCACCAGACCCTTGATTTCCGGGCCGATCTGATCGCGCATGTCGCCAATCGCACGTTGCAGGCCGCTAAAGGTCTGTTCGTTGAATTTGGTGATGCGGATATAGCCGATATCATCCTTGGCTTCGGCGCGGACCGACTGGATCTTGATGACCGCACGGGTCAGGGTGACATCAAACGGAGCCTGTTCGCCCTTACGGATGATGGTCAGGACAATGTCGGTATTGACCTTGCCGCGCATCATTTCGACCGCATCATTAAGCGTCATGCCGCGAATGGCGGTGCCGTCGATATGGGTGATGAAGTCGCCCGGTTGCAGGCCGGCCTTTTCGGCGGGCGTGTCATAGATCGGTGCGATGACTTTGACAAAGCCGTCTTCCATCGTGACTTCGATGCCAAGACCGCCGAATTCGCCACGGGTATCGACCTGCATTTCCTCGAAATTATCCATGTTCAGATAAGAGGAATGCGGATCAAGTGACGTCAGCATGCCGTTGATGGCGGCTTCGATCAGCTGCTTGTCATCGACTTCTTCGACATATTTGGCTTTGACCTGTTCAAACACGTCACCAAACAGGTTCAAAAGACGATATGTCTCAGCCGAGGAGGTTGAAGATTGCGCCAGACTTGGGGACGCAAGGCCGAAAGTCATGCCGGTCGCGAGTGCGAGTACTGCCAATCGAGAGGTTTTCATCCACTTACCTTGCCGTTTTTCGAGGCCAGCCACGGAAGCGGATTGATCGCTTCTCCGTCCTGGCGCATCTCCAGATAGAGTTTAGGCGCTGTTTCACCCATAATACCAACAGGTTCGCCCGCCAACAGATATTGTCCTACCACACTGTCGAGCCGATCAAAACCGGCGATAAGACTATGGTATCCTTCGCCGTGTTCGATAATCAAGAGTCGGCCGTACCCGCGGAAGGGGCCTGCAAAGACAACTTTGCCATCAAAGGGCGAGACAACCTGCGCATTTGCGCGGGTACTGATCTCAATTCCTTTGGATCTTGTGACGGTCAATCCGTCCGGACCACGCGATTTTTCCCCGAACAGTGTGACGACTTTGCCACTGGCAGGCATGCGCAAATGCCCATGCGCCAGGGTGATCGAACTGCCAACCGCGAATTCTTCGTCGCTTGTGCCATCCTGTTTCGGGGTGGCTGCGGCCGGTTCTTCCTTGCGGGCTGGCGGTTCGGGGGGCGTATTGCGGGCAATCGTGGTTGCGCCCAGGGTATCGGCATCGGGTTCGGTCCGGGTGGCGACATCAATTTCCGGGCGTGATCGCGGTGCGGGCAGACCTTCGGCCCGTTTGCGCAAGGTGCTCAGCAACTCGCCAAGTGATTTGGCCTCGTCAGCCAGCGCATTTACGGCCTTGGCGGCTTCGTGGGCTTCGGCCTCGGTCTCGGTGCGCAGGCGGCGCTTTTCACTCAGCAATGCGGCAAGTGATGTGCGTTCCTGTTGCAGCGCACGGGTGGCCTCGGCGACGTCTGCGCGTTGTGTGCGGATATCTTCGCGCAAACGTGCAATTTCATCGAGTTCCTTACGCAGGTCGCGGGCATGCTGTTCAACGCCGGGCAGTGCGGCCTTGAGCAATACCGCCGAACGCAAGGTATCCTGCGGCGATGTCGGAAGGGCAATGACCGCTTCGGGCGGGGTGGTCGAAAGACGCTGCAAGGCCATCAGGATGCGGGCATATTGACCGGCCTTGTCCTCAAGACTGGTGGCCGCAACCTTCTCACGGGTTTCAAGCGATTGCAGCTGATCTTCAAGTTCGGTCAGGGTTGTTTCCAGACGCTGGGTACGGCGGGCAACCGAAATGGCTTCGGATTGCAGGGCCTGTTCCTCGGTCCAGAGTTCCCGCGATTTTCGTGACAGGAATTCTTCCTGTTTTTGCTGTTCGGACAGCTGGCTTTCAAGCTGATCAAGTTTCTTGTCAACTTTTTGAAGCGACTGGGCAAAAGAAGGCGCTGCCCCGCCTGCCAGACACAGCACAAGCGCGGTCACGGCAGGCAGGGCGATCTCATAAGCTGACTTAGCTCGCAAGAAGCGCATCATTCTGTTTCAGGCCCTTTAGCAACGGTTTGCCAGTCATCTCGGCTGGCTGTGGCACGCCAAGGAGTTGCAGCAAAGTCGGTGCAACATCGGCAAGGCGACCATTCTCCAATGTTACCCCTTCCGGACCGTTAACAAGAATGGTCGGCACCAGATTAAGGGTATGTGCAGTATGGGGTTCACCGGTTTCCGGATCGACCATGACCTCGCAATTGCCGTGATCGGCGGTGACAAAGGCAACGCCGCCAACCGACTTGATCGCCTCAATCACCTTGCCAAGGCAGGTATCAACGGCCTCGGCCGCTTTCATCGCAGCCGACAGAATGCCGCTATGCCCGACCATGTCGGGGTTGGCGAAATTCAGGATGATCGCGTCATATTTTTCCGACTTGATGGCATCGACCAGTTTTTCGGTGACTTCGGGTGCGGACATTTCCGGCTGAAGGTCATAGGTCGCAACTTTGGGCGATGCGACCAGAATGCGGTCTTCGCCTTCGAAGACCTGTTCTTCGCCGCCGTTAAAGAAGAACGACACATGCGGATATTTTTCGGTTTCGGCGATGCGAAGCTGCTTCAGCCCGGCCTTTGAAACCACTTCGCCAAAGATGTTGGGAAGGGTTTGCGGCGGATAGATCGCATCCATGTATTTGGCGTGTTCGGACGAATATTCGACCATGCCGGCCTGCACGGCAAATTTCGGCGCGGTACCGCGATCAAACCCGTCAAATTCCGGCGCGCACAGGGCAGCAAGGATTTCACGTGCACGGTCGGCACGGAAATTGGTCATCAGAATGCCATCGCCATCCTTGATCCCGTCAAAATCGCCAATCACGGTTGGGAGGACAAACTCGTCCGTGGTGTCATTTGCATAGGCATTGGCAATTGCGGCCTCCGCACTTTCGGCAGTGCGGCCATCGGCATAGTTTTTGCCCTGAACCATGGTGAAATAGGCCTGGCTGACGCGTTCCCAACGGTTGTCACGGTCCATGGCGTAATAACGCCCGGTCACGGTGACAATCTCGACATTGGCATCGCCGATAAGGGCGCGGAATTTCTCAAGGAATTTGGCAGCACTTTTCGGGGCGGTATCACGGCCATCAAGATAGGCGTGAATTTTGACCGGCACACTGGCGCCCGCAATGATTTTGGCAAGGGCGGCCATATGGGCCTGATGGGAATGCACGCCACCTTCGGAGAGAAGACCGGCAATGTGGCAGACACCCTTGGTGTCACGCAGCGTTGCAATGATTTTCTTGACCGCATCGGTATCGGCGATGCTTCCGGTTTTGACGGCTTCATCAATTTTGGGCAGTTCCTGCATGACGACACGACCGGCACCCAGATTCATGTGACCGACTTCCGAATTGCCCATCTGACCTTCGGGCAGGCCGACATCCAGACCACAAGCCTTGAGGAATCCGGTCGGATAATTGGCATAAAGCGCATCCCAGACAGGCGTATTGGCCAAGGCAACGGCGTTGTCCTTGGTTTCTTCGCGATACCCCCAGCCATCCAGAATACACAGCACCACAGGGCGCGGGCGCTTTACGGAATTCGATACAGTCACGTTCATAAACCCCACTGATAGAGATAAAGGCTGAATTACCCGTAAATATGGTGACTTACCGGGTGATTCGCCATCAATCCTGTTGCGCGGGCAGGGTGGGTCAACCGTTACTCACAACAGGCAAATGCGTAATTTCGGCAATTTAGCACGAATGTGGCCGTGAAACAGTACCCCGACCTGGAATTTTTTGCAGGTGCAAAGCTGCTTTTTGACAGGGGTATCAGACACAGATAATCTGCCCCCAACGGTGATCCTCAGAGGCGGCAGAAATGGCGTCTCGCACCACGACGGGAGAGCCCGGTTACCCGCATAACCGGCGCCGAAGGAGCAATAGCCCCATAAAACTCTCAGGCAGATGGACCGTCGCGGATAGAGGCTCTGGAGAGAGAATTCGGCACGCATACAGATCAAACATGTATGACAACCGGCTTCCACCGAAGGATGAAAACCTGTGGGTTGATGTTGTTTTCGACCCATGGGCGCACAATCTCAGGTCAAGGGACAGAGGGGGCAAGACACCGGTTCGTAAACGGCGCGATTTTCGCGCGTTCAAGAGCCGTGAAGGAGGCCCTTATGACCACCAATCCCGCCACCGGTCCCCGTTCGGGATCGCAGGACGGTTCTGTGCAAGACGTAAACCTTTCTGTTGTTGATCTTTATACCATCGGGATCGGACCATCGAGTTCGCATACCGTCGGGCCAATGCGCGCCGGATACAGGTTTTGTCTTGAACTTGATGCCCGCAATCTTTTGACCAAGGCGGGCAGTGTTGTGGTCGATCTTTACGGATCGCTTGCCCTGACTGGCAAGGGGCACGCCACCGATACGGCCGTGATTATGGGGCTTTCGGGCCATCGGCCGCGCAGTGTGGACCCCGATGATGTCGCGCCAACCGTGCAGGCCATCGACCGCAGCGCGCAATTGCAGCTTTATGGCAAGCATCCGGTTGATTTCAATCGCGAAACCAATCTGGTGTTTCACTTTACCGAAACCCTGCCACAGCATCCCAATGGCATGCGGATCACCGCATTTGACCGCGATGGCGTAAAAATTCACGAACAGGAATATTTCTCGGTCGGTGGCGGGTTCATTGTGTCTGGCGATGATCGCGGGGCGGAATATTCCGGCGACAATATCACGCTGCCCCATCCATTTTCATCGGCCGATGAATTGATGGCCATTTGCAAACGCGAAGGTGCATCGATTGCCGAAATCATGATGGCCAATGAACAAAGCTGGCGCAGCCCGGACGAAACATACGAATTTGTCGATCGTGTTCATCGGGCAATGATGGATTGCATTGATCGCGGGTGCAAAACCGATGGCATTTTGCCCGGCGGGTTGAATGTCAAACGCCGGGCATCAAAGCTTTATCATGAATTGACCGAAAAACCCGAAGCGGGCCTTCGCGACCCGCTGACCGTGATTGACTGGGTCAATCTTTATGCCCTTGCCGTGAACGAGGAAAATGCCGCTGGCGGACGTGTCGTGACCGCACCGACCAATGGTGCAGCTGGCGTCATTCCGGCCGTGCTTCGGTATTACGAACGGTTCGGGTCGAATGTCAGTCAGACCAAAATTCGCGAATTTCTTCTGACCGCGGCAGCAATTGGGTCGATCTATAAAAAGCGCGCATCCATCTCGGCGGCCGAAGTCGGTTGCCAGGGCGAGGTCGGTGTTGCCTGTTCAATGGCCGCAGGCGCGCTTTGTGCGGTTCTGGGCGGCACGCCCGAACAGGTTGAAAATGCCGCCGAAATCGGGATGGAGCATAATCTTGGCCTGACATGCGATCCGATTGGCGGTCTGGTGCAGGTGCCATGCATCGAACGCAACACCATGGGCGCGGTCAAGGCAATCAATGCCGCACGTCTGGCAATGCGCGGCGACGGGCAGCATACCGTGTCGCTGGATCGTGTAATCGAAACCATGCGCCAGACGGGACTCGACATGCAAAGCAAGTACAAGGAAACCAGTCAGGGTGGCCTTGCCGTCAATGTCAACGTGGTTGAATGTTGATGTTACAACATTGATAAAACGCGATTTAAATCAACGTCTTGGGTGTTATAGTCATTTCACTTCCGGTTGGTGAAATGTGTTTCTTGCGACCTTTGGTTGGGGATCTGTTATGATCTGCGCGAGCAAACAAGGGGCAAAGACCCCACCAAAGGTTGGACCTAGACATGAGCAAAAAGCTGTTCCGCATATACATCGCGGTCAGTCTGGATGGCTTCATAGCGCGCACCAATGGTGCGGTGGATTGGCTGGATGAATATGATCCGGCCGAATTCGGCTTTGATGATTTTCTGGACTCCGTAGGCACGCTGATCATTGGCAGAAACACCTTTGATCAGGTGATGGAATTTGGCGATTGGCCCTATGAGGCCCGCCGCACCATCGTTCTGACATCACGCGATCTTCCGCAAGACCGTCCGGCCAATACCGAGGCCTATGGCGGCAGCATTATCGAACTTGTCGATCAGCTTCGCGACAGCCGCAATGGCGATGGCGACATCTGGGTTGTTGGCGGCGGAAGTGTGGTCACACAGTTCCTGTTTGGTGGCTTTGCCGATCAGCTGGATATCTTTACGATCCCGGAAGTTCTGGGGGACGGTATATCATTGTTCGGGCGCGACGCCGGGGGCATCAAGCCACGGTTGCTGGCATCAGAACGCTATAATTCCGGCGTGGTGCGCAGCCAGTATGGATTGCATGATATCTGAACGAAAAACCGCGCCATCATGGCGCGGTTTTGAGTTTTGCGAAATGACGGTTATCAACGCTTCATTGCACCGAAAGCTTTTGTAGCTGTTCTGTGATTGTTTCGCGTACCTGCTTTAACGCTTTGATCGCGCTGGCCTGCCAATCACTGTCGAGAACCATCTGCATGTTTTCCCGGTAGTGTTCAGTCACTTTAATCGGCTCGGGCGCAATTGCGGCATCTGTCGTGATGGTGATGTCGCTTCGATTGTGGACTGTGACCTGCCAGAAGCCGGGTTCGAACCACGACCAAAACTCGGCAATGTCGACTTTGACATCGGCAGCCTTATCGTAATTGGGGTCGGCGGGTGTCAGGACGCGGTATCCGGCAGCCTGGAAGCCATTTTCCACGGTTCTGGCAATGGCATCGGCAACGGTTTTGCCTTCCGGAATCAGCACATCGCCCAACGCCATGCCGTATGTGTTGCGTTTGCGGGCATATGCGCGCGCCGTGATCGCATCGTCATCAATTTCGTCATTGGCAAGTGACGGGATATCAGGTCGCGGCGGATCAATTTCGAATTGCCGTTTGTCATTCACTTCCAGAATTCGGACTTCGACACCCTCCGTCGGGTTCTCGATGGTATCTGGCTCTTCGATTTGTACGACACTTCGCGATGTGGCACAGGCGCCAAGAAATGCGACACATCCCAGAACTGCAATAAGTTTAAGGTGGCGACGTTCCATCATAGATCTCCCCTGAAATTCAGAAATATCTGTATTCAAACGGGAAATCGGATGCAAACTTAAAGTGCATTTCTTGATTGAGTTTCTTGTTTAGATTTTAAATCTCGCCCAAGGCATCAAGCGATTCCGGAAGGATTTGGCCGCCGTCAACGACGATGGATTGCCCGGTGATATAGGCCGCTTCGTCCGATGCAAAGAACAGGGCCGCATTGGCGATGTCTTCGACGCTGCCCAGACGTTTGAGCGGGATCGAACTGGCCATTGAATCCAGATAGTCCTGACCAAGGTCGGCAAGGCCTTCGGTCATGATATTGCCGGGCATGACGGCATTGATCGTCGTATTATAGCGCGACAGTTCCATTGCCGCGGTGCGGATAAAGCCAAGTTGTCCGGCCTTGGACGCGCCATAATGCGACCAGCCGGGATAACCGGTTACGGGGCCTGTGATCGATGAGGTAATCACAACCCGTCCCTTGCCGGCTTTTTCGAAATAGGGGATGCAGGCCTTAACGCACAGAAAGCTGCTTTTGAGGTTGGTGGCCATGACCTGGTCCCAGTCATCTGCCGTCATATCGATCATTTTGACTTGCGGGAAAATTCCGGCATTGGCGCACAGGATATCGATACCGCCAAACGTCTTGGCGGTATATTCCGTCATTCCGGCGACCTGATCCCAGTCCGACACATCACACAAAACCATATCGGCCGTCCCGCCAGCACCCGTGATTTCGCCAACGGCGATGGCCGCATCCTTTTCTGTGCGGGCCGCAATCATGACTTTGGCCCCCTGTTTGGCAAAGACGTTGGCGATGCCCTTGCCGATCCCTTTGGAGCCACCCGTGACGATGACAGTTTTTCCCGAAATTGAAGTCAGCATGGTGGATCCTTTCGTGAAGGTGCCAATGTCCGATACCCCGGCGGGGATGGTGTGGCGCTACCCTGATTGTGCATTGCGATGTGTTTTCCTGATGATTGGGCGATTTTTTCCGTGATGCAACAAAAAATGTTGCAAGTTACACATTTTAAGGCGCACTATTCACAGAACACTGTTTCGGACGGCTTATCAGACAGCCCGCCAGTTAAAGCCTGTCAATTCGAGGGGAGCCTGCTGCCATGGCCGGTAAGGACGACCAAAGGCCAGGGGGCGGCAAAGTCAGGGCGGCGACATGAAGGGGCATGCCGGGACATGGCGGAACGCAACGATGCGGCGGACGCGGGTGATGTCAGTGATGCCGGTGGTGGCGCCGTGGCTGGATGATGGTGCGTTAAAGATTGTTGGAGCGGATACCGGCCAACAGGTGAGCCGGAGACCGGAACAGCGTAAAAGGGGAGGCTGCATTGGGCGGAATATATGATGACGAACTGATTGGCCGCCTGCGCGACGGTGCGATTTCGGTTCTGCCGGGGTGGGGCATGGGCGGGGATGCCGATGTCAGGCTTTTGACCGTGTCAGAGAATGCGACGTTTCTGGCGACAGACCCGAAAACGGGTGCACGGCTGATTTTGCGGGTTCATCGCCCCGGATATCATACACGGTCTGAAATCGAGTCTGAGCTGGCCTGGATCAATGCGCTTCGCGCTGCCGAGGTGGTCAACACACCCAAGCCGCGCTTGCGCAGTGACGGATCACTGGTTGCCGAGTTCGATCAGGACGGGGTTGGTCGCCATGTTGTTGCTTTTGATTTCATGCAAGGTGATGAACCATCTGCGGATGATGCGTTGGTGGACGGTTTTTTCAAGCTCGGCGCGATCAGTGCGCGTCTGCACGGGCATGCGCGGCAGTGGGCACGATCGGTCAATTTTGTGCGCAAAAGCTGGACCTTTGACACGACCCTTGGCGCGACCCCGCATTGGGGGGACTGGCGTGCCGCACCGGGTCTTGATGGGGCCGGTTTGGCGGTGCTGACGCGCGTTTGCCAGCATCTGGATCAGAAGCTTATGACGTTTGGCATGGGCAATGACCGGTTTGGTCTGATCCATGCCGATTTGAGGCTGGCCAATCTTCTGGTCGATGGGGACCGGCTTGGCGTTATTGATTTTGATGACTGCGGATTTGGCTGGTTTGGTTATGACTTTGCTGCGGCCATCAGTTTTATCGAACTGGACCCGATTGTTCCGGCCCTTAAGGAAGCCTGGATAGAGGGATATCGCACGATTGCCCCGTTTTCCGATGCCGATTGTGCGATGCTCGACAGTTTTGTGATGCTCAGACGGTTGTTGCTGACGGCCTGGATTGCCAGCCATCCCGAAACGCCGACCGCCCGGGAAATGGGAACCGGTTTTACCGACGGCACCATTGCCATGGCGCAAAGCTATCTTGCGGCAGAGGGGGCGTAATGACCAAGGCGCGCCCCATTCTGGATATGAATGCCTTTGATAATCATGGCCCGCAGAAAAAAGACAGCCCCCAAAGCGATCTTTTGGGGCGCCGGTTGCGCAATGTCGGGGCGGCCTCAGTACTATTTTATCGCGATCCGATCGAAATGGTGTCGGCATCGGGATGCTGGATGACAGCGGCCGATGGCACCAACTATCTGGACTTTTATAACAATGTGCCGTCGGTCGGGCATTGCCATCCAAAAGTGGTCGGTGCCATGGCCAATCAGGCTGCCCGGCTGAATATCAACAGTCGTTATCTGCATCAGACAGTTGAAGCCTATCTTGATCGTCTTAAGGCGACATTTCCCGACCATCTGGAAAACATTGTCCTGACCTGCAGCGGTAGCGAGGCCAATGATCTTGCCATCCGGATTGCGCAACGTGCGGTCAAGGCGCATGGCATCATCGTGACGGAAAGTGCCTATCACGGGAATACGGCGGCAGTGACCGATATATCGCCATCGGCAATCAAGCGTGGTGGTTTGCCCGATCATGTGATCGCCATCGCACCACCGGGCAAGCATGCCTATGGCGACAATATTGCCGCCGGGTTTGCCGATGCGGTGCATTCAGCTGCGATCACCCTGAAAGAGCGCGGGCACGGGGTGGCAGCCCTGATTGTCGACAGCATCTTTTCAAGTGACGGGGTTTTTTCCAATCCCAAGGGGTTCTTGCGGCTGGCGGTTGCGGTTATTCACCGTGCAGGCGGTGTGTTCATCGCCGATGAGGTCCAGCCCGGATTTGCCCGGACCGGGGACGCGTTTTGGGGATTTGCACGTCATGACGTCGCCCCTGATATCGTCAGCATGGGCAAACCGATGGGCAATGGTTTTCCGATGGCCGGGATCGCGGTACGGTCCGAAATGCTGGCCGCATTTTGCGAGGATGTCGGCTATTTTAACACCTTTGCCGCAAGCCCGGTTGCCGCGGCCACGGGGCTTGCGGTGCTTGATGTCATCCGTGATGAAAATCTTCAGAACAATGCCGCGGTTTGCGGGGCCTATTTGCGCGAAGGGTTGCAGCATCTGGCCGAACTGGATGGCCGGATCAGTGACATACGCGGGGCGGGGCTGTTTTTGGGGGTGGATCTGTCAGAAGACGGTGACCCGACCCGACCAAGCGGTCAACTGGTGGGCGATGTCATCAATGCCATGCGCCGTCACCGTGTTCTGATCGGGGCGGCGGGAAAATACGGGCAAACCTTGAAAATTCGCCCGCCCCTGTGCCTGAAACGATCAGAAGTCGATTTCTTTATCGAGGCGCTTGGAAAATCCCTGCGTGCTTGTGGTTAGTCGGTTGGGGCGATCGGCACATCGGCCTTGGCAGTCAGCCGGCCTTGATCAGGCAGCCGGTATCGCGGATGGTATCGCCAAGGGATCCGGGTGGTGTCTGATCACTGATCAGGATATCGACATTTCCCCAGTCGCAATAGCGTGCCGGGAAGGCCTGATTGAATTTGGTATGATCGGCAACGATCATGGACCGTGTCGCCCGTTCCATCATGACGGCATAGACTTCGGATGCTTCGATCAGGGCGTCGCTTGCGCCATCTTCATCAAGGCCGCTGGCGCCAAGGATCGCCCATTCCACCCGATAGTTTTCAAGAAAACGAATGGTTTGCGCACCATGCATCGCGCCTTCCTGGGCGTGATAAAGGCCCGGTGCCATGATGACCCGGATGGTCGGATTGATGGCAAGAACCGTTGCCACCCCGAATGAATGGGTGATGACTGTCAGGTCATTCATGGTTACGGCCAACCGTTTGGCAACATGGACCGTGGTCGCACCCGATCCGATCATGATATGGCGGGTCCCGGCCAGTACAGGCATGGCGTGGCGGGCAATCAGTTCACGTTCGGCGATATGAAGTTTGTGGCGTTCATTAAGTCCCGGCTCGCTTGACTGGCGACGGACCGCCCCGCCGTAGGTGCGGTTGATCAATCCCTGTTGGGTCAATTCGTCAAAATCGCGTCGGATGGTTTCTGTCGACACGGAAAGGCGGTCTGCCAGATCAATGATCCGCAGGGACGGTTCATGGTCAAGTTCACGCAGAATGCGTTGTTGTCGCAGGGATTTTTTGTTTGTCGCCATGGCGCGATGATAGTGCCGATACCGTCATCGCGCCAGCGTGTTGTATGGGGGGCCGCCTTATTTCGCCGGGTCGATGTTGAATTTCCGACAATGGGCCTGATAGCTGCTGGCAAGTTCGTCGGCCCCGATCAGATTGCCGGCTTCGTCCTTGTAGGTCAGGTGATGATTGATGGCCTCACCCTGCCACAGCTTTTCAATCGCGGCCCGTTCCGGGGTGGTGCGGAACCGGGCAATGAAATCATTGATCGCGCATAACAGCGTATAGGAAGCCGGGTCGGCCGCGACGGCCGCGACATAGAAAAACGGATGGGGCAGGATCGGTTTGGGCAGGACTTCAAGCCGCCCGTGCCAGGGGCTTTGCGGGTTGCTTGATGCCCAGTGAAAGACCGGATGGTCGCCGGCAAAGGCATCAATCGCACCGGTGGCAACCGCATCATGAACGCGCGAAATATCGCCATAGGCAATCATGTTCGACAGTTTGGCAATGCCGCCTGGTTTGTTTTCATTATCGGCCCAGCGCAATCCGACATCTTCAAGAACCGCAAGGGCGGCCGGGTCATTGACCGTTCCAAGAACCTTGCCTTCGAGATCGGCGATCGTATTGATCGATGTGTTTTCCGGTCGCCGGATCAGCGAAAAGTTCAGATAGGTGTAGGTATCTGAAAAGGCGACACCCTTGTAAAAGTCACTCGGTGGCAATGCACACCAGACAACATCGGCGGGTGGTTGCCCGGCCTTTTTGCCGGCAAACAGCAATTCGGTCAGCAAATCCCAGGGATGTTCGACAAATTCGCAGGCAACACCGATCGATTTGGCAAAGGCGTGGGCATAGTCGATATCAATGCCGTGAAGCGGGCCGTTCTTTTGGGGGCGGAATGATGCGCCGACCAATGCCGGATCAATCGCAATCCGGATTTTGCCACGTGACTTGATATCGGCCAGCCGGTCATAGGCTGGGTCATCATGGATATGATTGCTGCGCAAAAACTGCGAAAGCTTGGCGCTGATCGCGGTTTCATCGGTGGTGCAGGCCGACAGGTTGCCAATTTCGCCGGTGGCCCAGGAAACTTTGCTGCGGGTGCGTGCCGATGATTCCTTGCTGGCATCAAGCAGTTCAAAAACAACCTGATTATGGCCGCTGATATGGTCAAGGCGCCCCGACATCGCAGCAAAACGATCCTTAAGCCCGCCAAGGGCTTCTTCGATTTCGCTGCCAAGACTGTCAAGGTCGCTTCCGATATTTGCCATGCTTTCGCGCAAGGACCGGGTTACGTCAGACAGGTCAATCAGATCAACCGCCTCGTTGGTGCGCTGCATGGTGCTTTGGGCCAGATTGCCGACTTCCTTGGCGACAACGGCAAAACCGCGCCCGTGTTCGCCAGCGCGCGCCGCCTCGATCGTGGCATTGAGCGCCAGAAGCTTGATGCCCTTGCCGATATCTTCGATCGCACTCAGCACCTTGGTTGCACCTTCGGCCTTGGTTTCAAGGTCCTGGCTGATCTTTTCAAGGTCGCTTCGAATGGCATCGGTCTTGGATGAAACGGTAGTGCGGGTGGCATCCTGAACCGTGCTGGCGGTCGCGGTACTTTCGTCAATTTCGCGTTTGGTCTGATCAAGGCCGGTACGCAGGTTATTGGACCGGACATCAATTTCGCGCATCAGGCTGTCCTGGCTTTCGCCCGCCGTATTGGCGAATGTCAAAAGATGTTCGATATAATCCAATGCCGAAGATATCCCGCGCAACAGCGGGGCCAGATCATCCGAACTTGCCGCGGATTTTTCTTCGGTTTCTGCATCCTTTGCCAAGCCGGATGCATCTTGTTGCTGGGGTGTCGAAACGTGATCATCTTGCGTGATGCTGTCATCACGCGGTGCCAGAATGGTCTCTTCCATACTTCAAGCCTCACCACTACCCGTTGAATTGGGAATAATTATTTCTTTTAGGGAAACACTACCGTCGGGCGAGTTATGTTGCAAGGCAGCATATTATGAATTTGCGAAACAGGATCTGTGACGGTGGTGATCTGTTTTGGGGTTTTTGCGGGTTGATCACGGCATCGTCCGGACTGAACGCCCGGCGATGCCGTGATCATGTTGTCTTATGTGTCAATCCGGATGCCGTGTTTGCGGCAATGGGCGTGATAAAGCGTTTCAAGTTCGTCCGCGCCGATCAGATTGCCGGCTTCATCCTTGTAGGTCAGATGATGATTGATGGCCTGTCCCTGCCACAGCTTTTCAATGTCGGCCCGTTCCGGCGTGGGGCGGAACCCGGCGATGAATTCATTGATCGCGGCAAGCAGGTTATATGACGACGGATCGGCCGCGACCGCCGCGGTATAATAGTAAGGCAAGGGCAGAATACTGCCCGGGAGAACTTCGATCCGACCGTGCCAAGGGCTTTCGGGGTTGTTGGCGGCCCAGTGGAAAATCGGCTGATCCACCGCAAAGGCATCAACGGCCCCGTCGGCCAGGGCATCATGCAGGCGGGTCTGGTCGCTATAGGCGATCAGATTGGATAATCTGGCGATACCGCCGGGCTTGTTTTCATTTCCTGCCCAGCGAAGCCCCTGTTCTTCAAGGACGGTAAAGGCCACCGGATCATTGATGATGCCAAGAACCTTGCCATCAAGATCGGCGAGGCGGCTGATGCTTGTATTGCCAGCCCGGCGACATAGCGCAAAATTCAGATAGGTATAAGTATCCGAATAGGCGACACCTTTGTAAAACTCACTCGGTGGCAGGGCGCTCCAGACCACATCGGCGGTGGGGCTGCCCGGTTTGGTGCCGACAAACAGAAGTTCGGTCAGCAAATCCCAAGGATGTTCAACAAATTCACATTCCACACCAAGCCATTTTGCCAGTGCACGCGCATAGTCCGCATCCAGTCCGCGCAACGGATCCCCGGGCCTAAGGCGGAATGACAACCCGACAAAGGCCGGTTCGATGGCAATGCGGATTTTACCGCGCGCCTTGATATCAGCCAGCCGGTCAAAGGTCGGGTCATCATGCAGGTGGTTGGTTTTCAAAAAGCCTGCAAGTTTTTGCTGGGCCGTCCCGGCGTCGGCCAATGTGGTGGCCAGTGTTCTGGTATCGGTCCGCGCCCAGGTCACCTTGTTACGGGTGCGGGCCGATGCGTCCTTGCTGCCCGACAGCAATTCAAACACCACCTGGTTATGTTCGGAAATGTCCGAAAGCCGTTCGGACATATTGGCAAACCGTTCCTGAAGCGTGGCAAGGGATGCTTCGATCTCACTGCCAAGACTGTCAAGGTCGCTGCCGATATTGGCCATGCTTTTGCGCAATGCCTGTGTGACTTCCGACAGGTCAATCAGATCGACCGCCTCGTTGGTGCGTTGCATGGTGCTTTGGGCCAGATTGCCGACTTCCTTGGCGACAACGGCAAAGCCCCGCCCGTGATCCCCGGCCCGGGCCGCTTCGATGGCAGCATTGAGCGCCAGAAGTTTGATGCCCTTGCCGATATCCTCGATCGCGCCCAGAACCTTGTTGGCGCCTTCGGCCTTGGTTTCAAGTTCCGCGCTGATGCGTTCAAGATCGGTGCGGATGGCGTCGGTCTTGCTGGCAACGGTTGATCGGGTGGTGTTTTGAACTTCGTGGGCAACGTCGGTGCTGTTGGCAATTTCACGGCGGGTTTCATCAAGCCCGGCCCGCAAATTGTTTGATCGGACATCAATCTCGCGCATCAGACTGTCCTGGCTTTCGCCGGCCGTATTGGCAAATTCCAGAAGATGCTGAATGTAATCAAGGGCAGCTGAAATGCCGCGCATCAGATCCCTGATCTGTGCGTCGGATGCACCACCATTGCGCGCGTCATCGGCGGCCTGATCTGCCGAAAAGACGGTTTGTTCCATTTTCAAAGCCTCGCCACTACCCAAGAGTATTTTTGATATTGGGAATGTTTTTTTCTTGTGATGAAAATGTTAGCGGGAATGGCGATATGTTGCAAGGCAACATGCACGAAAAACGAGAGAAGCGATTTCTTCACTCGGTCATCCGTTGCGATCTGAACGAAAAGGCCGTCAGGACAGGGGGGGGCAGTGCACCCGATATTTTATTCGCGGTGATAGGGGTGGTTGGTCTGGATGGCATGTGCGCGGAACAGCTGTTCGGCAATCAGTGCGCGCACCAGCATATGCGGCCAGGTGGCCTTGCCCAGTGACCACAGCGTATTGGCGCGGGATTTAAGGGCCGCGCCATGCCCGTCCGCCCCGCCAATGGCAAAGGCGATATTGCCGGCATACTGATCCATCCAGCCTTCGAGTTTTTGGGCAAACTCGATCGAACCATATTCCTTGCCGCGTTCATCAAGGGCAATCAGGAACGCGTTGTCGGGTATGGCGCCAAGCAGCAATTCTGCTTCGCGGTCTTTGAGCTGATTGGGGGGGAGTTTTTTCTTTTCTTCGACTTCGCGTACGGCAAAGGGCCAGCGCAGCCGGGCTGCATAATGGTCAAACAGATCTTTTTCGGGGCCGGCTTTCATCCGCCCGACCGCAGCAAGGGTAATTTGCATGTCTCAGATCCAGACCGTTATGCAGATATCTGTTCAGTGACGCCCGCAACCGGCAGGCGCCAAACAGCGCGGGCTGTTAATACAGCCGCGCTGCCTGCTGTTTCAGAGCCGGGTTTTCAACGCCCCACATCTCTTCGATGTTGTAGAAGGCGCGAACTTCCGGACGGAACAGATGAACGATGACATCGCCGGTATCAACCAGAACCCAGTCACCCTGTTCCTTGCCCTCTGCCTGGGCACGGCCCTGACCGGCATCCTTGATTGCTTCGACAATATGTTCTGCCATGGCTGCGACACGACGTGATGACGAGCCGGTTGCAATGATCATATGATCGGCAAGGGAGGTTTTATCGGTCAGATCAATGGTGACAAGGTCTTCTGCCTTGTCGTCTTCGAGCGATCTCTGGATCAGCGCAAGCATTTCGCCCGGCTTCAGAGTTTGTTTTGCGGTACCTATGGTCGCCACCTTAACTTTCCACGGGATGGTCGGATAACCCGAAACGCACCTCTCCGTGTTGCTTACACCTGCCATCTGCCTTCGGCGCGAATTGCGGTCGAAGAGGCCGGATGGCGCTTGATCGGCAGGTATACCCAGGCCGGAACATCAAGATCGGCCAGCAAACCCGCCCTGTCCATGGGAATACGCCAGCGTTCCATACGGCGCGCGGCGGTTCCGGACAATGCCTTGTTAGAATACCCCTCACGGTCGATAACCGCAATGGGAGCACGTAAAATCAACCTGTCCCACCATTTCCATTTATGGAACTGGGCCAGGTTGTCTGCTCCCATCAGCCAAACGAACCGTGTTTGGGTAAAACGACGCTGCAAGGCTGCAAGAGTGTCGGCCGTATAGCGGGTTCCAAGCTCGGTTTCAATTGCAGAAACAACAATGCGGGGATGCTTTGCCATCATCAGTGCAGAATCAAAGCGATCGGCAAGGTCGGCCATACCGGTTCTGGACTTAAGTGGGTTCTGCGGGGATACCAGCCACCAAACCGCGTCCAATTGCAGGCGTTTCAACGCTTCGAGCGATATATGAAGGTGCCCTTCATGGGCGGGGTTGAACGACCCGCCCAGCAATCCGACGCGTTTTGGTGCGACATGCGATCTTGGCGCAGGGACGCTCATGGACGGGTCTGACCCTGACCGCGCACGATGTATTTATAGCTGGTCAGCTGTTCGACTCCGACCGGACCGCGTGCATGAAGCTTGCCGGTCGAAATGCCGATTTCTGCCCCCATGCCAAATTCGCCGCCATCGGCAAACTGGGTCGATGCATTGACAATCACGATCCCCGAATCAACCCCGTTGAGGAAGGTCGCGGTGGCGGTGGCGTTTTCGGCAATGATCGCATCGGTATGGTGCGAACCGTATGTGTTGATGTGATTGACGGCTTCATCAACACCCGAGACGACCTTGATCGAGACAATCGCATCAAGATATTCTGTGACCCAGTCATCCGCCGTCGCCGGTTTGATGCGGCTATCAATCGCCTGTGCGGTTTCATCACCGCGCAACTCACAGCCCTTGGCAACCAGCGCCTCGGCAATACGGGGCAACAGACGCCCGGCAACCGAACTGTCAATCAGGACGGTTTCGGTCGCACCACAGATACCCACACGGCGCATCTTGGCATTGACCACGATGTCCACGGCCTTTTGCGGGTCGGCACTGGCATGGACATAGGTGTGGCACAGACCTTCAAGATGTTTGAATAGCGGAATGCGGCTTTCATCGGTAATGCGCGAAATAAGCGACTTGCCCCCGCGCGGAACGATGACATCGATATAGTCCGACAATTTCAGCATTTCGCCAACCGCGGCACGATCGGTCACCGGGATCATCTGGATTGCATGTTCGGGCAGGCCAGCCTCGATGATGCCGGCTTTCATGCAATCAAAGATCGCGCGCGACGAGTTGAAGCTTTCCGACCCGCCGCGCAGGATCGCGGCATTGCCTGATTTGATGCACATCGCACCGGCATCGGCGGTAACGTTCGGGCGGCTTTCATAAATGATACCAATCACGCCAAGCGGTACCGAAACGCGTGCGATATCAAGCCCGTTATGTTCCGGGCTCCAGCGGGCCAGTTCACGACCGACGGGATCAGGAAGATCTGCGACCGCTTCGACACCCGATGCAATGCCTTCGATCCGGGCTTCGTCAAGGGCAAGACGGTCCAGAAGGGCAGCGGTAAGGCCCTTTGCGCGGCCGGCTTCCATATCCTTGGCATTGGCTTCAAGAATGACAGCGGCATTTTCGCGCAGCTTTGCGGCGGCGGTTTTCAGGGCGGCTACTTTTGGTTCTGACGGGACCTGTGCAAGTTCGAGTGCAGCGGTGCGGGCATTGATGCCCA
Source organism: Thalassospira sp. MCCC 1A02491 (assembly GCF_001613785.1). NCBI lineage: Bacteria > Pseudomonadati > Pseudomonadota > Alphaproteobacteria > Rhodospirillales > Thalassospiraceae > Thalassospira > Thalassospira sp. MCCC 1A02491. Next base: position 82,602 of record NZ_LPVX01000032.1, on the reverse strand, counting down.
TTTCGCGCATAAGCGTCGCGATGTCCTGACTTTCGATACTGGCAAGCGCCGTCATGGTCTTGGTTCCGTTCCTAGAAAGCGGTTTGATCGCATCTGCGTCAAACCCGCCGTTTTGAGATTTTATCAACAAATTGGCAAAATAGACATCAAACCCGCAGTTCGCAATGAACTTAAGTGGATAAACGTCCATGCGTGCTTGCCAAAGCGGGCATTCCGGTCCATCTGTTTGGGACAGAATGAAAAGACATACCGTGCGCATCCCGCCATGCTGTCCGGTACCTGTTTGGGGATAAGAAATTGAAAAATATGGGTTCCGATCAGCCGACCGCGCGCGCGGAGTTTGGCGTTATCAAAACATTTCTGCCCTATTTGTGGCCGCGCGGCGAAGTCGAACTTAAGGCGCGGGTGGTTCTGGCCTTGCTGTTTCTTGTCGGGGCCAAGGTCGCAAACGTTTACATTCCGGTATTATACAAATACGCGGTCGATGCGCTGGGCGGCGGGGAAAAGGCCGGTAATGCCGCACAATCAGCAGCGCAGTCGGGCGGGACGGATGGTACATCACTGATCGTTGTGCCGGTTGCGCTGATTGTCGGTTATGGCCTTGTGCGTATTCTGGTGGCGGCGTTTGGCGAAATGCGCGATGCGATCTTTGCCAAGGTGGCCCAGCGGGCCATTCGCACATCGGCCCTTGGTGTTTTTGAACATCTTCATGGATTGTCGCTGCGCTTTCATCTGGATCGTCAGATGGGCGGGCTGTCACGCGCGATTGAACGCGGGGTCAAGGGTATTGAATTCCTGTTGTCCTTCATGCTGTTCAATATCCTGCCGACCCTGCTTGAAATCGTTATGGTCTCGGTGATCCTGTGGGCGCTTTATGATGTCTGGTTTGCGCTGATCACCTTTGTCACCATCGTGATCTATATCGTCTTTACGCTGGTGGTGACCGAATGGCGGATGAAGTTCCGCCGTGAAATGAACAAGCGCGACGATGAGGCCAATACCAAGGCGATCGACAGTCTGATCAATTACGAAACGGTCAAATATTTCAATAACGAAGCCCACGAATCAAAGCGGTATGACGCCGCATTGCGGGGCTATGAGATTGCAGCAGTCCAGTCACAGGTTTCGCTTTCCAAGCTCAATGTCGGGCAGGGTGCGATCATTGCGGTCGGTCTTGTTCTGAACATGTTGCTGGCAGCCCAGGGGGTCAAAGACGGCACCATGACGGTGGGTGACTTTGTGCTGGTGAATACCTATTTGCTGCAACTTTATATGCCGCTCAACTTCCTTGGCTTTGTCTATCGCCAGATCAAACAGTCGCTGACCGATATGGAACGCATGTTCTCGTTGCTTGATGTCGACAAGGAAGTCGAAGACAAGCCGGACGCAAATGCGCTTGCCTGCAAGGATGCAGCGATCCGGTTCGAGGATGTTCATTTTTCCTATAACCCGGATCGAAAGATCCTTAAGGGTGTCAGCTTTGAGGTGCCAGCGGGTAAAACCGTTGCCGTGGTCGGGCCAAGCGGGGCAGGGAAATCGACGCTGACCCGTCTGATGTTCAGGTTCTATGACGTATCGGGCGGACGGATCACGGTTGACGGTCAGGATATCCGCGATGTGACGCAAAATTCATTGCGTCAGGAAATCGGCATCGTGCCCCAGGACACCGTGCTGTTTAACGATACCATCGCCTATAACATTTCCTATGGCCGCCCCGGTGCCGCGCAGGAAGAAATCGAAAATGCTGCCAAACTTGCCAGCATCGACGGTTTTGTCGCCGGTCTTCCCGACGGGTTCAAAACCATGGTGGGTGAACGCGGTCTGAAACTTTCGGGCGGGGAAAAGCAACGCGTGTCGATTGCGCGCATGTTGCTCAAACGTCCGAAAATCATGATCTTTGACGAGGCAACATCTGCCCTTGATACCAGAACGGAAAAGGACATTCAGCAGGCCCTGCGTGATGTATCGCGCGGTCACACGACCCTTGTGATTGCGCACAGGCTTTCCACCGTGATCGATGCCGATGAAATCATTGTCCTGCGCGATGGGCAGGTGGCCGAACGTGGCCGCCATCAGGATTTGCTGGCACAGGACGGGCTGTATTCGGAAATGTGGGCCCAGCAACAGGAAATCCGCGAGGCAGAGGAAATCCTTGCGCATGCGGGGGAAATCCCCGGCTAGGGCGGATATATCAGATTTTTCTCTGGAACAGAGTGGCGTTATCCCCAACTATCAGGATGACGCCACATCTGCTTTTGGGGGAGAGTCCGGTGCCGAAACTGACACGAAGCGAACTTCACGCGCAGCAGGATCAGCAATCCGCTCATCACCATCACCATCATCACCATGATCACGCGCCGATGGACGAGGGCAGATATACCGGCGACACACGCAAAGAAGTCGACCGAATGCGGCGCAATCTTCTGGTCGGGCTTGGCATGTTGCCCCTGGCCGGTATGGTCTTGAACCCGACCCGGCAGGCTTGGGCACTGTCAAACGAAGTCCGTATGCGAGAAGATGGTCGGTATCGATACATCACATCAAACGCCATTCCCGATCATGCCACCGGCAGTTTCCCGAACCGGCGCAACCCCAATGCGATCAAGGCGCAGGCCCTTGAATTCCGTTTGCCTTTAAACCCGGTTCGCACCGGGCGGTTCGCCCCGATTGATCGATTGTCATTCGGTGTCGCGGTAAATGGGGTTCCGTTTGATCCCTATACTGCCGAATTCTGGCAACGCAATCGCCAGTCCGGCTGGCGATACGAAGCGATTTCACCAACCCTTGATCTGGGGCTTGATCAAAACAATGCCCATGTGCAGCCCGATGGCACCTATCATTATCATGGCGTGCCCAAGGGGCTGATAAAAAGCTGGTCACCCGATCAGCATTCCATTCGCATCGGCTTTGCGGCCGACGGTTTCCCGATCTATGCAATGTTTGGCTATGCCGACCCCAATGATCCGCGATCACCGGTGATCGCATTACGCAGTTCATGGCGGGTCAAAACCGGCACGCGTCCCGGTGGTCCGGGCGGGCCATATGACGGAACATATGGCGAGGATTTCGAATATGTGCCCGGTCTTGGTGACCTTGACGATGCCAATGGCCGCGAAACCGTGACACCGGAATATCCGCAAGGAACCTATGCCTATTTCGTGACAGAGAGTTTCCCCTTCATCCCGCGCCTGTTGGCCGGTATTGGCGATCCCAGCTTCAACAAGGGGCCGGGTGGCATGCCGCCTGGTGGACCCGGTGGAAATGGACAAGGTGGCGGCCCCGGGGGTGGTTCAGGGGGTGGTCCGGGTGGTGGCCCAGGTGGTGCGGGCCCGGATGGTCGCCGAGGTCCTCCGCCGGGTGGCGGTTTCCCCGGACAGCGTCCAAAGTTCGGCCAGCCACCAAGGTGAAATCTTGCGCCGGTGACAGATAGAGGAAGACCGTTAAGCGGCGGCGGATGATGCTGTTTTGGATGTCAGGGCAGCGGACCAAAGACGTGAGTGGTATCGAGAAGCCACAATGCGGTGCTGATGGTGATGAATGACAGGGATGTCGCCATCATCAGTGACGCCGCGCACAATCCTTCGTGGCCATAACGTTGGCCGAAAATCGGATAGATGCTGAGCATCGGGGAACAGGCAAAGGCAACGCAGGCGATCCGCAAAGTCGGATCCATATCCGGCAGAAGATAAACCAGAACAAAAACCAGAATCGGGTGCAGCAACAGCTTTGCGCTGACGATGCGTGCCATATCGACGCGAAGCCCCTTAAGCTTCAGCCCGACAAGGCCCCCGCCAATGACAAACAATGCAACCGGCCCCGACGCCGATGCCAGCATGTCAATCACCCGGACAATCGGGCCGGGCAATGTGACGCCCGATAACGAAATCACAAGTCCGATGGCAATGCCGATAATGATCGGGTTGCGCCCCAGATTGACAAACGCCTTGCCAAGTACCTGTACGCGGCTTTGCCCGTTATTTTGTGCACTGTCACCCAGCACCAGAACCAGCGGCATCATCACAAGGTTTTCAATCATGACACACAGCGCAAGTCCGATTGCCGCAGTCGGGCCAAGGATCTGGGATACGACCGGATATCCGACAAAGCCGCTATTGCACATGGACATGCCAAGACCTTGCAAGGTGGCATTGGCCTGACTTTTGCCCGCAACCTTCAAGGCATAGAAATAGCCAAATGCAAACACCAGAAGCGAACCGATCCCGTACGCCAGAAGATAGACCGGCTCGATAATTTCGGTCAGATCACGCTGCCCCAGTGCCCGGATCAACAGGCATGGCAGCGCGAAATTCATTACAAATGCCCCCATGCCGCGCACAATGTTTTGCGGCACGATATTGCGATAGACTGCAAAATAGCCGATCGCGATGATCATGAAGATCGGTGACGTGATCGCCAGAATATCAAGCATGTGACTTACGGGCTTTCTGGTTGGCTGCGCACAGGAACATGCGCAAATGGCTGGCGCAGCACCATCTGATTGGAATGGCTGCGATTATCAGGTATCTCCGCATTGGTCGATCGGGTCAAGAAACGGAATGGTTTTGTCAATGAACCAAACAGTAATGGATTGGCCTTGCGGGTGTCGTCGTGATGACTTTCGCGGGCTGGATCGGTTGATGTCGGCATCTTCGCGCGGGCGTCAGGCCGCAGAAATTCTGCAAAAATTCGGGGTCATGGAAATCCTTTCGGATTTTGATCCGGTTGTTGCCGGGACACTGCCGATCGGGACCGATACCGCCAGTTCCGATATCGATATTCTGTGTCATGCATCCGATTTGGACCGGTTCAGGAAATTTGTCATGTCGCGACTTAATACGTTCGCGCAGTTTTCCTGTCATGATCGCGCGGCAACGGAAAATGTCGGGGCGGCGGTGGTTGTCCGGTTTGTCTGTGGCGGCTTTCCTGTCGAGATATTTGCAACAAACTGCCCGGTCATGTCGCAGTTCGGATTTGTCCATATGCTGGTCGAAGCCCGGATATTGCATTTGATGGGGCCGGATTTCGCAAAAGGCGTACTGGCCCTGAAGATGGCCGGGCTCAAAACCGAACCGGCTTTTGCCCAACTATTGGGACTGGACGGCGATCCCTATATCTTGTTGGCGGAAATGGTGGATTTGACACCGGGCGAAATGCACAACCGGTTGATATCAACGGTCGAGAAATGATGCCCGGGACCAACCGCGTCAAACCGGTTGGTCTGGTGCAGGAAGGGCGCGATAAACAACGTTTTCAAACCCGTCTGCCTTGGCCTGATCCATGGCATTTGCCGCATGTTCAAGGATCCGGTTGGCTTTGAAATGCAGTTTGGTGTCGGGATCGGCCCAGGTGGCGCCGACACTGATGGTGATGCGGACAGGAACGCCTTCCATGTCGGTAAAGCGGCATTGTTCGCGCACCGTATCGCACAGCTTGAAGCCAAGGAAACTTGTCTGTTCCTGACGCACACCGGGCATCAGACAGGCAAAGCCGCATTCATCAACCCGCCCGACAACGTCGCGGTCACGCAACGATGATGTGATAACCGACGCAATCGCCTGAACGATCCGGTTGACGGTGTCCTTGCCATAGGTTTGCAGCAGTCTTTCGTGGTCATCAATTTCAAACCGATAGATCGCAAGACTGTCATGCTTGAGACGGGCATTGATCAGTTCGCGGTGCAGGAATTCCTTCATCCCGACGTCATTCCAGGTCCGCGTCATCGGATCGATCAGCAATTCATGTTTGGCCGGATCAAGATCATCAAGAACCTGCTGCGGGGTTCTTGCGCCATAGCGCAGGGCAATCGCGGTTTCCGCCCAATGGCCCAGATCTTCAAGAATCTGAAGGTCTTCCTCGCTGAAATGGCGGGTTTGGGTATCGACCACGCACAATGCGCCGATCTTGAAGCCATCCGGATTGGTCAGCGGCACACCGGCATAGGCACGCACATTGGGAATGCCGGTGACAAGCGGGCTGTCGTGGAACCGTTCGTCATGTTCGGCATCCTCGACGACAAATGTCTTGTCACCCAGAATGGCATGACCACAGAACGAAATGTCGCGCGGGGTTTCCGATGTCGGCTGATTGATGTTGGATTTGAAAAACTGGCGATCATTATCAAGAAGAGATATCGCCACGATTTCCGATCCGAAAATGCGTTGGGCAACACGGGTAATACGATCAAGTTCGGGGTCGGCATCACTGGTCAGAATGCCCATGCTTTCAAGCGACTTCTGACGGGCAGCTTCATTGTCTGGTAATTCAGCTTTTTTCATCTGATCTTCCCCCCGGTTGATCAATAACCTTCGATGTAAATTCTGTTTGCCCGATACCCGATACCCGATGCCCGAATTCAAGTCCTGTGCGGTTGCGACGGTCAGGCCACCGGTATCGTGACCTGATCCCCGATCGCCAGTTCGCCGCTTTCAATTACCCGGCACGTTACCCCGCCGCGCCAGTCGGGCGTCATGGCGTCCTTTAGCCCCGGTGCGGCATCATCCATACGGTGGCAGGGATCGGTTTCCCCGGTAATTTCAAATGTTACGCTGCCGATGACAAGTTTGCTGCCCTTTTCACGGGGCAGATCAATCCCGCGCACAAACAGGTTTGCCCGCCTTGTCGTCCAGGGCAGATCAGGTTTGCTGATTTCGTTGATGGCGGCGTTCCAGCCTTCCTCAGCCAGGATCGTGACCTGCCGACGGCGCAACTTGCCGCGATAATCGCCATCAACGCCAAGTTCGGTGCTGACCTGAACCTGATCCAGTGTCTCCATCGGCGCATGGGACTTTGATTTGCGGGCAATTCCGATCAGTGTGGCGTGCGCGGTCATGGCTGGGTTCCGTTGCGGGCATCAGGGCATGTTTTGGTATGGATGGATTGGTGTCGTCAGGTTACCGGTCAGGTTTTCCACTGACCGGCAATCACCCAGCGCCCTGCAAAGTTTTCAGGCACCAGAATGGTCTGGCGCGGTGATCCGCTTTGATCAAGGTCGGGATAATCGGTGGTGTAATGCAAACCACGGCTTTCGCGGCGCCACAGGGCCGATTGAATGATCAGCTTGGCCACCACTGACAGGTTACGCAGTTCCAGAAGGTCATTGGTGACACGGAAATTGCCGTAATATTCGTCAATTTCCGACAACAGCAAATCAACACGGTGCTGGGCGCGCTGCACACGTTTGGTGGTGCGCACGATGCCGACGAAATCCCACATCACGTTGCGCAACTGTTCCCAGTTATGGGCAACAATGACTTCCTCGTCGGAATCGGTGATGCCGGTTTCATCCCAATCGGGGATCGGTTTGAAATGATCTTCGACCGGAAGCGCTTCGATAATGTCATTGGCCGCGGCCTCGCCAAAGACCAGACATTCCAGAAGCGAGTTGGATGCCAGACGGTTCGCACCATGAAGGCCGGTGCCCGCACATTCACCGATCGCATAAAGCCCGGTCAAATCGGTGCGCCCGCGCAGATCGGTCAGAACCCCGCCACAGGTGTAATGGGCGGCCGGAACAACCGGGATCGGCTGTTTGGTCATGTCGATGCCATAACCAAGGCAGGTTTCATAAATCGTCGGGAAGTGTTCCTTGATGAAATCCTTACCCTTGTGCGTGATGTCGAGATAGACGCAATCAGCACCCAGACGCTTCATTTCATGGTCAATGGCGCGTGCGACAATATCACGCGGAGCCAGTTCACCACGGTCGTCAAACCGGTCCATGAACCGTGTGCCGTCTGGCAACAGCAACTTGCCGCCTTCGCCGCGCACGGCCTCGGTGATCAGGAATGATTTGGCCTGCGGGTGATAAAGACAGGTCGGGTGGAACTGGCTGAATTCCATGTTCATCACACGGCAACCCGCACGCCATGCCATGGCGATACCATCCCCGGTCGATCCGTCCGGGTTGGATGTGAAACGGTAAACCTTGCTGGCACCACCGGTTGCCAGAACAACCGTGCGGGCATTGAATGATTTTACCTTGCCGGTTTCAAGATCAAGCGCATAGGCACCGATGCAACGCCGGCCTTCGCCGCCGAATTTGCGATCAGTGACCAGATCAATCGCCAGATAGTTTTCAAAAATCTTGATGTTCGGATGATTGACCGCCTGGCTTTGCAGGGTGGTCTGAACCGCACGGCCGGTGGCGTCGGCGGCATGGACGATGCGCCGGTGGCTGTGCCCGCCTTCGCGGGTCAGATGGAATGGCTGACTGTTGTCGCCATCAGGATCACGGGTCAGCTGAATGCCAAGTTCGTCAAGCCAGGCAATCGCACGCGGCGCATTGGCGGCAACGAATTCAACGGTTTCACGTTTGCACAGATCGGCACCGGCAATCAGGGTATCGCGAACATGGTTTTCGATGCTGTCAGTCGCATCAAGAACCGCTGCGATCCCGCCCTGGGCCCAGTTTGTCGATCCGTCATCGATCTTGCCCTTGGACAGGACAGCGACCTTTACATGCGGGGCGAGTTTAAGTGCAGTGGACAGACCGGCAGCACCACTACCGATGACAAGCACATCATAATGGAAAGAATTTTCGGACATTTTATCCCATCACTTTCGGGCGGGGTCAGATGGCAGGGAATGGCGCGGTGGCGTCATCATCTGGCTCCGAACAGAAGCCGCAGAATAGGACTGCTTTTCATCAATCTCAAACATATTTGTCTGAAATGGTGTGATGAATACGGGGTGAACGGAAAGTCTGTGTCACAGTGCTTGCATTATCGGCACACCATGACAGATAAAAAAGGAACCATTCATCACCGATTGGGGGAGGTCGCGGTGAACAAACACTCAGCCGAAAAAACCGGCTATCACGGCGGATGCCATTGCGGTGCCGTGCGCTATCAAATCAATGGACCGGTCGATGATACGGTCATGTGCCATTGCAATCTGTGTCGCAAACTGCACGGTCATGTCAGTTCCTATGCCCGGTTTGATCGCCATCATCTTGATCTGATCCGCGATGACGGGTTGCGCTGGTATCGTTTGTCGGAAAAAACCGATCGCGGTTTTTGCAAGGAATGCGGCACCGGTTTGTTCTGGCGACCGGTGCGCACCGATCATATGGCGGTGATGCCAGGGACCCTTGATGATAGCGCTAACATGACGACAGCCGGTCAGATTTTCTGTGCGGACAAAGGTGACTATTACCCGCTTGATCCGGCGATCAAGCAGCTTGATCAATCCTGATCGGTAACGCCGGGCACCTTCATCCAGGTCAGTTCGTGCTTGTTGTTATACAAATGCACGACCTTTGATCCGGGAATATCGGCAAACTGGGTGATGGCGGAATAATCCGTATCGCCCTGCAATTTGATGGTGCAGATAAAGTTGGTCGCCATGCCGGTTTCCATCCACTGATTGACCAGTGTGAACAGGCGATCCGGATAACAAATCACGTCCGAGCACAGCCAGTCGATATGGCCGATTTCTTGCGGATTGAGGCCAAAGGCACTTTCCTGACGGAAATCAACGCGCGGCAAGTTGGCAATTTTGCTGTCCAGCCGCGCCTTGTCGATGGAAATGACATCGGTGCCAAATTCATGCAGAACCCAGGTCCATCCACCCGGGCTTCCGCCCAGATCCATGGTGCGTTGTCCTGGCTGCGGATAGGCACCAAGCCGTGTGAAGGCTTCCCACAGTTTCAGGTACGCGCGGTTGGGCGGAGTGACCTTGTCTTCTTCAAATTCGACATCGCCGTTTTTCCAGGGGCTGGAGCAATCAGCCGATGCGATGATCGTATCGGGATCAGTCAGCGTCCATGAACCAAGCGGCGCGGTCGGGGCCGGTTCGCCAAATACCTGACGCTTCGCCGATACATGGGGCAGGTGCCCTTCGATCAGCTTGGCGCGGGAAAAATGATCAAACTTGAACAGAGCCCAGTTGCGCTGATTGAATTTCAGGATCTTGGCAGCACCCTTGATCGACGGGATGGCAATCCGGACCGGATTGCGCCAAACATTCTGCGCCCAGAAAACGCGGCGTTCCGGGCCGGGTGCGAACATCAACCGGTCATGGCGTTCAATGACATCGCCCAGTTCATTGAACAGCTGATCCTCAAACCCGACAGGGGCGAGGTAGCCGGTTGCATCCATGGGTTCAATAACGGCATCGATGCCGTCCGGGGTGTCGAATGTCTGTGTGTTTGTCATCATGGGCCTGCTTTTACGCCCATTTCAGCCAATAAAAAAGCAGGAAAGCTGCATAACAGCTTTCCTGCCGCGATGTGACGGTTGCCAAGGTGGCAACAGATCAAATCAGAATTTGTCGGCCTGAACCAGACCGTCAATCAGGATCACCTTGGTCGGGTCGCCCTTGATGCCGAAATCATTGTCATTGATCATGGCAAGTGCGCCGTCGCCCATGATGGCAAGGCCTTCAAGCTTGTTCGGTGCTTCCGGGTAATCGGCACTGTCAAAGCGAAGGGTCTTGTTCACCGCAACCAGATCAATGGTCGACAGATCATTTTGCTGTTCAAGCGACGGGCTGGTGGACATGTCATCCCAGCGGCTTGCAAGGATGTTGGTCGCGCCATCAAGCTTGATTTCATGCAGTTTGGTGGTCTTGTCGGTCCGTTCGAGAACCAGCAGACGGTCATTGCCAAGGGCAAGGACTTCGGAAATGCGCGGGGCATTCTGTTTCTTGGACGGATCGTTGCGGAAGGTCTGCGGATCATCAAGCTGATAGATATATTCGCCAGTCAGCTTCTGTGCCACACGGTCATAAACGAACAGACGGGTGTTCTTGGCCGCCTTGTAGGCATCTGCATTCGGGTTCGCAAGCGGGTTCTGAACCATGAAATACAGCTTGGTTTCGTCTGGTGACACGGCCATGGATTCAATGCCGCGGTTGGTCTGGCGCGTCACCAGAATGGCCGGAAGTCCGCCCGATACCTTATACGCGGCACCATCGAAATCTTTTTCCGATCCGGCCGGAACGATGCGTTCGATCACGGTGCCGTCTGCGGCAACATGCAAAACGGACGGGCCGTTTTCTTCCCCAATCCAGTAGGTGCCATCAGACAGGCGAATGATGCCTTCGGCATCGATTGACGATACGGACTGTTCAAGCGGGTTGCCGTTGGCATCAACCGGCTTTTCGGTTTTGGCAACGGTCAGCTTGTTGGTCAGGCCGGTCAGCGGAACACCATTCTGATCCTTGATGGTGATGACATCCTTGATGTCAAAGCTTCCATCGTCATTGAGGAAAATGGTGTAGATTGACGGGGAATAATCCGGGGTCGGATAGATACGGACTTTCTTGCCTTTGCAAACCACGTCTTCGGCAACACCAAGAACGTCCTGAACGTCACCACAAACAAAGTTCGGGCCGCGGTCGGAAACGGCATAGAACATGTTGGCAGGATCACCCGGGCGACGATATGCGCCAGAACCCAGACCAACGGTCAGGTCACGGGCCTTGCCGCCATCAACCATCACGGTCGAAAGATTGTTGATCGCGCTTTTGGTTTCAAAAACCCTGGCGTCCCCTGCCATGGCCGAGCTGGCGAGAAGCAAGGCTGCAAAGCCGGCAACGCCCGCTGCAAACGTCCGTTTCATGGAATAAATCCCCCACAGAAAAATCTAAAAAAAAGTGCAAGAACCCACAGCTCAAGCCCGTAAATGTTCGAGCGAACTGTGTTCTTGTTCACATTAGAGATTCTCTGTGACAGTTTGTTTGCGCTTGCGCGTCGTTTTGATGAAACCAATCAACCGGTTAACGGATTTTCTATTTCCAGAAATCCTCGCGGCGGACCGTAAAGGTTTCCGATACGCTGGCATATTCCTGATAGCCAAGCCGGGCCAGCGGTTCAAACAGCGTGATATCGACCATGCCATCGCGAATAATGTCATCATCAATGTGCAAGCCGACCACAGTGCCGATCACCATCGCACAGGGCCGTTTATCGGGAAAGGCACTGGGCAGATCGACAATCTGATAGACCGTGCATTCCATATGGATCGGAACACCCTTGATCAGATGCGGCTTGACGCATTTGGCCGGAAGCTTTTCAAGCCCGGCATATTCAAATTCGTCTTCACCGGGCGGCAGGGGGGACGAGGAAAAATTCAGTTCCTTAAGCATCGCACGCGGGGCAACACCGACAACAAATTCGCCGGTATCGCGGGCGTTTTGCAGACTGTCAATCGAACCACCAGACGAGAACATCACCATCGGCGGGGTGCCAAGCACCGCATTGAAAAACGAATAGGGCGCCAGGTTGGGACGCCCGTTCTTATCAAGGGTCGAAACCCAGCCGATCGGACGCGGCGCCACACAGGCCTTGAACGGATCATGGGGCAGGTTATGTGGCGTTTTTCCCGGTTCATAGAACATGGCGGCATCCGTTCAGCAGCAGGTTGTCTTCAAATCCGAACCGGACCAATTACTGGCCCGGCGCATATTCATGTTCACGCACATGATCCGGACGGTCGGCCAGATGCAGGCGGGTCTGGGCCATCGGCGTTTCGGCAATGATTTTGCCGCGCCGAATGACAAACAGACGATTGGCCCGCATCCGGATGGCTTCAATCGTATCGCGGGCTTGCAGGATAACGAAATCGGCATTGTTGCCAACCTCGATGCCATAACCTTCAAGGCCCAAAATCCTGGCCGGTTCCTTGGTCACGGCATCAAAGCAGGCCCGGATATCATCACGTGATGTCATCTGGGCAACATGAAGCCCCATCGATGCGACTTCAAGCATGTCACCCGACCCCATCGAATACCAGGGATCCATCACGCAATCATGGCCGAACGCCACGGTCAGGCCCGCCTTGCGCAGTTCCGGCACACGGGTCATGCCGCGGCGTTTGGGATAGGTATCATGACGGCCCTGAAGGGTGATGTTGATCAACGGGTTGGCAATGGCGGAAACTTCGGCCTCGGCCATCAGGGCAATCAGTTTGGACACATAGTAATTATCCATCGAATGCATCGATGTCAGGTGCGATCCGGCAACGCGCCCCTGAAGCCCAAGACGCTGGGTTTCATAAGCCAACATTTCGATATGACGCGACAGCGGGTCATCTGATTCGTCGCAATGCATATCGACCATCAGGCCACGGTCGGCCGCCATTTCGCAAAGTTCCGCAATGCTTTGTGCACCGTCGGCCATGGTTCGTTCGAAATGCGGAATGCCGCCGACAACATCAACGCCCTTGTCCAGCGCGCGGATGGTGTTTTCCTTGGCTGTTTTGCTACGCAAATAACCATCCTGCGGGAAGGCAACCAGTTGCAGATCGATATAGGGTGCGACCTGTTTTTTAACTTCAAGCAACGCATCAACCGCAAGCAAACGGTCATCACAAACATCAACGTGACTGCGAATGGCAAGCAGGCCCTTGGATACCGCAAGGTCGCAATATTTAAGGGCGCGTTCAATCACCGCTTCGGGTGTCAGAAGCGGTTTAAGTTCGCCCCAAAGTGCGATGCCTTCCAGCAGGGTGCCCGACTCATTCATGCGCGGCAGACCAAGCGACAGGGTGGCATCCATGTGGAAATGACTGTCGACAAAAGGTGGACTGACCAGCATGCCGCCGCAATCGATTTCTTCGGTCGCGGGGATGTTCAGGTTCTGGCCAATCTCGACAATCTTTCCATTGCTACAAGCGATATCAACGCCCGCCTGTCCATTGGCGATATTGGCATTTTTCAAAATCAGATCGGCTTGCATGGCGTCATCCTTGGTCTTGTGGTGGCGGTCAGAAACGGATTGGTGCGATTAACGCTGGCCCTTGAACCAGGGCACCAGAAGCGCCTTGGGATAATCGGCCTTACGGGCAACAACAATCAGGGCAATGATCGACAGGATATAGGGCATCATCAGGAAGACCTGCGATGGCAGGAATGCACCCACTTCGGTTTGCAGGCGGACCTGAAACGCATCAAAGGCCCCGAATAACAGGGCACCGATCAATGCCTTGCCCGGTCGCCAGCTTGCAAACACGGTTAGCGCAATGCAAACCCAGCCACGGCCATTGATCATGCCAAAGAAGAACGCATCAAAGGCCGACATGGTCAGAAACGCGCCGCCCAGTGCCATCAGGGACGAGCCGACAACAACCGCACCGATGCGCAGGCCATAAACCGAAAGTCCCTGTGCCTCGACCGAGGACGGGTTATCACCGACCGCACGGATCGCAAGGCCAAGTGGCGTGCGATACAGAATCCAGCCGGTAACAAACACCAGAACAAGTGCTAGCATCGTCATCGCGGTTTGTGAAAACAGCGCCTGACCGATGAATGGCAAGTCTGACAGGAACGGAATATCAAGCGGACGGAACGGTTCGATGCGCGGCGGTGACGACACATCGGGAAGGGCCGTACGATAGGTGAAATAGGAAAGGCTGGTGGCAAGAAGCGTGACGCCAATACCAGATACATGCTGACTAAGGCCAAGCGGCACTGTCAGGATCGCATGGATCAGGCCAAAGAACGCACCGGCTAAGGCGGCAACAAGCACACCACCCCAAAGCCCGGCACCAAGCCACACGGCCATCCATCCGGCCATGGCACCGGCGGTAAAGATGCCCTCGATACCAAGGTTAAGCACCCCGGCACGTTCGCAAACAAGTGCGCCCAGAACCCCGAAAATCAGCGGGGTTGCGATACGAATAGCGGCTTCCCAGAAGCTGGCAGCAAGAAGAATATCGATGATTTCCATGTCTGTTCTCCTTACCCGGCTGTCTTGCGATCAAAATGAACCGTAAACCGGGTCAAGAAGCCGCCAATCAAAACACAAAGCAACGCCATCGCCACAATCAGATCGGCCAGATAGCTTGAAACGCCAATCGCGCGGCTCATGGAATCGGCACCGACAAATACCGATGCCACAAACAGGGCCGATGCAATCACCCCGACCGGTGACAAACGCGCCAGCATGGCAACCACAATTCCGGCATAACCATATCCCGGTGACAGGTCGGTTGCGAGATATCCGCGCGTTCCGGCAACTTCGGCAACTCCGGCCAAACCGGCCAGACCACCGGAAAGGGCGGCGACAAGGATCATGGTTTTGGTGACTGAAATACCGGCGAATTTGGCGGCCGCGGCATTTTCGCCGACTGCACGAATTTCAAAGCCCCAAACAGTCCGTTTGACAAAGACGGCCAGGGCAATGGCCGACACCAGTGCGATGATCAGGCCGAAATGAACACGCATCCGTTCGATCAATGGCGGGAAAACCGCACTGTCGATAATCGGTTCGGATTGCGGCCAACCCATCGACATCGGGTCTTTAAGCGCCCCTTCAAGCATCATCTGAACAAACAGAAGAACGATGAAGTTCAAAAGAAGCGTGGTAACGACTTCATCAACACCCAACCGGGTTTTCATCAAAGTCGGGCCGATCAGCATCAGGGCACCGGCGATCATACCGGCAATCATCACGACCGGGATCATGATCCAGCTTGGACCATCAATCACACCCGATCCGATGGCCACGGCGGCCATGGCCCCCATGTAAAGCTGGCCTTCGGCACCGATATTCCAAAGCTTGGCGCGGAATGCGATGGCCGCCGCCAGACCGGTCAGGGTCAGGGGTGTCGCGCGGGTCAACATTTCGGAAATCGAAAAGACCGACCCGAATGCACCACTGATCATAAGGCCGTATGCCTTGATGATCGGGGCATCGGCCAGTGCAAGGGGAATGGCGGCCAGCAAAATGGCAATGGCAGCGGCAATGACCGGAACGCCATAGGTCAGAACAGGGCCGGGATTGGCGCGGGGTTCAAAGCGGATCATGCCGTTTCTCCCGAATGCGTGGTGGTCTTTTGGTTGGTCGGGGCATGATGGGCTTTCTTCTGGCCGGCCATCATCAATCCAAGTTCGGATCGATCAATGGTATCGGTCGCCATTGCCGGTGTGATGTGACCGGCATGGATGACGGCGATCTGATCGGAAATGGTCAGAAGTTCATCAAGGTCTTCCGAAATCAGGATCACAGCCGCCCCGTTTTGACGGGCTTCAAGCAAACGACGGTGGACCTCGGATTGTGCGCCGACATCAAGGCCGCGGGACGGCTGATTGGCAAGGATCAGTTTCGGTGATTTTTCCAGAACGCGTGCCAGAATAAGTTTCTGGATATTACCGCCCGACAACAGTCGCGCCGGGGCATCCGGGCCGGGGCAGCGCACATCATAATCGGAGATCGCGTGTTCGGCGCGTTTGCGGATTGCCTCAAAATCAAGGAAGCCGAATTTCTGATAACCGGCATTTCGGACATCTTCGATGGCGATATTTTCCGCCACCGTCATCGATCCGACCATGCCATCATGATGGCGGTCTTCGGGGATGCGGGCGATGCCGTTTTGCGCAAATTGATGGGCGTCGAATTTTTCGACCTTTTGGCCAAAAATCTCGACCGAACCGTGATCGGGTTTATCAAGGCCCGCGATCAATTGCGCAAGGGCGGCCTGACCATTGCCAGACACACCGGCAATACCCAGAATTTCGCCTTCATGGGCCGTGATGGAAACACCATGCAGCGATCGTCTTGAATCGCCACGATCAATCGTGACGTCGGAAAGGGTAAGGACCGGTTGGCCCGGTTCGCGGGCGATACGGCGACTGACCGGGACTTCGCGCCCGACCATCAATTCGGCGATGGAACGATGATCGGCATCACTTGTCATCATTTCTCCGACTTTCTTGCCGCCACGCAAAACCGCAATCCGGTGCGATACAGCCAGAACTTCGGCCAGTTTATGGGCAATGATAATCACGGCCAGACCGTTCTGGGCCAGTTTGCGAAGAACGGCAAACAGGCTGTCGGCCTCTTGCGGGGTCAGAACCGCGGTCGGCTCATCCAGAACCAGAAGCCGGGCATCGCGATAAAGGGCCTTAAGGATTTCAACGCGCTGCTTTTCACCAACGGTCAGTTTGTGAACCGGTTGATCCAGATCGACATTCAAACCCGATCCGGCCATCAATTCCGCCAGTTTGGCGCGTGCCTTGGTGCGGTCGCGGCGCAGGCGGAAAATCGGTTCGGTCCCCAGCACGATGTTATCAAGGCCGGTCAGGTTTTCGGCCAGTGTGAAATGCTGATGAACCATGCCGATCCCGGCATCCAGGGCCGCCTGCGGGGCGCCCGGTTCAAGCTGTTCAAGGTTGCCGTCGCGCGCGGCAACCGTAACCGTGCCTTCGTCCGCGACATAGTGACCGAACAAAATATTCATCAATGTGGTTTTGCCCGCGCCATTCTCGCCAAGCAGGGCAACAATTTCGCCTTTGTGGACCGTCAGGTCGATGGCGTCATTGGCAATCAGCGGGCCAAATCGTTTGGTGATGCCTGCCAGCGCAAGCAGCAGGTCTTGGGACGTTTGTTGTGATGTTTGCGCAGCAGATGACATCCGGGCATTCCGTTTTGTTTTTGCGTCACGCTGTGGGGCGAAAGGACGATGGTGCGTGACCGCAACACAAAGCGCAAGTTGATCAAACCTGCCGACTGTGCCCGGTATGCATCAAGCGCCTGAAAAGATGCGGTGACGTTCCCAAATTGTCGCAATCCCGAAATCGGGATCAAACAGATAAGGGGCAGTTCGGCTTCTACACCGAACTGCCCCTGAAATTTAAGGAAATCTTACATCGAAGATTTCGGTTCTTCGTCATTCACGTTAACGGTGAATGACCCGTCAAGGATTTCTGCCTGTTTGGCTTCGACCTTGGCGACCGTGCCTTCTGGAAGGAGGCTTGCGTCAAGAACAACACTGCCGCCACCATATTCCATATAGCTGAACTTGCCGTAATCTTCGGCTTTGAATTCACCGGCTTTGACGGCTTCGATGGCGTGGTCAATGGTTGCTTCCATGTGCCACAGTGCCGAACCAAGGATCGTGCCCGGATAATCAGCCGCAGTGTCGATCACGTTGCCAACGGCAAGAATGCCGCGTTCCTTGGCTGCATCGGAAACGCCGAAACGTTCTGCGTACATGACATCGGCACCCTTATCGATCATGGCAAAGGATGCTTCTTTTGCCTTGGGCGGGTCATACCAGCTGTTGATGAAGGTCACCATGAATTCGACATCCGGATTGACCGATTTTGCACCTTCCATGAAGGCATGCATCAGACGGTTGACTTCCGGGATGGCGAAACCGCCAACCATGCCGATTTTGTTCGATTTGGTTGCCGCACCGGCAGCCATACCAACCAGATAGCTCGGCTCGTGGATGAAGTTGTCAAACACCGAGAAATTGTCGCCATCCGGGGCAAAGCTTGACCCCATCAGGAACGCGGTGTCGGGATATTGTGCGGCAACCTTGCGTGCTGCGCGTTCAACGCCAAAGACTTCGCCAACGATCAGATCAGAACCATTTTCGGCATATTCGCGCATGACGCGCTCATAGTCGGTATTGGCGACGTTTTCGGAAAATTCATAAGAAATATCGCCACGTTCCTTGGCGGCGTTCAGCGCCTTGTGAATGCGCGAAACCCACTGCTGTTCGACCGGAACCGTATAGATTGCCGAAACTTTAAGCGGGTCGGCCTGTGCCGGTGTGCCAAAGCCAAAGGAAACCACCGCTGCTGCTGCGGCCACGGCCGAAAGCAGTGCACGACGGGAAAGGCTGAAAGTGCCAGACTTCATTTTGTCCCCCTGAAGGTTATTGCTGTTATGCGAAGTTCAACTTTTATGCATAGATTGTGGGCAGATTGTATACACGATCAGAAATGAGGCAAAGCGTGTTCTGTCCGAACGGTCAGTTTTTGTGATTTAAACCGGCCATTTAGCGCGTCCGGGTGGGGAAATACGGCTTGGCGCGTGTATAAGTGATTGTTTCTTCACCTGAAAGGCGATGGGGAACTTTCCGGGCCGGCATTTCAGGATAAGCAGACTGTTTTGGATCTGCGGAGTCCGCCCGGTCTGACCGGGGATTTGACCCTGGCGCGGTGACGGGGATTGCCGGACTGAAATCTTCCGGTTTTTGGAGCAGACCGGTTAAGATTGTCTAAACAGGTGGCGCACTTTCTAACACAATGCGAATCCTTGAAAAATTTCGGAGTCGGTTAACTCTTTCATTAACTATTTCGGTTGATGCTTTCCTCAAGATTTCGAGGGGAACCTAGAAGGCATCATGACTAAAAAAACAACTTTACCACTTGATCAGGTTCTGGTCGGCGATTGCATCGAACTGATGAACAGCCTGCCGGAAAAATCCGTTGATCTGATTTTTGCCGATCCGCCCTATAACCTGCAGCTTGGGGGGGATCTGCTGCGCCCGAACAATTCCAAGGTCGATGCAGTTGACGACCATTGGGATCAGTTCGACAGTTTCCGTCATTATGACGAATTCACCCGTGACTGGCTGACCGCCGCACGCCGGGTGTTGAAAGATACCGGTGCGATCTGGGTGATCGGCTCGTATCACAACATTTACCGCGTCGGTAACATGCTTCAGGATATCGGGTACTGGATCCTCAATGATATTGTCTGGCGCAAGACCAACCCGATGCCGAATTTCCGCGGCAAACGTTTCTGCAATGCGCATGAAACGCTTCTGTGGTGTTCCAAAAGCGAAGAACAAAAAGCCATCACCTTTAACTACGAAGCGATGAAGCAGCTTAATGAAGGCTTGCAGATGCGCTCTGACTGGTTGATGCCGATTTGCTCCGGCTCGGAACGTCTCAAGGATGAAAAGGGCAAAAAGGTCCATCCGACCCAGAAACCCGAAGCCCTGCTTCAGCGTGTTCTGATGGCAACCACCCGCCAGGGGGATGTGGTTCTTGACCCGTTCTTTGGCACGGGCACGACCGGTGCTGCTGCGCGCCGTCTGGGCCGTCACTTCATCGGGCTTGAGCGCGAGGAAACCTATGCGGAAGCCGCGCGTGACCGCATCGCCAAGGTCCAGATGCTTGATGGTGACAGCCTGGAACTGACCGAATCGAAACGCGCCTTGCCGCGGATTCCGTTCGGTGCGGTCATCGAACGCGGTCTGTTGTCGCCGGGCGACAAAATCTATGACAACCGCGGAAATGTTGCGGCGCTGGTGCGTGCGGATGGCTCGATCAGCCATAAGGACAATGCCGGCTCGATCCATCAGATCGGTGCACATGTTCAGGGTGCACAGGCTTGTAATGGCTGGACTTATTGGCATTACAAGTGTGACGGACGTCTGGTGTCGATCGACAATCTGCGCAGTCAGCTGCGCAAGGAAATGGGACAGGTCCCCGCCTGATCCTGATCGGATTTTCCGATTAAATTTTTGATGCCCAAAGCCGGTGCGATTGAAAAATTGCACCGGTTTTTGCTTTTTACGCGAAAACTTGCTATGAAATGACGATCAGATATTATCCGTAAGGATAGATGGAGACCGTAATGCAGGCAGGTGCCGTAGGTGGTGCAGGATATGCACCCAACCCGATCCAGATTCAGCAGGCAGCCGCCCCGATTTCTGAAACGGGTAGCAATGACCTGAATTCGCCGCAGACACAGCGGATCGAGCAAACAGCAGAAACGCAGACCTCGCAGCAGGCCGCACCGGCCCCGACCGGGGGACGTGGACAGGTGATCGATATTTACGCCTGATCGCGCCGTGCAAGGTTATAAAAAGAAAAAGGCCCGTGATGAAAATCGCGGGCCTTTTCAATTGTGATCGTGGTCTGTCCGTTCCTGTGAATGTCTGAACCTCTATCGGTATTTCAGGGCATGGCGGACGATCTTTTTCATGATTGTCGGCAGGGCAAAGTCGGACAGACCGTCAATCGTTGTCCAACTGCCCTCCATTTCATCGGCCTGACCGGCGGGAATGGTGGTGGCCAGAACACTGACATTGAGATGGAAATGGGTAAATGTATGCCCGACCGTGCCATCAAGTTCCGACCAGGCGGCCTTAACCGGAGCCTCTGACAACATGACATCATCGGGGGCGTCAATCGCGCGCCAGTCACTGCCCGGGACTTCGTAAAGCCCGCCAAGCAATCCCTTTTCCGGTCGGCGGCGGATCAGGATGCGACCATCATCTTCGCGCCGGATCCAGAATGCATAGCCGACCCGGGTTGGTTTCGGTTCCTTTTTGCGTTTTTTGGGAAGATCGGCTGCAATACCTGCCTTGCGGCCTTCGCAATCGGCCTGCCAGGGGCAGATGCCGCAGGCCGGATTACGCGGGGTGCAAACGGTTGCCCCCAGATCCATCAGCGCCTGGGCATAATCGCCGGGGCGGTTTGACGGGGTCAGGGCAGCGGACTTTTCCTTGATTTCCGGTTTGACGTCCGGAAGTGGTGTTTCAAGGGCAAACAGCCGCGAAATCACCCGTTCGATATTGCCATCGACAGGGCTAGCATGGCGGTCAAAGGCAATGGCAGCAACCGCACAGGCGGTATAGGGACCAATACCGGGCAGTTTCAGCAAGCCTTCCTCGGTATCGGGGAAAATACCGTCATACTCGGTCGCGACCACCTTGGCGCATTTGTGCAGATTGCGCGCCCGTGCATAATATCCAAGCCCTTGCCAGGCATGAAGAACATCATCAAGTTCGGCATTGGCAAGATCGGTCACGGTCGGCCAGCGTTTCAGAAACGCAGCAAAATATGGTCCGACGGTCTGGACCGTGGTTTGCTGCAACATGATTTCGCTAAGCCAGACGTGATACGGATTGGGTGTTTCGCCCGGCTCGGCACGCCAGGGCAAGGTGCGGTGATGGCGATCATACCATTCCAGCATGGTCTGACCGAGGCGGGATATATCGTCAGTGGTGAAATGCACGGCGGTCCCGTGTTATGTTGTGATTGGAATCTGCGAGTGACCCTACGAAAGAACCGGGCTTGAGCAAGCAAAAAGATATGGCTGATACGAAAACGTCTGCCGGTGCGGATCAGACATCCGCGTCGGTTGCTGCAAAAAACGCGGTCAAGAAACGTCAGAACATCACCCCGATGGGCAGTTCCGAACGCCGGATGGGCTTGCGCAATGTCGCGCCGCTGGTCGGGAACCTGACCCGGCCGCTGGTTCGGAAACGCGGTTTTTTCCAGACGGAAATCATCCTGCATTGGGCCGAAATCGTCGGGCGGGACCTTGAACAATTCACCATGCCGGTGAAATATTCCCCGCCGCGCGGCGAAAATGCCGGTGGCGGAACGCTGGTGATCCGTGTCACCGGCCCGGTAGCGATCGAACTGCAACATCGCATGCCCCAGATCATTGACCGGGTGAATACCTATTTCGGGTATCGGGCGGTGGACCGCATCAAGATGATGCAGGGCGACATTTCCCGCCCCGAACGCACGGTCCATGTGCCAACCAGTGTTCCCGAAGGCAATATCGCAAAAAACAACCAGGCCAGCATCGACAAGATCGAAGACCCGCATCTGCGCGAAGTACTGACCCGGCTTGGCCGTCATATCGCCGGTGCGACGGGCGGGCTCAAACCCAAAACCGGCAAAAAGTAATCAACCCGGATTGTATATTTCCATGATGGGCGCGGGATGCTTTGCGTGCATGCCGACATGGTTGGGCGGTGTGCTGGATGGCGGGGCCGGCGTGTTGCAAATATCGAATCAGTTTCCTGAAATGAACGAACACGGTCTTGCCGCATTTTCACGCGACCTTGGCGACTCGTTGGTGCAATAGCCGTTTTGTGGCGTGTGTTGACTCCCGCGCTGCAACAGGCTTGTAATCACAAAACTTTGTTTTAACGGAGGTTTCCTTGCTAAAGGCGGTTAAGTTTCTTGCAGGTGCATTTCTGATTGCACTTGGTGTCGTTGGGACCCAGCAGGCACATGCAACAGAATGGAAAGAACATGTACTGGGCGACGAAAATGCCCCGGTAACCATGATTGAATATGCGTCTTTGACCTGCCCGCATTGTGCAGCCTTCCACAATGAGGTTCTGCCCGAGATCAAGGAAAAGCTGATTGATACCGGCAAGCTGAAGCTGGTTTTCCGCGACTATCCGCTTGATGCTGTTGCGTTGCGCGCAGCCGCCGTTGCCCAGTGCGCGGGCGATGACCGCTATTTCGGTGTTCTGAGCATGCTGTTCAAGTCGCAGCTGAGCTGGGCGCGTTCGGAAGACCCGATCGAAGGCATCAAACAGGTCGTGCGTTTCGGGGGCATGAACAGCGACGCGGTTGATGCTTGCCTTGCCGATCAGGCGATGATCGATGCCATCGTTGCATCGCGCATGAAAGGCGAACAGGAATTCAACGTTTCCTCGACACCGAGCTTCATCCTTGATGGTGAAACCATTGCCGGTGCCCGTGAAGCAGAATTCTTCATCGAAAAAGTCGAAGATCTTATCGACTAAGCAAAACAATTTCGCCGGATACCGTATTGCGGTGTCCGGCAACAGGGGCAGAGGTCGGACCGGGGGACATGATTGGTCCAGTTTAAATCGCTACGGCTGACGGGGTTCAAATCCTTCGTCGATTCAACAGACTTGCTGGTTGAAGACGGGCTGACAGGTGTTGTCGGCCCGAATGGCTGTGGCAAATCCAATCTTGTTGAAGCGCTGCGCTGGGTGATGGGTGAAACATCGGCCAAGCAGATGCGCGGCTCCGACATGTCCGACGTTATCTTTGGCGGGACATCGTCCCGTCCTGCGCGCAATGTGGCCGAAGTTTCCGTGACGCTCGATAACAGCGAACGCAAAGCCCCGGCCATGTTCAATGATTTCGATCTTCTTGAAGTGACCCGGCGCATCGAACGCGGCGGCGGATCGAATTACAAGGTCAATGGCAAGGATGTCCGCGCACGCGACGTGCAGTTGCTGTTTGCCGATGCCGCGACCGGTGCGCGATCAAATGCCATGGTGTCCCAGGGCAAGATCGGTGCGCTTATCGGGGCCAAACCGATCCAGCGGCGCCTGATCCTGGAAGAAGCAGCCGGTATCACCGGCCTTCATTCACGCCGCCACGAAGCCGAATTGCGCCTTAAGAACGCCGAACAGAATATGGAACGTCTTGAAGACGTTCTGGTGCAGCTTGATGGCCAGATTGCCAGTTTGCAAAAGCAGGCCCGTCAGGCCGAACGATATCGCAAACTGTCCGAAAGCATTCGCCAGACAGAGGCATTGCTGTTCCATATCCGCTGGACTGATGCGCAGAAACGCCAGAATGATGCGCGTGAATTGCTGGTGGCGGGCGAAAGTGCGGTCCGTGATCTGACCTCGTCAGTGACCGAGGCGACAACAGTGCAGGCCCATATTGCCGCAAGTCTTCCCGACTTGCGCAAAAAGGAAGCCGATGCGGCCGCCGCCCTGCAACGACTTTTGATCGAACGCGAAGGCCTTGATAAAGACAAGGCACAGATCGAAACCCAAATGAGCCAGCTTCGTGCGCGCATTCAGCAAATTGACGCCGACCTGGCCCGCGAAGCCGAACTGGCAAGTGATGCCCAGGGCGCGCTTGAAAAGCTTAAACGTGAACGCGAAGAACTGAGCGAAGCCCAGGGCGGCGAAGATGACGAGCTTGACGAAGCCCGTGAAATTGCCGCTGAAAAGGCCATCCGTGTCGAAGAACTCGAAGGTGCGGTCGAAGCATTGACCAGCAAGGTCGCCGAGGAAGAAGCCCGTCTTAAATCCGTTCAGCAACGCCTGAGCGAACTTAATGCGCGCCGCAACCGTTTGACCGAACGCCATGACGAGGCAGTGGCAAAGCTTGATGATATCCGCATCGAGGCCGACTTTACCGAGGCCCTTGAAGAAGCAAACATGCATCTTGAAGAATGCGAAGAGCTTTGCGAACAGCGCAAGATGGCGGTCGAAGAAGCCGAAATGCGGCTGGCGGAAATGCGCGACCGCGAAGACAGTCTTAAAACGGCCGAAAGCGATGCACGTGATGCCCTGCGCGATGCCGAAAGCCGCAAAGCCCGCCTGATGGCGGAAATCGAAGCGCTGGAAAGTCTGCTTAAGGGCGGCGATGACGACAAATATTCTGGCGTGATCGAAGACATCACCGTGCAAAGCGGTCTTGAACTGGCGATGGCAGCGGCCCTTGGCGAAGATCTTGATGCGCCCGATGCCGCCGATGCGCCGATGCATTGGTCAGCGATTGATCCGGCAACCGATGATCCGGCCTTGCCCGATGGTGTGACCGCACTTGCCAAATTTGTCGAAGCCCCGGCACTTTTGAACCGCCGTCTTTGGCAGATCGGGATTGTTGACGATGATGCCACGGGTAACTTCCTGTCCAAGAATTTGAAAGTCGGGCAGCGGCTGGTGTCGCGCGAAGGGGCGCTTTGGCGTTGGGACGGGTATCGCATTCTGGCCGGGGCCGAATTGCCCGCAGCAGTGCGTTTGCGCCAACGCAATCGGCTTGAAGAATTGCGCGGCGAACTTGAAGAAGCCGATGCCGTGGTCGAAGCCGCACATGAGCGTTCGGAAATTGCGACTGAAAATGTCGAACGGCTTGATGAAGAAATCGAAGCCGCCCGCACCGCCGAACAGGAAGCCCACCGTGCAGTGCGCGAGGCCGAAGGAACGCTGTCGCGTGCACGTGAGGAAATCGCCAATATCAAACGCGACGCCAGCGCCATTGAAAGCCGCCTGCAAAACGCCGAAGAAGCCGAGAAGCGCGCCAAGCAAGACCTTGATGAAGTTATCGCCGAACAGGAAGAACTGTCAGCACTGCCTGAAGAAAGCAGCGAAGGTCTGATGGAAATCAAGGCCGAGCTGATCGAACAGCGTGCCAATCTTTCCGATGCCCGTGCCGATCAGATGGAAGCAAGAAGCATGCTGGAACGCATGCAAAGTGCAATGTCGGGCCGGCGCAAGCGTCTTGAATTTGTTGAAAACGAAATTGCGACCTGGAACGAACGTGCGTCAGGGGCGGGGGAACGTGTTGCCGAATTGCGCGCCCGTCAGGAAGAAGCCCGCATGGAGATCGAGGAGCTTGAACTCAAGCCCGAAGAGATCGAAGAACGCCGTGCGATCCTGTCGGACCGGATCGAACTGGCCGATCAGACCCGCAAGGACGCGGCCGACGAATTGCAAAAGGCCGAAAATGCCCAGCGCGAAGCCGACCATAATCTTAAGGAAGCTGAACAGAAACTGGCCGAAGCCCGCGAGGGTCGCGTGCGCTGCGAGGCCTTGCTTGAACAGGCCGAACAACATCGCCGCGATTTGATCGAGCGTATCCGTGAACGCGTCAATGCAACGCCAGACCAGCTGGTTGAACTTGGCCAGATTGATCTGACCAAGGAACTCCCGGCCGAGGCCGATATCGAAGCCCGCCTGCAACGCCAGTCGCGCGAACGCGAAAATCTTGGGGCGGTGAACCTGCGTGCCGAAGTCGAACTGGCAGAATTGCAGGAACAGAAAGACACCATGGTGTCGGAACGCGATGATTTGATTGCTGCCATTGAAAAGTTGCGCAATGGCATCAATCAGCTCAATCGTGAAGCACGTGCACGTCTCAAGACGGCGTTTGACGAAGTCGACAAACATTTCCAGCAATTGTTTGTCCGCCTGTTTGGTGGCGGTGGTGCGCATCTGATGCTGACCGAGGCCGACGATCCGCTTGAAGCCGGGCTTGAAATCATGGCATCCCCGCCGGGCAAGAAGCTTCAGCATCTGTCGCTGTTGTCTGGTGGTGAACAGGCCCTGACCGCGGTTGCCTTGCTGTTTGCAGTGTTCCTGACCAACCCGGCCCCGATCTGCGTGCTTGACGAAGTTGACGCACCGCTTGATGACGCCAACGTTGACCGTTTCTGTAAACTGCTCGAAGCAATTGGCCGTCATGCCAATACCCGCTTCCTGGTCATTACGCACCACCGTATGACCATGGCCCGCATGAACCGTCTGTTCGGGGTGACGATGGCCGAACGCGGGGTGTCGTCGCTGGTATCGGTCGATCTGCATCAGGCCGAAGTCTATTCGAAAAAAGAACAGACCGAGCTTGATTTCACGAGCTGATGATCGTGCCCGTGAACACCATCCAGTGATTAGATTATCGGAAATTAATGAACTGATAGGACCGTCAATGTTACACCGGCATTGAAATTCAATGACGGTGAATAGATTGATGTCCCAGAAAGTGCGCGAACTTTACGAACAGTTTCCCTATCCGCTGCGCGACCCGCAGGAGGAAAAAGACCGTTTGTTGATGCCGCCGCTTGATACCCTGTCGCGCGTCAATCATTACTGCTTTGGCGGGATAAAGGTGATTGATGCATCTTTCCGCGCCCTTGTTGCCGGGGGCGGAACGGGCGATGCGATGATCTGGCTTGCCGAACAGCTGCGCGACGTTGGTGGATCGGTGACCTATCTTGAGCCGTCCGAGGCAAGCACCCGGGTCGCACGCGCCCGTGCCGAGGCCCGCGGTCTTGAAAATGTCATCTATGTCAACGCGACCATTTCCGAATTCGCCGCCTCAAAACCCGACCGGTTTGACTACATCAATTGCGCCGGGGTTCTCCATCATCTTGAAGACCCGCAGGAAGGGCTTCGTGATCTGGCGTCGGTTCTTACGCCCGATGGTGCGATGGGGGTGATGGTTTATGGTGAACATGGGCGTCTTGCCGTGACCGAATGGCGCAAAATGATCGAACCGCTTCTGAACAACAAGGACCTGTCCGAACAGCTTGCCATGACCCGCAAGCTGCTTGGCAATTTGCCCGAAGACAACATGTTGCTCAAGATGGGGGGCGGTCCGGGTTTTATCAAAGGCTTGCTTGAAAACGATCCCGAAATTGTCGATTTGCTGTTGCATCCCGTTGAATGTGCCTACGACGTGCACGGGGTCTATGACTTTGCTGCGTCCGCTGATCTTCATGTTGCGGCCTTCACCGGATTTTTCGGTTTTGGTGGCACGGGAAAGGCGCATTATGCGATCGGCAATCTGGTGCGTGATCCGGCTTTGTTGCGCGAACTGTCGGCGATGCCGCTTCGTGATCAGCAGGCATTTTGTGAACGATATAGCGGTGCGATGCCGCTTCATGCTTTTTACCTGACCCGGGATGATCGCGCCCAGGCGGCTGAAATGCTGCCAGATGGGGATCTTGCGCCTTATTTCTTTGTCAAACCGACCCCGTCCTTCTTTGATGATCTTGTTGCCCTGGCCGGGCAGCCCGTTCTGATCGAAGATGGCAGCGGCAACGCCGTCGACCTGACGGGGGGACCTGATCTGGCGCGGCTTTTGGCGGTCTTTGATGGCAAGAACACGGTCGCCGATCTTGTCCGGATCTTGCGCGATGACATCCTTGATAAACAGCCGATCGATATGAATTCGATTGCCATCAACACGCTTGGCGCTGTGTGGGCACTGTTTCACAAGTTCGACTGGATGCTGGCCAGCAGGCCGGATGGTTGGCAAAAAGCCGAAAGTGAACGCCAGCTGACGGTTCGTAAGCAATAGGCACGCCGGTACTGATTCCCGATTGCGATATGCTGGCGGCGTGAATCGACCAACCTGCGGTGCAATTGGTCGTCAAAACAGACGCCAAGGTCGTAAAATATCGACCAAAAAAGGTGAAAATCACCGGCCTGTGTGAAATTAGATCACATTGCAACCGGTTGTGCAGTTTCAGGCCAAACACATGATAACCAAGGGAAACTGCCGGTTGTAGCTGGCGTGATTGCCAAAGCCCGGGAAAATTCGTCTGCGACTATTGCCTAAGTGCAAAAGTGTTTTCCTTCACATAATTCAGTATAACTTATTGTAATAAAAAGAATTATTGGCGTTTTGACCCTCCTTCACAGGCGGGGTTTTACAGCTTGACAGCCCATGGGGTGCTAAGTATGTTGCCCGCGCATTTCCTTGCGACGTTTGCAAGGTTGCCAAAGCGGGGTTCACGACAATGAGCGATGACAAAGATCGCGCTTCATTAGAAGAGCTTGAAAGCAAGCTGGCAGCTGTAGCAGGCAAACGCGAAGAGAAGCACGGCCCGAACCGGGCGACTGGCAAACCATCCCAGGGGATGGCACTTGGCATGAGAATTTCGGCGGAAATGATCGCTGCTGTTCTTGTTGGCTTGTTGATCGGCTGGGCGCTGGATCGGGTGCTTGATACGACGCCTTGGCTGCTTGTTCTGTTTGTCTTTCTCGGGGCAGGTGCCGGAGGCTTGAACGCTTATCGTGTTGCCAAGGGCTATGACAGTGCTGTCGGGCTTGGTCGTGCGATGAGGGAGCACAAGCAGGGGGACGGGAAATAATCCCGAAGCCTTATAATATTGAGCGAGGATTACGGTGGCTGGACCGCTAGAGCAGTTTGAAATCAAGCCCTTGGCCGAGCTTTCGCTTGGCGGCATTGATATTTCCTTCACCAACTCCGCACTTTGGATGGTATTCGCAGCCGTTCTCGTAACGTGCTTTATGACGCTGTCCATGCGTCGCGGTGCATTGGTCCCGGGTCGCTGGCAGGGTGCTGCCGAGGTGATGTACGAATTCGTCGCCAATATGCTCAAAGATAACGTCGGAAGCGCGGGTCGCAAGTACTTCCCGTTCATTTTCACGTTGTTCATGTTTGTCATGTTCGGGAACCTGCTTGGCATGATCCCGCACAGCTTTACTTTCACGAGCCACATCGCGGTTAACTTCGCGCTGGCTCTGGTGATCTTCATCGGTGTGACGATCATCGGCTTCATGCGTCATGGCACGCATTACCTTCGGATGTTCTTCCCTGAAGGTGCGCCGATTGCGACCGCGATCATTCTGGTCCCGATTGAAATCATCTCCTATTTCTCTCGTCCGTTCAGCCTGGCTATCCGACTGTTTGCAAACATGACCGTCGGCCACATCATGCTGAAAGTTATCGGTGGGTTCGTCGGCCTGATTGGCATTCTCGGCGTGCTTCCGTTTGCTCTGCTGACGGGGATTACTGTTCTGGAGTTCGGCATTGCTGCGCTTCAGGCTTATGTGTTCACAATTCTCACCTGCATCTATCTCCATGATGCAATCCACATGCACTGATGTGTGTGGTTTGGTGTGATCTCTTCTGATTGCCTTTAAGAAATTCGAAAGGGTGAAGTTATGGAACTCGATGCTGCTAAGATGATCGGTGCTGGCCTGGCTGCTATTGGCATGATTGGTGCCGGTATTGGTGTTGGTAACATCTGGTCGAGCCTGATTGCGACTGTTGGCCGTAACCCGGCTGCAAAAGGCGACGTTGAACTGTATGGCTGGATCGGCTTTGCTGTTACCGAAGCTATTGCACTGTTCGCACTCGTCGTTGCGCTGATCGTTCTGTTCGTCTAATCGGCGCCTTTTGAGCGAATACACGGCCCGGCGAGGGACCCCCTCGCCGGTGTCGTTGAATTCGGGAGTAGGCTATGCCGCAGTTTGATATTGCGACGTTCTCTGCACAGATCTTCTGGCTGTTCGTCATTTTCGCCGTCTTGTATTTCCTGATGTCGAAAATCGCGCTGCCGAAAGTTGGTGAAGTGCTTGAGCGCCGTCAGAAAACCATCGAAGACAACCTTGGCAAGGCACGGGCGTTGAAAGACGAAACCGATGCCGCCATCGCGAAATACGAGGCTGCTTTGGCAGAAGCTCGTGATGCCGCCCAGGCAGACATTCGCGAAGCGTCGGAAAAGGCTGCTGCAGAGCAAGCCAAAAAAACCGAAGCAATGGTCAAGAAGCTGTCTAAAAAGACATCTGATGCCGAAAAGGCAATTGCGGATGCCAAAACGGACGCGCTGACCGGTGTTGCAGAAGCAGCTTCGGAAATCGCCCGCGAAGCAACCGAAAAACTTATCGGTGTCAAGGTTCAGGCCAAAACTGCCGACAAGGCTGTTTCGGCGATTGTAGGAGAGTAAGACAATGGCAACCCAAGAGGTTACTTTCCTTACCGATCCATACACCTGGACTACGCTTTCTTTCGTCCTGGTCGCCGGTTTTGGCGGTTTCAAGGCTGTTAAGGGCATCTCGAGCGCACTTGATAAACGTGCTCAGAAGATCTCTGACGAGCTGGACGAAGCTCAGCGTCTTCGCGAAGAAGCCCAGGAGCTTCTGGCCAATTATCAGGCCAAACAGCGCGAAGCCCTGAAGGAAGCTGACGAGATCCGCGCGCATGCCAAGGCAGAAGCCGACCGTATGCTTGAAAGCGCCCAGGCTGAGCTCAAAGCGGCACTCAAACGCCGTGAACAGCAGGCTCTGGAACGTATCTCCAACCTTGAAAGCCAGGCCATTGCCGAAGTTCGTGCGCATGTCGCCGAAATCGCAGCAAAGGCAACCACCGCCCTTGTTACTGACAAGGTTTCCGGTGCCAAGGCAGACGAGTTGGTGAACAACGCGATTGCGGAAATCAAAGGTCGCCTGAACTAAGAGTTTCCGTTTTCGGAAATTGAAAACCCCGCAAGCATTGCTTGCGGGGTTTTTGTTTGTCCGGATGCCGGCGACTTATCAAATCGCGGCTCGGTATCGTTGTGGTCGGGCCGGCAGGGGGCGGGGTTCAACGTTCAGGTGACCGGGACCTTAAAAGCAGTCGCGATCATGGGGACCATCAAAATCAAGATCAGGACCGACCGGCACCACCCCGGATGGGTTAACGGACGGGTGGCTTTGGTAATAGTGGTTCTTGATATGGTCGAAATGCACTGTCTGGCGGACACCGGGATGCTGATAAAGCGCCTTGGTGTAATTCCAGAGATTGGGATATTCATGCAGCATCTTGCGATTGCATTTGAAATGCCCGTGATAGACCGCATCAAACCGCAACAGGGTCGGGAACAGCCGCCAATCGGCTTCTGTCAGCTTCTCGCCCGCAAGGTAGGGCTGTTGACCCAACCGGTCTTCAAGCCAGTCCAGCGTGTCAAAAAGGGTGGTGACGGCCTCTTCATAGGCCGACTGGCTGGTGGCGAAGCCCGATTTGTAAACCCCGTTATTCACATCGTGATAAACCCGGTCATTGACCGCATCAATTTCACTGCGCAGATCTTCGGGGTAATAATCGCCTTCCTTGGCGCCATGGCCATCAAAGGCGGTATTGAGCATGCGGATGATTTCTGATGACTCGTTACTGACAATACGGCCCGATTTCTTATCCCACAGGACTGGCACGGTGACCTTGCCAGTGTAGTCGGGCTTGGCTGCGGTATAGACCTGATGAAGCAGCGCATGGTTGCCCAGATCATCGATGAAACCGTCTTCTGGTGAAAATTGCCAGCCGTCATCGCCCATATGCCAATGCACGACCGAGACCGAAATCATGTCTTCAAGGCCCTTGATCGCACGAAAGATCAGGGTGCGATGTGCCCACGGGCAGGCATAGGAAACATAGAGATGATAGCGCCCGGGCTCGGCCGGGAATTCGGCATCGGGATCGACCGACAGCCAATTGCGAAATGCTGAATCCTGCCGGTTGAATTTACCGTTGCGGTTCTTGGCAAGCAGGGACTCCGTTTGCCAGACGCCGTCTACCAGTTGGCCCATTTCTCTCTCCGATTTTTTGGTTTGCCGGTGACCGATCGGGTCATATCAGGCAGACCGGAAATTTTGCTGTTTCAGCTATTGTTGCCATTTCCGCGTTGAAGACAATCCGCTGTTGTGAGATTTATTTGTTTCCCAATACGCAACAGTCGGGTTGCTATACGATCAGGAGTATCATCATGTTGATCGGTAATCTGGACGGAATGACCGTTTTCGCCCGTGTCGTCGAAGAAAGCAGTTTTTCCGGTGCGGCGCGCAAGCTTGGCATGTCGAAATCTGCTGTCAGCAAGCACGTGACCAAGCTTGAAGACAGTCTTGGTATCCGGTTGCTTAATCGTACCACCCGTCGTCTTAGCCTGACCGATGCCGGATCAACTTTCTATCAGCATTGTGCACGCGTCGTCGAAGAAATCGAAACGGCCGAACATGCACTGACTGATTTGCGCGGTACGCCGCGCGGCACTCTTCGTATTTCTGCGCCGCTGACATTTGGCCAGATGTATTTGCCGCAACTGGTGACCGAATTCATGGAAATGTATCCGGGGCTGCATGTGGATATTCATCTGGCCGACCATATGGTCGATCTGGTGGCCGAAGGGTTCGACATGGCGATCCGTATCACCCGGCTTAAGGATTCGAGCATGATCGCGCGCAAGCTTGCCGATTATACCGGGCATGTGGTTGCTGCACCGGCCTATCTTGAACAGTTTGGCGAACCCAAAACGCCCCAGGAACTGGCTGATCACAAGACCCTGGCCTATACCAATGTTGCCAGCCCGAATATCTGGGATTTCGAAGGGCCGGACGGTCCTGTTACGGTGCGGGTCAATCCGGTCATGTCGTGTAACAATGGTGAATTCACCTCGATCGCGGCCATTCGCGGGCTTGGCATTGCGCGCGAACCGGAATTCATTGTCGCCGAAGCACTAAGCGAAGGTCGCCTTGTCCGAATTCTCAAGGATTACGACCCGCTTAACAATGGCGGGATCTATGCCGTTTATCCGGAACGTCGCCATCTGCCCAGCAAGGTCCGTGTCTTTATCGATTTTCTGGTCGAGAAATTCCGCGGCGGCTTGTGCAATTTCCATCAGGCCGCCTGTCACGAATATAAACAGGGCCGCGGCCGTCAACGTCCCGCACCGTAACGGAAGCAGGCCTGTAAACACGGGCAAGCAACGGATCAGAAGGCGTGCAACATGGCAATCATCTGTGCGTCGGGGGCAGGGCATTGCAATCAGTGCGGTCCGTGACCGGGGCCGGAAGGCACGTATTGAATTGTCACATTGCGATACGTGATCGTGCGATCAGATGTGGCGACCGGCGGCCTAGTTGCTTTCGACCCGCCATCCCAACAGACAAATCCCCCCGATCAAAAGCGCGATTACAGGCAGCGGCAACATATTGGTGATGCCGCCAATGACGGTTTTGTAGCTGTCGGTTTCAACAAATCCGGCCCAGTTGCTGCCATGCCGGACACGGTCATCGGGCACCTGGCGGAAATCAGGAAGGCCGTCTTCGATCCGACCGATAAAGCCGTCATTCGCCGCGACAATATCGGCCAGAAGTTCCGGTGTTGAATTGGTGTTCTGGGTTTCAGGTGTCAGAACATCGCGGTCAACATGCAAGGCGGTTTGCCGCCGGTCATTGCGGTCGCGTACCCCCACCCGGATCAGACCGCGTTCGGCAATTGGAACCGTTGCCTGCCATGACTGATCGGGAAGCTGTTCGAACCGGGCATTGATCTGTTCACCTGTTTCCGGGTTGATGACATTGGCCATTTCCGGTGCCGCACCGATTTTACGCCAGTTCAGAATAAGGCTTTCGCCATCCGGGCTACGCGTTGTGGTGACGGTGTTTTCATCAAGGGCGGGCTCCTTCATCAGCCAGTGGGACAGGCGGCGCAAAAGTTCGGCCACCGGTCCGCCCCCGTCATGCCCGCGCTGCCACAACCACATCTGATCGGTACTCAGCATCGCGACCCGGCCTTCTTCGACCCGTTGCAAGGTCAAAAGCGGCATTTCATCGGTCCCGGTCAAAAGGGTCATAGCATCGGGGTCCGACACCCGGGTTTCGATCTGACGATACCAGCGGCCCCATTTGGGGGGCGTGGTCGGCGACCCGGCAATCGCGGCAGTTACCGGATGCAACCGGCCGGCCGCATTGACGCGCGGGACAAAGGGTTGTTCAACGATCCGTCCGGTTGCCTCGGCAGGCATCAGCTTGTCAAGCGCTGTGCTTGAAAGGCCATCCGGGCCGATATATTCGGGGCCGGCAACAACCAGTGCCGCCCCGCCCCAACGGACGTAATCCACCACCTTTTCAAGATAGTGGGGCGGTAAAACACCACGCATCTGATAACGGTCAAAAATGATCAGATCAAATTGCCGCAGACGGACTTCAAACAGGTCACGGATCGGAAACGGGATCAGGGCAAGTTCATTGATCGGGGTGTCATCGCCCTTTTCAGGGGGGCGCAAAATGGTGAAATGCACAAGATCAACACCTGGGTCCGCGCGCAATAGATTGCGCCATGCACGTTCCCCCGGATGGGGTTCGCCCGACAGCAACAACACCCGTAACCGGTCACGCACGCCGGTGGTTTCCAGGATCAGGCGATTGTTGCTTTTGTCGGTTTCTTCGTGGGCATCTTCCATGCGCAATTCTGCCAGAACCGAACCGGCATGCGGTACCGGAATGCTGACCCGGCTTTGTTCATTGGCCGGAAGAAGAATTTCGTCTTCGGTGCCGTCTTCCAGAAGCATCCGAACCGGAATTGCCGTTCCCGGCGGAAGGTCATGGTCAATGGCCTCAATCATGAATTCGGCCTGTTTGCCAACAATGCCGTAATCGGCACTTTGGCGAATGACCAGACGCCGGTCGCGTTCATCGCGCGCCCCGCTGATCAGGACATGCAACGGCGCGCCAAGGTCAAGACGGGTCGGGACATCATGGACCTGACCGTCGGTGATCATCATCACCCCGCCAAGACGTTCACGCGGAATGCCGCCCAAAAGCCGGTCGAGAACGGCAAACATCCGGGTGTCGGTTTCACCGCTGATTTCTTCGATGCGCAGTTCGACCGACGGGTCATCTGCGAAACGGTTCCTGATTTCGGCGATGGCGGCATCGGTTTGTGCCGCGCGGTTTGCGATGCGCTGACTGGCGGTTCTGTCGACCAGAACCAGTATAATGTCGCTAAGCTTTTCGCTTTCGCGGTCGGTAAATTGCGGTGCAAGCAATGCCAGCAACACCAGAACCATCACAATGGCCCGCCAAACCGTGCCGCGCAACCGCAACAGGGTAAATAGAATGATTGCCGCCAGACACAGCAATGCCAGACCTTGCAGCAGGGTGACGTCAAGCAACGGTGCAATCTGGAAATTCTGCCATCCCTGTTTCATCGGCCAAGCCTTTCAAGGATGGCGGGCAGGTGAACCTGATCGCCCTTGTAACTGCCCGTCAGCGCATACATCACAAGATTGATGCCAAAACGCACGGCCAGTTCGCGCTGGCGCGGGGCGATGTCTTCGGTGCGGATTTCATCGCGGCCTTCCGGGATCATCCAGGCCGATGCCCAGTCATTGCCGCCAAACAATACCGACGCCACCCCGTCCAGGCGCTGATTGGGCCGCGCATCAAGCCATAACGGCGCTGAAAACCGGCCATAGGCATGATCGAGCAAATAGAAACTGCGAAACAGGATATGGTCGCCCGGCGCCCGATCAAGAAGCGGAACTTCCAACCCGGCCAGCAAGCGTCGCAGACGGGCGGGCTGAACTTCGCGGTCACGGCTGTCGATCAGGATCATGCCACCATTATTCAGATAGCGGTTCAACCGTTCGCGCGCGCGTTCGGAAAACGCGGCCTGTCCATCAACAAGCGGCCAATAGATCAGCGGATAGAAACTGAGCTCGTCGGTTTCCGGATCAACCCCGTCCACCGTGTTAAGGTCCGCGGCACTGCGCCGGCGCAAATATTCCGTAAGGCCGGTCATCCCCGCAAGGCTAAGCCGATCGACCGGGGCAACACCGGTCTTGAGATAGGCAAGCCGCGGTTGCAGGGCGGCTTCCTGAACCGATGCCGCATGCCCGGTCCCGGTTGTTGCCAGAAGCATGGCAGTTGCAACACCGGAAATCCCGACGACCAGCAAGATGGTGGTAAATGCATTGCGTTTGCTGTTCCGGCGCAAGCTTAGATGATGAAGGGCAAGCAGGATCAACGCATCAGCCAGCAACAGCAAAAGTGCCCCCAACAGGCACAATGCCGCAAGGTCGACCTGATCCTGACTTGTGATCTTGCGCGTGGTGACCCCGGATGGCCAAACCACGGTATCGGCGATATTGGTCAATGACGGGCCAAGGTTAAGCGCAACGGCCTGTCCGTTTTCCCCATAGATGCCCGGCGGATGACGGGGATTGGGTACTGGCAGTGGTGAGCGCACCGGTAAAACCAGCGCATCAGGCTGATGGGTTTGCCCGAACCCGTCCAGAACCGATTGCGGCGGAAGGCTTGTGCTCAGCTCCGCATCGTTCCGGTTGCTTGGACTGGCAAGCGGCAGGATCTTTTGCCAAAGTTCAACAAACAGCCCCGACATCGGAAGGTTCGACCAGTCCGCCCATGGCGTTACATGAAACAGAACCACCCGGCCCGAATTGCGTGCTGCACTGGTGATCAACGGGGTTCCGTCTGTCAGGCGGGCCCATGTTTTGCCAAGGATATCGGGGTCCGGTTCGGCAAGAAGCTGACGGTTGACCGTGATGTCGCTTGGAATGGTGATGCCGTAAAACGGGCTGTTATCGGGGAAATCAAGCAGCCGTTTGGGTTTTTCCCACGACATCGACCCGCCAAAATCACGGTTGCCCAGCCGCAAGGTCACCGGAAGGAATTCATTGCCGATTTCAGTGGAACTGTCACCGGCAAAGCGCACCAGCATCCCCCCGTCATTGACCCAGCGTTCAAGGGTTTCAAACTGGCTGCCAAGACCCGAAATCGGCCCGGTTGCCACCAGAATATCGACCTTCTGTTCAAGCAACTGGCCAAGCGGGGCATATGTAACATCGGCATAGGGCGACAAGGCCCGATCAAGGAAGAAATACTGATCGGACAATACGCCGGGACTGTCGCCCGAACTGACAATCACACCAACCCGCCGTTGTTGCCATCGTGCCCCGGTCTGATACATGGTCGCGGCACTTTCAATGCCTTCGATGCCGACTGCCTGAATGGCATTGGCGATGTCGCTTGGCAAAAAGATCGCAATGTCGCTTTGATCGGTATTCGCGGCAAGCTCCGCACTGTGGCGCAAAAGAACCGTTCCCCGATCCCCGCGCGCCAGAAGATTGACCACACGCGGGGTATCGCTGCGATCATGGGCGATGGTTGCAACCATTCCGGTGCGCGACCGGGTCAAAGCCCGAATGGCGATCCGGTCAGTGCGCGGCGGTGAAATGACGGTGATTGGCGCAACATCAAGAAGTTCCCTGGCAATGTCGGCTTTGCCCGGGCTGTTCATATTATCGGTCAGCCACAAAATACTGCCGATGGCATTGGTCATTTCAGGATTTTCGGAAATCAGGTCCGACAGGGCGGCATAATCGGAATTCCAAGGGCGCGGATGCAGCCGGTCAATCAGGTTTTCCGTTCCTTGTGACGATATCGGTCCGACAATTTCCGGCAATTTCCAGGTGGATGCCCCGGCGGCCTCGGTGGCGGTTTGCGCCAGATAGACGGTCTGCAAATCAAACCGGGCCTGATTGGCAATCTGTTGCAGGGCGGTGCGGTATTGCGTCCAGTTCGCGGCACTTTCCCAACCGTTATCGGCAATGATCAGAATGGCCCCGTCATTGGCGGCAAAGTCATTGCGGTTCATGACCGGGCGGGCGGCTGCAACAATCAGCAAGGTCAGAATGATACAGCGTAAAATGGTCTGCCAGATCGGTGCGCGCTGAATGTCACGGCGCTGGCTTTTAAGGCCGCGCAACAGACGTGCGGCCGGAAAGATCACATTTTTGGGCGCGCGCGGGGCCGACCGGATCAAAAGCCAGACAATCGGCAAAACCATAAGGCCCGCCAGCATCGCCGGATGCAGGAATGTGATGGCCGCAAGGCTCATGACGTCTCCTGCTGGTTATGGCGATGCAGGGTCGGGCGTCCCCGGCCGTTCGATCCGCTTTGATTTTGCCGTTCGCTAAGATGCTGATACAGCGCAAGCAATGTCGGGCTTGCACTTTCCGATGTGACATGCCGGTCATAAAGCCAGTCATTGTGGCGTGCCGCATCGCGCACCGACGCCCGCCATTTTTGCGCCCGTTGTCTGAAGCCATCGGCGATGTCTTCAAAACGTTCGCTGCGATAGATCATCTGATCTTCGGTATCAAACAGATTGATCCGCCCGCGAAATGGCGGGGATATTTCGGCCGGATCAAGAATTTGGACCAAGGCACCGTCATTCTGGTACTGGCCCAGACGGCGGATCACATTGCCGGTTTTTTCCCCCTGATCGGAAAATTCCAGAAAATCACCAAGCAACAGGATTGAATGTTTGCGACCGGCATGAATGGTTCCGCCCTGTTCGGCAATACTGTGCGGGGTTGCCAGCATCGCATGGGCAAGTTTTTCAAGATGTTCGGCCGATGTGATGCGGGTGCGTTCGCCATCAAATGTGCCAACGGTTTCGCCATTGCGAATCAGAAGGTCTGCCAGGGCGATCGAAATGATCAGGGTACGTTCGGCTTTGCTGGGGATCTTGTCACTTGATGACCAGTACATGGATGGCGATAAAACCGGCCAGATCCAGTAATTGTGGCTGGCCTGCCATTCGGTCTGGCGGATAAAGGTATGATCGCTGCGTGCGGATCGCCGCCAGTCGATCTGGTTGGTCGGGTCACCGGGGACATAGGGCCGGAATTGCCAGAAATCACTGCCCGGGCCGACTTTGCGATTGCCGTGCAGGCCGCTGCGCAAACTGATGGCAGTGCGACGCGACTCATCAATCAGCTGGGGCAGCCGGGCGGCAAGTGAACGTGCGGCAGCAACATGATCATGCACGGCAGTGACGGCCAATTATGGTTTCTCCTGCAAGTGGGCAAGCGCATCGGTAATCAGGCCCTTGGCGGTGAAGCCTTCGGCACGGGCCCCATAGGTCAGGCCAAATCGATGACGCAGGACCGGGACGGCCAGTTCTTCGATATCTTCGAGTGACGGTGCAAACCGGCCAAACAGCATCGCACGTGCCCGACATGCCAGCGAAAGCGCCTGTGCCGCACGTGTGCCCGGACCCCAGGCGACATTGTCGCGAATATCGGCAATCGATGTGCTTTCGGGGCGGCATTCGCGACACAGCGCGATGATGGTATCAAGTACCCGGTCGGGCATCGGCAAGCGGCGGACAAAATCCTGTGCCTCGACCAGATCGTCGGCCTGAAGAACCTGCCGCGGGCGGGTGGGATAGCGTCCGGTGGTCTCGGTCACGATTTTGCGTTCTTCATCCGCATTCGGATATCCCAGCCGCACTTCAAGCAGGAAGCGGTCAAGTTGTGCTTCGGGCAGCGGATATGTGCCTTCCTGTTCAAGCGGGTTCTGGGTTGCGACCACGTGGAACGGTTCGGGAAGCTTGTGACTGTATCCGGCAACCGATACTTCGCGTTCCTGCATCGCCTGCAACAGGGCGGACTGGGTGCGCGGGCTGGCACGGTTGATTTCATCGGCCAGAAGCAACTGGCAAAATACCGGTCCCTTGATAAAGCGGAAGGCACGTTTGCCGTCGGCCCCTTCTTCAAGGACTTCGGAACCCAGAATATCGGCCGGCATCAAATCCGGGGTGAACTGAACACGTTTGTCCAGAAGCCCCAGAACCTTGCCCAATGTGTGGGCCAGCAATGATTTGCCAAGCCCCGGCGCACCGACCATCAGGACATGGCCACCTGATAAAATGCCGATAAGTGTTTGCTCTACGGCGTCATTCTGCCCAAATATAATGGATGAAACCATTTTGCGGGCTTCGGCCAGCCGCGCGACGCATTCGTCCAGGCGAGCGGCGTCGCGTTCCAGACTGCTATCTTGGGAAAAACCCATTTCTTCGGGGAAACGTGGCGCGTTTGTCATGATGCGAAACTTTGCTTCCTTTGTTGCAGCGTGGATGTCAGCAGATCGAAGAACGCAGATGGGATCACATAAACCTTACGGGAACACGTCTGGCTCGGGATCAACTGTACAGCATGACTGATAACCAACAAACCATCGATCTCGCCGAAAAATTGTGGTCGCGCCTGCGCGGGGGTAAACCTGGTAACGGCCGACATCCGCAAATCTGCGGCGATATTCCTATGTCTATAGGTCGGGATGGAACCTGGTTCTATCAAGGTGGTCCGATTGGTCGAATTGAACTGGTGAAACTTTTTTCATCTGTGTTGCAACGTGACGATGAAGGCGGCCATTGGCTGGTCACCCCGGCCGAAATGGCCCGGATCGACGTCGAAGATGTCGCCTTTATCGCGGTCGAGTTGCAAAATGATGGCAACGGCACCGATCAGGTCATCCGTTTTCGCACCAATATCGACCAGTGGGTCGATCTGGACGCGGATCATCCGTTACGCGTTGAACATGATCCTGAAACCGGTGAACCGTCGCCCTATATCGGGCTGGAACGCGGACTTGAAGCGCGCCTGAACCGCGCGGTATTTTATCAACTGGTTGAACTGGCTGATGAAATTAAAGATCCCGACAGTAATATGGTACGTATCGGTGTTTACAGTCATGGTCAGTTCTTCGAAATTGGCCGGATGGAGACGGTTGAATGAACCCGGATGATATCATAGCTGCCCTCAGGGCCCCACAGACCGACATTCTGCAACGGCGCGGTGATCATGCCGTGGATTATCCCGGATCGAAATCACGTGCGCGTGCCTTTGCCGAAGGCGAACTGGTGTCGCGCCCGGCTGCTGTTTTGGTGCCGCTGGTCAAACGCGATGCCGGTTTGCAGGTAATCCTGACCAGACGCACCGACCATCTTAGTGATCATGCCGGCCAGATCAGTTTTCCCGGCGGACGTCAGGAACAGGAAGACGCAACTCTTGAAGAAACGGCCCTTCGCGAAACCGAAGAAGAAATTGGTCTGGCACGCCGCCATATCGATCTGATCGGTCGTATTGACGATTACTATACGGTGACCGGCTATCAGGTGACTCCGGTGATCGGACTGGTGACGCCGCCTTTTGATCTGACGCCGGATGATCATGAAGTGGCCGAAGTGTTCGAAGTACCCCTTGAATTCATCCTCAATCCCAGAAATCAGAAATTGCAGACCGTCACGTTTGAAGGCACGCGCCGACGGTATTTTGCAATCCCGTATCGGGAATATTACATCTGGGGGGCGACCGCCGGGATGCTGGTGAATTTCAGTGAAGTGATCCGTGCCAACGCACCAAGCGTGCAATTATAAGCCAAGCGACCAACGCCAAGTGTTCGGGACGAAATAACATGTTGCGACAAATCATCCAGATCGGCCTGCCATTGATCCTGCCCTTTGTGATTTACGGGCTGTGGCTGAAATGGGCGCGCGCAAAGGCCATCCGTGAAGGCCACGATATCATTCCGCCCTGGAACAAGGGCCCGTGGCTTTTGCTGTTCGGGGCCGGGGTCGCCTTGACGGCGGCGATTTTGATTTTCACCGCATTGGGGACTGGTGCGCCACCCGATTCCATTTATCATGCCCCGGTATTGCGCGACGGTGTTGTCGAACCCGGCTATTTCGAGCCGAAAAAATAACACCTGTCTGACAGACAACCGTCTGCCCTTATTTCAGATTACACTCCGTAAACGGTGAAAGCCCAAACGTGCGATGACGGCACTTGAACCAACCGGAAGATTGCAGCCATACGGGATCATGGTTGCCGATGATACTGCCCGCGTTTTTGACGCCATCGCCCAGCATGGCGGTCAGGCGCGCTATGTCGGCGGAATTGTCCGCGATGCGTTGCTCAAACGTGATTTGCATGACGTTGATATCGCCTGTGACCTTAAACCCGAAGAAACCGTGATCGCCCTTGAAAAGGACGGCATCCGGGTTGTTCCGACCGGGCTCAAACATGGGACAATTACCGCGATCACCGATGCCGGTTCCTATGAAATCACCACATTGCGGGTCGATGTCGAAACCAATGGCCGCCACGCCGAGGTCGCCTTTACCGACAGCTGGTTTGCCGATGCCAAGCGGCGCGATTTTACCTTTAACGCCATCTACTGCGACCCGGACGGCACGGTTTATGACCCGTTTGACGGGGAAACCGACCTGCGCGAAGGGCGGGTACGCTTTATCGGCGTTGCCGAAAACCGCATCGCCGAGGATTATCTGCGTATTTTGCGCTTTTTCCGGTTTCAGGCATGGTTCGGGCGGCCCCCGATCGATCCGGTAGGGGCAGAAGCCTGTCGCAAGGGCGCGCAGGGACTGCTTGATATTTCGGCGGAACGCATCCGCGATGAATTGTTCAAACTGCTGCGCGCCAAAAGCCCGGCCGGCACGGTTGGCGACATGATCGGTTTTGGCATCTTGCCGACGATCTTGCCGCAACTTGCCCGCACCGACTGTTTGCGGATCATGCAATGGCTTGACAGTACGGCACTTGCTGTACCGGCCATTCGTCCCGATCCTTTGCGCCGCTTGGCGTCCCTGTTCGTCACGGGTGACAATGGTGCGGATGACAATCTTGAAGCCGCCGAACAGCTTGCCCGCGCCTTGCGTCTGTCCAACGAACAAACGGAACGGTTTGCGGCGATGGTTTCCCATGCGCCGCTGATTGATCCGAACATGTCGGATGATGACATTCGCCGCGATCTTTATCGCATCGGTGCGGATGCATTTCGGGATGCGGTGTTGCTGGCTTGGAGTACGCGCGCATCCGTGCCACCACGTTGTTCGCGTCAGGAAAACGAAGAATGGAAAAG
This sequence comes from Thalassospira sp. MCCC 1A02491, assembly GCF_001613785.1. Classification (NCBI taxonomy): domain Bacteria; kingdom Pseudomonadati; phylum Pseudomonadota; class Alphaproteobacteria; order Rhodospirillales; family Thalassospiraceae; genus Thalassospira; species Thalassospira sp. MCCC 1A02491. The sequence continues at coordinate 39,364 of NZ_LPVX01000032.1, read as the reverse complement.
CCTGATTGATGCGGCAACAAATTGGCAGCCGGTAAAATTGCCGATACAAGGGCGCGACATTCTTGCCGCCGGGCTTGCCCCGGCGGGACCCCGGATCGGCGACCTTTTGAAACAGGCCGAAAATTATTGGCTTGATCATGGTTTTGCGCCCGGTCCGGACGACTTGATGGCATATCTTGCCAGTCTTTCCAAAGCTGGCGAACAGGAGACGCAATGAGCACAGGCGCAATCGGACATCGCATTTGCTGTTTTGGAGACAGTCTGGTCAATGGTGTGCGCGACGGGGAAAAGGGCGGCTGGCCGATGCGTCTTGGCCGTCGGTTGCTTGACGAGGCCAAACGCGAAGTCACGATCTATAATCTTGGCATTCGTGCGGAAACCACCGATGGCCTAAAGGCGCGCTGGAAGTTCGAGGCCGAGCTTCGCATGGTGCCCGAATTCCCGACAGTTCTGATGTTCAGCTTTGGTGTCAATGATGCCAATCATGCCGAAGATCGCGGCGAAGAAACCACGATGCGGGTTTCACCGGCGAAATCTGCTGGGAATGCTGCCGAAATCATCGGTGCCGCAGCCGAGCTTGCCCCGACTTTGTGGATCGGTCCGCAGGCCGTGATCAATGGCAGCAAATCAAGCCAGGAAATCAATGAACGTCTTGAAGGTCTGAACCAGATTTATCTGGAAACCGCGCGCGGGTTTGATGTGCCCTATCTTGATCTGTTCCAACGAACACTTGAAGACGAAACCTGGCAGCGTGCCCTGCGTCGCGGGGATGGCTATCACCCGGACAAGGCCGGTTATGACCGGCTTGCTGAAATGATCTGGGATTGGGATGGCTGGAAACGGGCCGTCGGACTGATCGAATAGGGCCCGATGGGCCAAGCCCGGTCAGGCAAGAATATTGATATATTGACCACGTCCGGCCGCGTTGTTGGCACTGGCGGAATTTGCTGAACCGCTTTTGCCGTAACCCGACGGATCGAATTGGTCGATATAGTTCTCAAGGACGGTGTCCTGTGCGCCTTCCTTGACGAACCGTTGCTGTTCGTTGCGGTCGCGCTCATAGGCCTGAACGGCACGGTCAATTTCCTGATCCGATGTCAAAGCCGCACGGCTTGTGCGTTCAACAGCTTGATTCTGTTGCTGAAGTTCCTGTTCGGACTGCTGACGTTGTACAATCGGACTGGTCGGACGGACCGGAATTGCCGTTTGCAGATCAGAGGATGAGGAAACGCTGACCATTGATGCGGAATGCTCGTTCAGTATCGTTGATGTTGTCTTCTTTGATCGGAATATTACCCATCAATCTGATAAATTGAAGCGTTAATTTGTAGTTGGATTGTAATGCCAACCGGGAATGTGGCCGGTTGGGGATTGCGGCTTATTTCCCGCTGACCGGAATGGGGGCGCAGGGGGCGTCATAAATGCCGCTGGCAAAGCGGTTTTCGCTGTTTTTTGCAATCGCCTTAAGCTTTGCGGCCTCGACCGAAATGTGATCAAGGGTGATGTCGGTGCGTTCCGGGGGAATGCGCACAAGGGCGGCACTGACACTCATAAGATCAAACCGGGTGACATTATTGTCGCGCCCCTTGCCGATCAGATATCCGCGATCTCGGGTTTCCTGGTCATAGAAACTTTTGATCTGGGCATCGAACATGGCCTGGGCACGCTGGACGGCTTCGACCGCGACTTCGAAATCGATCGACTGGACATAGGCAAAGAAATCATCGCCGCCAATATGGCCGACAAACCAGTCATTCTGACTAAGCACCTTGCCCAGGATATCCTTGAACAAAAGGATCGCGCGGTCCCCTTGGCGGAATCCATAGCGGTCATTGAACGGTTTGAAATTGTCAAAATCGAAATAGACGGCAAATCGCCGTTTGCGCGGCTGTGACAGGGCATGGGCGGCATAGCGGTAAATCGCGCTGTTGCCGGGCAAACGGGTAAGCGGGTTTTCATCGCGCGCATTCAGGGTGTTGCGTTCATTGACCGCGCGCAACAGCGCACTTTGATCCAGCACACCGAGATAGCGGCCATTTTCCGTCAGGATCACACCATCAAGCGCATTGGTCGCAACAAAGGTTTCCAGAAGTTCTGACAGGCTGGTGCGAATGTCGGCAACCGGACAGCGGCGCAGAAACCGTTTGATATTGGCGCGATTGGCCGGGTTTTGCAGCAACTCGCGCCCGAACGGGGTATAGATGAAAGCCTTGAATTCGGAATCGCGCACAACCCCCATCGGTTCGCCATCCTGATTGACCACCGGAACTAGGGTGATGTCGGGGTTCTGCTGAAAATAGGTCAGGATATCGACCGGGTTGATGTCACTGGGGATGGCTGGCGTATCAAGAAGATAGGATCGCACAACATCATCGTCGCGATCAGACTGGCGGCGGGTATCGGCCGCGATGTCGGCTGCGACCTGAACCAGATCGGTGCGGTCGGGAAGATCGGTCGACGGACGGGCGATAAAGAAGCCCTGTACCAGATCACAGCCAAGCCGCCGGCAGCACAGGAATTCTTCGCGGGTTTCAACGCCTTCGGCAACGACCTGGGCTGCGATCATATGGGCAAAGGCCGTGATCTGGGTGACAAACAGTTCCTTGCGCCGGTCGCGATCAATGCCGTCGATAAAGAACCGGTCGATCTTGATGATATCCGGTTCGCATTCATAGAGCGCGCGCAATTGGGCAAAGCCGCTGCCGTAATCGTCAATGGCGATCTTGAACCCCTGACTGCGATAGCGCACCAGAATATCCTTGAGATAGGCGGCATTGCTGATTTCGTGGCGTTCGGAAATCTCAAGAAAGATCGTATCGCGTTCAAGACCGGCATCGGCCAGAAGTGCAGCCGTCTGGCCGGGTTGGTAATCTTCGGTTTTTACGACGCGATTGTCGAAATTGTAAAACAGCTTCAGACGTTTTGCGTCAGGCATGCGTGCGAATTTCTGAATGGCCTTGGCACGCAGCAACATATCGACACTGTGCAGGTTTCCGGTATCCCACGCGGTATCAAACAGGGCCTGAATGGATGGAAAACCGGCATCCTCCCAGCGGCGCAACAATGCCTCATATCCGAAAACATGACCCGTATGCGGGCTGACAATGGGCTGGAACGCAAAGTCGACTTTTTCAACGACCTGCTGCCAGTTGCGCAGCATGACCGGTTTGGTCTTGGGTCGATCCGATATCAATTCATCTTCTGCATCAAACGCCAATGCAGTTCCCCGATCTTCAAAAATGGCCTGAATTCCCGGATTGAAGGAGTCACATTAATATTTGATCATGCTCGTAGCTCAGGTTCGACAACAACTTGATGACAGTTAGATTACGAATATGTGACATCCGCAGAAAACGTCCGTTTTTTTGTCAAATAATCGACTTTTGCCTATGCAAAGGTATTAGACAAATCAGGTGATTCCGACCCCGGATCAGGTCGCATTGACGCGCGCAAGCGGATGATGTTCCTGCACCAGCCCGCGAAGCCGGGACTCGAGAACATGGGTGTAAATCTGTGTTGTCGAAATATCGGAATGGCCCAGCATCTTTTGCAGGGACCGCAAATCGGCCCCGTTGGCCAGAAGATGGCTGGCAAAGGAATGGCGCAACACGTGCGGCGATACACGTGACGGCGCAATTCCGGCTTCAATCGCCAGATCCTTGATCATTTTCAGAAACATCTGACGCGTGAGATGCCCGGTTTTACCGCGCGATGGAAATAAGTATGAGGATTGCCCGGGCCGGTCGGCATGGCCGGTTGATTTGTCTGATGGAATGAAGGCATCGCGCACATCAAGATAATCGCGCAGCGCATCGCGCGCCGGATCAGACAGCGGTACAAGCCGTTCCTTGCTGCCCTTGCCCCGGACAACCAGCATCCGCGGATCGCGGGCCGCAGCGGCAAAGGGCAGTTCGACCAGTTCGGAAACACGCATGCCTGTCGCATACATCAGTTCCACCATCGCCAGAAGACGCTTGCCCTTGATGCCCGGATGATCAGATGCGGTGGCAATCAGGCGGTCGATTTCGTCAATCGACAGGAATTTGGGCAATGTCTGGCCCTGTTGCGGGCTTTCGATATTTGATGACGGGTCGTCATTGCGATACCCGTCCGAATACAGGAATTTGTGAAACTGGCGTACGGCCGACAGACGCCGTGCCTGTGTCCGCGGGGCAAGCCCGGCCGCGCCGAGTTGGGACATATAACGCCGTACATCCGCATCACTTGCGCGGACAGGATCGGATTTTCCCGCCGACAGTGATGCTGCGTAATCTTCAAGATCACGGCGATAGGCATCAAGCGTGTGCGCACTGGCGCCACGCTCTGCTGCCATCATTTCAAGAAAGGCTGATATCAGCGAACTTGTCGGTGCCTTGGCCATGGCCGGGTTCCATTACTGATCAAATGACAGCAACAGTTCAGTCGCAAGATGCTGGGCATCACTATGCAGTCCAACCATTTCAAGGGCGGCAACCGTATCTGCCAGAACCTTGGGATCGGCATTCGGGGCATTGGCAATTTGCTGTGCCTGAATGGCCATGGCGACGGTTTTGGCCTTGTGCTGTGCGCTTGCTGAGGCCGCCAGATTATGGGCAACCGCACTGCTGATCGTCAGGCGGTCCTCGGCATAGGGCGCACTCAGAAGACTGTCCCAAAGCCCGGCGGGAACTTCGATCCCGAAGCCTTCAAACAGGGTGTAAACCAGTTCGGCATAGCGTTTTGCCGCGGCCTGATCACCGCGCGCGGCCTGCATTTCCTGCCATTCGACCATTCGTGCCCGGTGACGGGCAAGGGCAGCAGCCCGATCGGTTGCCTTCTGAATGTCTTCGGGGGACGTCGAATTGGGCATCACGGTTGCCGATGCCATCGAACTTGCAGGTGCAACCGCACCGCCCAGACCAAAGCTTTGGGTGGTCATCTGCGGGTTGGACCCGGTGGCGTCAAGGCCGAATGGCGCGTTGGATTCTGCTTGGGAAACCTGTTCCGATGCGGGGATGGCCCCGGTTTCTTCAAGTCTGGAAATGGCAAGAACCGGATAAAGCATGCTAAGCCGCGATGCGATGTCATTGCCCGGATTGGCACCATTTTTCGCCACAGAAAGCCAGTTGGCAGCGCGTTCCAGGCTGTTTGCCGCCAAGGATGCCTTAAGTGCGGCGACCGCAAACCATGAAAAATCACCATTGACCGGAATGTCAGCCAGCAATGGTGCGCTCAGTCGGGCGGCCTGCATGAAATCGCCTTCGATCTGGGCGGTGTCATACAGGGCGGCAAGAATTTCGGCGCGTGCCGCAGGCACGTCACTTTGGGCCGCAGCCTGATAGAGTTTGGCATATTGCCGCGCCTGGATGCCTTCGGGGGCATCATCAAGGGCATTTTCAAGCGCACCGGCATCGAAACTGACCGAACCATAGATTTCGCCAAGTTTGGCTGCATCAATCAAACCGAGGCTTTCGGCCTTGCGCGCGGCTTCAAGGCGAACATCGGTCGGGGTGGCATCGGCATTGGCAATGCCGATGATGGCCGTCGGGTTACCTGATTCAAGCTGGCTGGTCGGGATGGCCTGTTTGGCAATTGCCAGAAGGGCCAGATCGATCGGGCGCAATTCTTCAAGAAGGTCGGGTTTGACCGCCGTGCCGCTTCGAATGGCCGCAACCAGCCCAAAGAAGGTCGCGTCCTTTTCCCCGTCCATTTCACGAACAAGATCGACCGAAAACGCAGCAGCGGTCGGATCATTGGCATAAAATGCGCACATCGCCGCCGCTTTAAGCCAGAACATCTGGTCATAGCTTGCGCTATAACTTTCAATCGCAGCGCAGGCTTCATCAAGACGTGCCCCGATCATCAGAGCATTGACCTCGGCCTCGGCAAGCAATTCACCGCGCCCCCCTTGTGGAGTGGCGCGAACAAGTTCAATCGCCTCGTCAAGTGCGCCCATATTGATCAGCTTGGCGACGCGGGCATCAAGCAGGCTGATATCCCTGGAATCTTGTGGCAGGGCCGCCGCAGACAGCAACAGACGGACCTGAAGGTCGCGTGCAGCATGGGTTGCCGGTGTGGCAGGCAAGTCGGAAATCAGCTTGGCCGCGGATTTGCGGGTCGCCCCGTTCCACATGTCAATGCCCAGTCCGCCGCGCGAACGGTCAAGGGTCCCGACCGCCTCGGCATCAACAGCACCAAGTGACAGTGACTGAACCGCGTTCGGATCGGACGGGAAGGGCGATGGTTGCGTCCCGGTTGCCGGGGCACCAAAACCGCCCTGGGATACCGTGCCAGTGTCCGGGGAAGATGCCGGATCAGAAGATCGTTGTTCTGCGTCCCGTTCTGCTTCCTGTTTGAGAAACAGCGGCACAGGGGCCGATGTCTGGGCATGCGCAGAAGAGGCGATAACACCCGTTCCCGTCATCATGGCCAGTAAACAGGTCTGTATCAGCAGGCGGGAACGCAACGTCATCTTAGTTGAACCTCGAATTCGGGATGGTTTCTTCGATTTGGGTGGTCGGTGCCGGAATGTCCCAGGTCACAAGGAACGTCGCACCGCCAACAATCACAGCGATGACCAGCAACAGGATGATGCGCGATAAGATTCTCATTTTAATCCAGACTTCGAAGCGTTTAAGCAAATGACGCAGCTACCAGTATGGCCACGAAAATCAAAGATGCAAGAAACGGAAAGTAAGGGCCGATCATTTGTTCTCATGACCGCCTGACCAGCCTGCATCAAAGATATTTTCCCACCGGTTTTCTTCGCGCCGTGGCGTTATCAAACCGCGTGGATGGCATTTCAATCCGGCAACTTCAAGGCAGTATAGGGCGCTGTTCCTCACAGAGGGTTAATAAACGCCCCGCAACATCATTAGCCAAAATGCGCAGTCAACATCTTCGATATGACGAAGAACGCAAAATCGACGGATGTTTTTTGTCGTCGATCATGTGCGGTTTGCTTGCGTTCGGGGTTCAGCTGCCCTAAAGAATTGGGTAATTTGTATATCAACCGATTGAACTACAGGACTGCAAACCGAACATGGACAGCAACATTGCCGAGTCGGGTTTGCACGAAGACGTGATCGCCAAAATCCGTAACGGCCTTAAGGGCCGGACACTGGTTTTCATCGGGCTTATGGGGGCTGGAAAAAGCTGCATCGGCCGGATGGTTGCCAAGGAACTGAAACTGGATTTTGTCGATGCCGACCGCGAAATCGAAGAAGCCGCCGGCTGCTCGATTGCCGATATCTTCAAGCTGTATGGCGAAGAGGCATTTCGCGATGGTGAGGAACGTGTAATAGCCCGTTTGCTTGATGGCGAACCGATTGTGTTGGCAACCGGTGGCGGCGCGTTTATTCGCGAACGTACCCGCGACCTTATTCTTGAAAAATCCATATCTGTCTGGCTGCGTGCCGATCTTGAATTGCTGCTGCATCGAACAAGTGGCCGGACCCACCGTCCGTTGCTCAATAGCGGCGACCCGCGCGAGATTCTGGCGAACCTGATCGAAACGCGTTACCCGGTCTATGCCGGGGCAGACATTGTTTTTGACTGTGATGAATCTTCAAAGGAAGCCACCCGGGACGCCGTTCTCGAACTGTTGGCGAAATCCTTTGACGATGACGGTCAACTTATCAAGACAGGAACCTGAGAGTGAGCAATCACGACACCCTTCGCGTCGAACTTGGCGCGCGCAGCTATGACATCCTTGTTGGCAGCAACCTTTTGGCCGATACCGCCAAATATCTCGCACCGTTCGTCAAAAAGGCCGGTGTTGTCGTGATCAGTGATGCTGTGGTGGCCAAACATCATCTGGCAACGGTTCTGACATCGCTTGACGGAGCAGGGATTGCGCATCGTGAAGTCATCGTGCCGTCGGGTGAAAAATCCAAAAGCTTTGCCGTGTTCGAAGATGTCGTCGAACAGATCCTGGCTATGGGGATCGAACGATCGACCCTGATCATCGCCCTTGGTGGCGGTGTTGTCGGTGATCTTGCCGGTTATGTTGCCGCATCACTGCTGCGCGGGCTTGATTTCGTCCAGATCCCGACGACCCTTCTGTCGCAGGTCGACAGTTCGGTTGGTGGCAAAACCGGGATCAATTCCAAATCGGGCAAGAACCTTGTTGGGGCGTTTCATCAGCCGCGTCTGGTGCTGGCTGATACGGCGGTGCTTGACAGCCTTCCGGCACGCGAACTTCGTTCGGGCTATGCCGAGGTGGTCAAATACGGTCTGATTGATGATCCGGAATTTTTCACCTGGCTTGAAGAAAACGGTCAGGCGGTTCTGTCGACGGACGGCCCAGAACGCCGACAGGCCGTAATTAAAAGCTGTGCGGCAAAAGCACGTATCGTTTCAGAAGACGAACGCGAAGGCGGCAAACGTGCGCTTTTGAACCTTGGCCACACATTCGGTCATGCCTTCGAAGCCGAAACCGGCTATGGCGAAAAGCTTCTGCATGGCGAAGCCGTTGCCATGGGCATGGTGATTGCCCATGACGTTTGCGGTGCAATGGGCTTGGCCCCGGCCGGTGAAAAGGACCGGATCGTTTCCCATCTGAAATCGGTCGGGCTTCCGGTTGCGGCTTCTGAAGTTACCGGCATGCATTGGGATATCGACAAGGTGATCGGTCACATGTCGCGCGACAAAAAGGTCCGCGATGGTGAAATCACCTTTGTCATGACCCGCGGTATCGGCAAGGCATTCACTTCCAAGGCAATGGATGTCGAGAAAATGCGTGCCGCGATTACCCGTTCCTGCCGCCGCTAACGATAACGATCCCGACGGCTTGTCGCCTTTTTCGGGCGAAAGGACGTCGGGATTGCTTTTTTGCAATTTGTGATGTCGTTAACTTGTTTAACGACAATTGACCTTATAGGTGAACACAGGACAAAGTAGTCCGGCTGAGATCACCCTTTGGAGACGACCCTGAATGACAATCACGATTATCGTGATTTTTTTCCTGCTGATGTTATCGGCATTCTTTTCTGGCTCGGAAACCGCGCTGACGGCTGCGTCACGTCCTGTGATGCATCACAAGGAACAGGATGGTGATCAGCGTGCAGGGATCGTTAACAGACTGCGCCAGTATCAGGAACGTCTGATCGGGGCGATCCTGCTGGGCAACAATATGGTCAATATTCTGGCCTCGGCCCTTGCGACGTCGGTGATGATCGAACTGTTCGGGGAAAACGGCGTTGTTTATGCGACCGCCGTGATGACCGCCCTTGTTCTGATCTTTTCGGAAATCCTGCCTAAGACCTATGCCCTGCAACATGCCGATACCATGGCCTTGCGGGTTGCGCGCCCGATGAGCATCCTTGTCGTGATCTTTGCCCCGGTCACCCAAAGCATTCAGGTGATCGTGCAGGCAACCTTGCGCCTGTTTGGCAGTGGCGAAGGTCCGGGACTGGACAGCGAACGCGAATTGCGTGGCGCGATCGAACTGCATGCCGATGACGTCGTGGTCGGAAACCACCATGCCGAACGCACCATGTTGCATGGCGTGCTTGATCTGGAAGATGTCGGTGTCTGGGAAATCATGGTTCATCGTCGCAAGGTGCAGATGATCGATATCACCCGCCCGATGGAAGAAATTCTGGATACGGTTCTGGCAAGTCCGCATACCCGTATTCCGATCTATGAAGAAGACCCGGACAATATCGTCGGTGTTCTTCATGCCCGCGAGGTTCTTAAGGCGATTGTTCGCGGTGCAAAGCCCGCCAATGCATCAGATGTGCGCGCACTAAGTGCCGAGCCATGGTTCATTCCGGATTCAACAACCCTTGCCGACCAACTCAAAGCCTTCAAGGAACGGCACGAACATTTTGCCATCGTCGTTGACGAATACGGTGCGTTCGAAGGGGTTGTGTCGCTCGAAGATATTCTTGAAGAAATCGTGGGCGACATTGCCGATGAAACCGATGTCGAGGTTGTCGGTGTCCTGCCGCAGGCAGACGGATCGGTGATTGTGCGCGGTGATGTGACGATCCGCGACCTGAACCGACGGTTTGGCTGGCGTTTGCCAGACGAGGAGGCCGCAACGGTTGCCGGTCTGTTGCTGTATGAAACCCGGCGCATTCCCGATGTCGGTCAGCAGTTCCGGTTCCACGGGTTCGAATTCGAAGTTCTGCGCCGTATCCGCAACCAGATCACCCGCGTTCGCATGAACGAAGTCACCGATCTGGCCGCCGAGGATCAGGAATAAAACCGCCAAAACGGCATCGCCAACCGGTGATGCCGTTTGATCCTTTGTCGCGCAAAATGTTTTAAGTTTCTCCACTTATGGGTTAGAATCTTGGTTCAAGGTCTTGACCCAAAGGATTGCAGGGCCACTTGCAAATGAGGGCCCCGTTGCATTGCAATGACTTGCGATGCAGAACTAGATGATCCGATCGGGTTTGGGCATGTGGCAACAGCAATCTGCAGAGAGAGATGAATGGATACGAAAATCGTTCCAGGTGTGGTCAAGGAGCAATCGCTCGCGACACTCAATCCCGCCGATTCCGTGATGGATGCCGTGAACCTTATGACCGAACGCAAGATCGGGGCCGTGATCATTGTTGATAATCAGGCCAAGCTTGCCGGAATTTTCACAGAACGCGATCTGGTGAACCGTGTGGTGGGCAAGGGGCTTGATGCGGCCAATGTGCCACTTTCCAAGGTCATGACAGCCGATCCCGATACCCTTGGTCCCAACGATACCGCAATGAACGCACTCGATCTGATGAGTGCGCGGCGATATCGTCACTTGCCCGTTGTTGACGGGGACAAGGTCATTGGCATGGTGTCGATCCGCGATCTGTTTAACGTGGTGAAGGCCCAGCTCGAAGAAGATGTTCGTGAACGCGAAAAGTTCATTTTCGGGTCCGATTACGGCGTCGCCTGACGATTGTTTCCCATCACAGTTGCATCGGATCGCGCCGTAATTCGCCGATCCGGCATGGCGGATTTCGGGGTGCGCAGTGCCCCGAAACCGCGCGGATGTCGCACTGCGGCACGCTTTGTTGCTTGACAGCGCATAGGGGAATGTCTTTACGTTTACGTAAAGGAGAGAGTTCCCATGCCATTGTCCCGCCCCGCAGATCGAGACCATATTCATACCCGCACCGTCACCTGTAAGGGGTTTCGCCGCAAGGACGGCCTGTGGGATATCGAAGGTCACATTACCGATATCAAAACCTATGCCTTTACCAATGATGATCGCGGCGAAATTCCGCCCGGCGAACCGGTGCATGGCATGTGGATCCGCGTGACAATTGGTGATGATCTGGTGATCCGTGCTGTCGAAGCCGTCACCGATTACGCGCCGTTCCATGGCTGCGACGCAATCACCCCGAATTACGAAAATCTGGTCGGTTTGAAACTTGGTCCGGGGTTGCGCAAACAGATCCGCGATCGGGTCGGCGGCGTGCATGGCTGTACCCATCTCAATGAATTGATGGGGCCGGTGGCAACCACCGCCTTTCAGACCGTGTTTCCGATCCTCGCCCGCGAGTCACTTGAAGCCAAAAAACAGGACGACCCGTCATATGACGGCGCATCAAAACCGGCCCGCCGGATGCCATTGATCAATACCTGTCATGGATGGCGTAGTGATGGTGCTGCGGTCAAACGCATCGCCCCGGAATTCTATACGGGCGACAAATAACTACCGGGAACTGGTGGCAACAAGCATCGACCTCGTCCCGGGAAATGGCCCGATCTTGCAAGTTCCGTTGACGGGCCCAATATCAACAAAATCGGTCCGTCACGTGTTTTTGCGGGTTACTCATGACAATCCTACGGCGTGCTGGAATAACCAAAAACAACAATAAGGGAAGAAACGGTCGGCTGCGCGATGCGGCCCGCCACGCGCTGGGCGCGGGTCTGGTCGCGATGGCGGCTCTTGGTGTTGCTGCCCCGGCGGTTTTGGCCAACGATATCGTGTCACGCCTGGTCGAGGTCGCCCAACCTGATAATGACAGTCAGGACAATTTCCTGATCCTGCAAACCAACCTTCATCCCCCGTATCAGGAACTTCGCAACGGGACGCTTGGCGGTTATTCCGTTTCGGTGCTTGATTGCGCCTTTGATCATATCGGTGTCGGTTATGGTCTGGCTGTCGCACCGCGCCAGCGCAATCGGGAAATGGTACGCAACGGGCAGGCCGATGGCTTCTTTTTGGCGCGTATCAGTGAATTCATGGATGAATATGCGGTGGCGTCAAACCCGCTGGCATTGGAAAAGTGGGTGTGGGTATCGCCATCGCGCCGCACGGCCGAACCGGTCAGTGCCAATGTGCCCAAACCCGGCGGGTTCGAAACAATTGGTGCCATTCTTGGATCAAACGAAGCCGAATGGCTGGCCGAGCAGGGATATGGCGACCTTGTTCGTGTGCCATCGATTGCATCCCTGGTTGGACAGGTCGCGGCCGGACGGGTTGATTACGCGCTTGTCGACAAGCACAGTTTTGAAATTGCGCGCAATGAACTTGGTATCGGTGCAGAACAGTTTCAGGTCCAGTTTGAACGCTATGCGCCACTGGTTGTCTATTTCTCGAAACGGTATGTGGCGGAATTCCCCGACCTTGTGAACCGTCTGAATACGGTGCTGGAATTTTGCGAAACCAGTCCGATGCATCTTGAACCCTGGGAACGCGATGCGATTGAACGGGTTCAGTTGCCGATGGTACGACAATTGGCAAAGTCCCCCGATCTGATCCGCAATGTGCGCGGGGCGCTTGGTCCCGGGCGGTTGCCCGCTGATCAGCGCCGTCTGATTGACGAAGAATGGTCAACCATGGGAAGGCTTGGTCAACCAAGCAACAGGGCGCGCGAAATATTGGGCAACAGTTTGTCGGAATTCCTGCGCGCCTTTCAGCTGGCAAGCGGGGAACAGGTCGCCGAGGCCTTTGTTTTTGATATCTATGGCCAGACGATCGGCATGAACCGGTTGACGTCGGACTATGATCAGTCCGATGAACCGCAATATCAAATGGCGCAAAGCATCAATCGCGAACATGCCCTGATTGATGATATCCGCTTTGATGCATCGACCCGTACTTTCCTGTCACAGATCACCGTCCCTGTTCTGGATCCGGAAAACGGTCAGACACTGGCGGTGCTGACCGTTGGATTGGATGTTTCGGCGGCCTTGCGTCCGGAAAGCTGATCCCATTTACCGGGGTATCGGGGCCTTACTTTGGCGCCGGGTCGGTGATGTCGATGGTGATCTTGCTATACCAGTCGGCGGCTTCCTGCATTTCGGTTTCGTCAAGATCCTGGGCAATCGGGGTCATGACATCATGCGTCCGTTTGCCGGTCCGGAATGCCTTAAGCTGCGTTTCGATATAGATGTTGGTTTCCCCGGCCAGATTGGGCGCATCATCAAGCTCGGAAATACCGTTTACACCATGACACCCGACACACAGTTCCGGCGCGTCGTCTTCGGACGTACCGGCGGGCAGGGTGGCATTGATCGTGAAATGATTGAACCACAGGGCGACCTTGCCGATCTGATCATCGGATAATCCGCGTGCGACCACCGTCATCATTTCATGTTCGCGGCTGCCGGTTTTGAATGCCTGAAGCTGACTGATCAGATAATCGACCGGTTCGCCGCCAATATGCGGGGCAATCGGAATACGGGCCTTGCCATCCAGTCCGTGACAGGTGCGGCACATGCCCGCAACCTTGCGCCCGTCCTGAAGGTCTGTGGATGCGTCCTGGGCCATCAAGGTCCCGGCGGGCAAAAGCCCGCCGAGAAGTGCGATCATCACAATACGCATCAATTGCCCTCATACCAGATGCGATACAGCGCACCGGCCAGATCATCGGAAACAATGATCGATCCGTCACGCAACTGGGCAACATCGACCGGACGACCAAGATATTCTTCATTCTCGTCGATCCAGCCTTCGGCGAATGGTTCGGTGCTGGCGTTTCCTTCGGCATCAATGAAGGTCACCATCACGCGTGCACCGACCGGTGTCGTGCGGTTCCAGGACCCGTGCTGGGCCGAGAAAATCGCATTCTTGTATTTGGCCGGGAACATCTTGCCCGTATAGAACGTCATGCCAAGATCGGCGGCATGGGCCACGGTTTCAACCGCAGGCATCACCACGTCATAGGGCACTTCCTGACCGGCATATTCATTGGTGCGAACATCGCCACCGCCATACCACGGATGACCGAAATGCTGGCCGGCGGCCGTCTGACGGTTGATTTCACCGGGCGGGATATCATCACCCATGCCGTCAACCTGGTTATCGGTCCACCACAGTTCACCGGTTTCCGGGTGGAAGTCATGGCCGACAGAGTTCCGCACCCCATAGGTATAAACTTCGCGCCCTGATCCATCGGTATTGATACGGATGATGCCGCCAATCCCGACTTCGCGATACAGATCAAGCTTGTCGGCGGGCGCAACGTTGAAGGGCTGCCCCAACGAGATGTAAAGCTTGCCATCCGGGCCGATTTTGCAGACGCGTGCCGTGTGGTTATAGCTTTCCTCGGATGGCGGGATCAGGTCGCCCTGTTTGACAACATTAAAGGCCGCGACATCCGGGCTTTCATAAAAGAACTCGGCCGCCGGGAAGGTTAGCACGCGGTTCTGTTCGGCGATATAAAGCATCCCGTCGGGCGAGAAGCACGGGCCGTTCGGAATGCTGAAACGAAGCGACGGGGCAAAGTCCTTGACCTCGTCGGCGACCCTGTCCTTGTTACGGTCAGTGACGGACCAGACCTTGTCCTTGCGCGTGCCGACGAATGTCACGACACCTTGCGGGCCAACGGCAATATGGCGTGCATCTGGCACGATGGCATAAAGGCCGATTTTGAAACCGGCTGGAAGCTTGATACGTTCAAGTGTCCTTTTGATGCCTTCTGCGTAATCGCCGCCCTGTTCGATGACGGTGAATTCCGTGGTGCCGGTGGATTGGAAGTTTGAAAGTTTTTCGAGATTGTCCGGTGCAGGTGCCTGGGCATATGCAGATCCGGAAATGGCAAGCGCAATACTCGCCATCAGCAGGCGTTTAGTCATTACGTAGTCCTCCCGATTGAAACAGATGCCATTGGCGGGCATCCGTGCCGGTCCGGCAATGCTTGCGGACCGGCTTGTGTCACAAGCATTGCGCCTAATCGGGGTGAACGTCTAGGTTGATTTCACGATATGGAATTGTATTTAATTGGTTCTATTGGCAAGCGCCGCCTTGTATTCATCGGGCGTCATGGTTTTCAGGGCCAGCGCATGCACGCGTTCCTTAAGCAGGGTGTCAAGCGCGCCATAAACCAGGCGTTGACGATTGACACGGTTCTGACCTTCGAATTTTTCAGACACCACCAGGACCGAAAAATGGGACTCGCCGCGCGGATCGGCACCGGAATGACCGGCATGTTTGGAGGAGTCGTCGATGATCTGTAACTCGACCGGGCTGAAATGTTCGGTCAGAATGTCACGGATCTGATTGGCTACCTGCATGATAAGGGCCTCTGTTTTCTGCGGATGTTTGCAATCGGGTGCAAAATTTGAGCTGTGTGACAGGTTCTGGCACGCAATGGCAGTTTTTCAAGCCTTTTATCGCATTTAATCGATCCGTATGATATTGCGTGCATCGATTTTCAGAACATATAGACCCAGATGAACCGAGGACACCGCAACAAGCGCAAGACGCTGTATCACAATGAACCGATCCTGCCCGATTGTGATTGGCCGGGCTGTGACGGCCATGGTGAATTCCGCGCGCCCAAGGATCGCAAGCTGCGTGACTATTACAAGTTCTGCCTTGATCACGTGCGCGAATACAACAAATCCTGGAACTATTATGAAGGCATGAAAGCCGAGGATATCGAAAACGACGTGCGTCGCGATACCCACTGGCAGCGCCCGACCTGGAAGTTCGGACATATTCGCGGTTCCAAAAAGCCGTTCAATTTCAAATTCAAGGACGGGTTCGGCTTCTTTAACGAAGACGGTGAGCAGACCCATCATGGTCCGGGCGGCGATGCCCGTGCCGAACAGCGCCGCAAAAGCGAAGATGCCCAGCGCCGTGCCGGTGCCCTTGGCATGCCCAGCGAACAGCAACAGGCGATGGCGACCCTTGATCTTGGCTGGCCGTTCACCCGGGACGAGCTCAAGGCCAAGTACAAGGCACTGTCCAAAAAATACCATCCCGACGCCAATGGCGGTGACAAGGTTGCCGAGGAACGCTTTAAAAAGATCAGCGCGGCCTATAGTTCGCTTATGAGCTATATCCGCGATCTTGAGGCCCGCGTGACCCTGTAAGCGGGCAGGTTCCGCTGCAATAATTCCAAAAAATCTGGTCAATCTGGTTGCGGTTTGCGTATCGGGGATGTCTTATCGAGCAAACCTTTTGCGGTAATAGAGATTTTTTGCGCATCTTCCCTTTGAGTGATGCGCCTAAACCGCTATTAATGAGCAAGTTTAACGAAACGACCGCGTCACCAGCGTCGGTCCGAGAAATGCGCGAGTACTTATGAGCCAAGGTTACGAAGCGACGGGTGCGGCGGCAGAACATCCGCTTGATGCCCCAGATACCACCATTTCCGTGCGCGAAACGTTCGGGATTGATGTTGATATGGAAGTCCCGGCATTCAGCCAGGGCAGCGAACATGTGCCGGTCGCTGATCCGACCTATCGTTTTGACCGCGACACCACGCTGGCCATTCTTGCGGGCTTTGCCCACAACCGCCGTGTGATGATCCAGGGGTATCACGGTACGGGCAAATCGACCCATATCGAACAGGTGGCATCGCGTCTGAACTGGCCGTGTGTGCGCGTCAACCTTGACAGTCACATCAGCCGTATCGACCTGATCGGCAAGGACGCAATCGTTCTTCGGGATGGCAAACAGATCACCGAATTCCGCGAAGGCATTCTGCCCTGGGCGCTCAAACGCCCGGTCGCGATGGTGTTTGATGAATATGATGCCGGTCGCCCGGACGTCATGTTCGTGATCCAGCGTGTTCTGGAAGTCGACGGCAAGCTGACCCTTCTTGATCAGAACAAGGTCATCCATCCGCATTCGCATTTCCGCCTGTTTGCAACGTCAAACACGGTTGGTCTTGGCGATACCACCGGTCTGTATCACGGCACCCAGCAGATCAACCAGGCCCAGATGGACCGCTGGTCGATTGTCGCCACACTGAACTATCTGTCGGTTGCCGATGAAACCAACATCGTTGCCGCCAAGGTTCCGGCGTTCGACACCGCCGAGGGCCGCCAGAAGATCGAAGCAATGGTGGCTCTTGCCAACCTGACCCGTCAGGGATTTGTGTCTGGCGATATTTCGACCGTCATGAGCCCGCGTACCGTGATTACGCTGGCCGAAAACGCCAAGATTTTCGGTGATATTTCCTATGCGTTCCGGGTGACGTTCCTTAATCGTTGCGACGAGGTCGAACGCCCGATCCTGGCGGAATATTATCAGCGTTGCTTTGGCGAAGAGCTGCCTGAAGAAGCCATCAATGTGATGGTGCGCTAAGGCGTGTCCTTAAAGCAGATTGGCGAGCTGGTCCCACAAGCGAGTAGTAAGATGAAGAATGATGAGGCTCTTTCCGGGTTCTTGCGCGGCACGGCGGCGACATTTCGCGCGCTTGCCGGGCGCAATGATCTGGAAGTCGGCTTTGTCAAAGGCGGGCGCCCGGGCGGATATGGCGAACATGTCCGTTTGCCCATGCCCAAACAGGCATTGCCCAAGGACGAAGTCGCAGACCTGCGCGGCATTGCCGATGGCTGGGCGCTTAAAATGCGCCACCACGACGTTGCCCTGCATGCCAAACGCATGCCCGAAACAGCCGAGGCTCAGGCTGTTTACGATGCGCTTGAAACAGCACGGGTCGAGGCCGTGGGATCACGCTATTTCCCCGGGGTGCGCAAAAACCTGCGTGACCATGCCGAACAGGATTGCCACGCCAAGAACTTTCATCGTCTGACATCGCGTGACGATGCACCGTTTGCCGATGCGATCGGCATGCTGGCCCGCGAGATTTTTACCGGCGAACGCGCACCGGAAAGTGCTCGTCCGCTGATTGATCTGTGGCGGACCCATATCGAAGAAAACGCCGGGGCTGATCTTTCGGACCTGCGTGATGTTCTTGATGACCAAGAAGCTTTTGCCCGCGGCATGCGCCGTTTGCTTGATCATTTGTCGCTGGAAGACGACCTTGATGACGCCCCGCCCGAACAGGAAGGCGAGGACGACGAAAACAAGGAAGGCGAAAACGACCCGGAACAGGAAGAAATGGAAAGTCAGGGCGGTCAGCAGGGCCAGAATGACGATTCCGAACCCGATGGCAGTGACCAGCAACAGGAAGCCGGGTCCGAAGATGCCGAAGCCGGCGAAGGCGATATTGACGACCAGCAGCTTGAAGCCATGTCGCAGGAAGAAAAGCCTGCCGGACCGGGCGAACAGCCGGAATTTGATGGTCGAAACGAACCGGTCGAACGCGGCTATGAGCCCTTCACGCGCGAATATGACGAAGTCGTAACCGCCGATGACCTGTGCGAAAATCTTGAATTGTCGCGGTTGCGCGCGATGCTTGATAAGCAGCTTGCCAACCTTCAGAACGTGGTGTCGCGTCTTGCCAACCGGTTGCAGCGTCGCCTGATGGCGCAGCAGAACCGTGGCTGGGACTTTGACCTGGAAGAAGGCATTCTTGATGCGGCCAAGCTTGCCCGTATCGTGGCAACACCGTCGACGTCACTGTCGTTCAAGCAGGAACAGGATACCGATTTCCGCGATACGGTCGTGACCCTTCTGATCGACAATTCCGGCTCCATGCGGGGGCGTCCGATCACGATTGCCGCCCTGTCGGCAGATATTCTGGCACGCACGCTTGAGCGGTGCGGTGTGAAAGTCGAAATTCTCGGTTTCACCACCCGTCAGTGGAAAGGTGGTCAGTCACGCGAACGCTGGGTCGATAGTGGCAAGCCTCCCAAACCGGGACGTCTGAACGACCTGCGCCACATCATCTACAAGGCGGCCGATACGCCGTGGCGTCGGGCCCGCAAAAACCTTGGTCTGATGCTGCGCGAAGGGCTGCTTAAGGAAAATATCGACGGCGAAGCACTGCTTTGGGCTCATGAACGTTTGCTTGGTCGTTCCGAACAACGCCGGATTTTGATGGTAATTTCCGACGGTGCGCCGGTCGATGATTCGACGCTTTCGGTCAATTCCGGAAATTATCTGGAACGGCATTTGCGCGAAGTGATCGAATGGATCGAAACAAGATCACCGGTCGAACTTCTGGCGATTGGTATCGGCCATGACGTGACACGCTATTACCGGCGTGCCGTGACGATCAATGATCCCGAAGAACTTGGCGGTACAATGCTTGCCGAGCTTTCGGACCTGTTTGATGAACAGGGTGCGCGCCAACCCAAACGCCCGATGCGCCATGTCCCCGCCGATGGCGGGCAGGCACGCGACCGCGCTGCGGGTGACCGCGACCGCTGGTAAGGGCAGGGTGCGCAAAGGATGACGGCGATCACCCGATTTGCACCAAGCCCGACCGGATATCTGCATCTTGGCCATGCGGCCTCCGCGCTGTTTTCAATGAAACAGGCCGGGCCGTATGGCCGTTTTCTTTTGCGGATCGAAGATATCGACCAAACCCGCTGTCGCCCGGAATATCTGCATGCGATTTTTGAAGACCTGGCCTGGCTTGGCCTGCGATGGGAAGAACCGGTGCGTGTTCAGTCAGAACATTTCGCCGATTACCAGGCGGTGCTTGATCGCCTGACGGAAATGGGGTTGCTGTATCCTTGTTTCTGTACCCGCAAGGACATTCAGGCCGAAATCGAACGGATCGGCAATGCACCGCACGGACCCGATGGGGCGCTTTATCCCGGGACATGTCGTCATTGTTCCGCCCAGGAACGTTCAGACAGGATTGCGGCCGGGGAAAGCTTTGCGCTGCGACTGGATATGGATGGCGCGATCAAACGTGTCGGGCGCGAACTGGTGTGGTTTGACCGCGCCGCCGGTCGACAGATCGCAACCCCGGAAATCTTTGGCGATGTGGTTCTGGCGCGTAAGGATACACCAACCAGCTATCATGTTTCCGTGACCCATGATGATCATCTTCAGGGGATCAGTCTTGTCACCCGCGGGCAGGATTTGTTCTTTGCCAGCCATCTGCACCGTTTGTTGCAGGAACTTCTGGGCTATGACGTTCCGGAATATCACCACCACGGGCTTCTGACCGGTCCTGATGGCAAACGGTTTGCCAAACGCGACAAGTCAAAGACGCTGCGATCAATGCGCGAAGATGGCATGAACCCCGATGATGTCCGGCTGTTGGCGGATCAGTTCTGATCGCTTTGCGATGTCGATGTGGTTTCAAGCAAGTCCGGGCGATCGGCAAACCAGTTGCGGATGAAATCGATCATCAGCCGGTTCTTGATCGGCAGGTTCCCCTGATAGGGATAAACAAGATAGATCGGCCGCAAAGGTGACCGATAATTTTCAAGGGCTGTTTCAATCCGACCGGCGCGAATTTCAGGCATGGCGACATATCGCGGCAAACGCGCAACGCCCAGTCCCTGAACCGTGGCATTGCGGATCAGCGGATAGTGGTTCAGGCGCAAATTGCCTTCGGCCGTGATGGATGTTGGTCCGTCATCGGAAAAGAACACCCATTTGCGATCCTTGTAATACTGGAAATTGACCAGACAGTTGTGATGGACAAGATCGGCCGGCGTTTGCGGTTTGGGATGGGCTTGCCAGTATTCGGGGCTGGCACAGATCAATTCGGAAAGTTGACCGAGCGGAATGGCGACCTGATCGGGATCATCGGTCAGCCCGGCGCGAATGGCAATATCAATATGGGCTGATTGCAGGTCGCGGAACGTGTTTTCCAGTTCCATTTCGATCTGGATACGTGGGTGGGCCTGTTGAAAGGCCACGATGATGTCTTGCAAAAACATTTCGCCAAACGACACGGGAACCGTGATGCGCACAGTGCCGACCGGCTCCCCGCGCAGGGCTTCGACCGCCTCGAACGCGGCATCGGCGCTTTGGGTGATCGTTTCGCAATATTCCAGAAAGGTCGCACCGATTTCGGTCAGTTCCAGTTTCCGGGTCGACCGAAACAGCAATTGCGCGCCAAGAGCATCTTCAAGCCGTTTGACATGTTGGCTGATCAGGCCCTTGGACACGCCGGTGGCGCGGGCGGCATCGGTGAAACTGCCCTGTTTGATAACCGCAGCAAAGCTGCGCATTTCGCTGAGATAATCTTTCATTGTTTAAAATACTAAACGAATGGTTCGGGATTATCCAGATTATCGCGCCAACTGTTCTGTGAAATCATCCAGTCAGTGCAGTTTTCATCTATGGAGAATGACATGAAGGTTCTTTTGATCGGCGCATCTGGGATTATCGGCAAAGGTGTTGATGCCGAATTGTCGCCGCGTCACGAAATCATCCGCGCGTCACGCAACAGCGGTGATGTGAATGTCGACCTGAAAGACAAGGCTTCCATTCGTGCGATGTTTGAAAAGGTCGGAACGGTGGATGCGGTGGTTTCAACCACCGGCAAGGTCCATTTTGGCGATTTCGCCGACATGGACGAAGACAAATACCGCATCGGGATTGATGATAAACTGTTCGGGCAGATCAATCTGGTCCTGATCGGGCGGGACTATGTTGCGGACCGGGCATCCTTCACCCTGACCACGGGCATTCTGGCCAAGGACCCGATCGAGTTTGGCAGTTCGGCCTCCATGGTGAATGGCGCAATCGAAGGGTTTGTGAAGTCGGCGGCCATCGAAATGAAGCCGGGACATCGAATCAACGCGGTCAGCCCCGGCGTCATTACCGAGGCGATGGAAGGCTACGCCCCCTATTTCCGCGGCCATGATCCGGTGCCAGCTGCCCGTGCGGCTCTTGGCTATGCCAAATCGGTCGAAGGTCTTCAGACCGGTCGGGTCTTTGAAATATTTTGATTTTCTGATGTGAACGAACAGGATCGGGGGCTGAAGCCCCTGATCCCGTTCTTTTGATGGCCAAATCAGGAGGCCGGATTTATCCGATCTTTGTTGTTGTCGATATTCTCGTTGTCGTTGAATAGTACCTATCTATAGGATTGTAAGTTCAAGCGACGATGTCAGAGGCAACCAGACCAGATGGAAAAATGTGCCGGTTTGGTCAAAAAGATCGCAAGCCGATTTGTTGATCCCCAAATTGCACTACAAGCCGGTGACGAGATCACCGGCAAGGTCCGCCGTGACCTGCTGGATCTGGCCTATCGCAACAACTGGGCAAATATCATTGTCAATCTTGCGGCGGCAGGCGGCCTTGTGATCATTCTGGGGTTGCTGGGGGATCTGGTTGCGATCACCGTTTGGTGGTCTGTAATCCTTGCTTTTTTATGCGCTGTTCGTCTGTGGGGCGGGTATCTTTATCATCGTGAACGCGCAAAGGTCGCGGAACTCGATGCCGATGCCTTTTATATCTGGCAGCGGCGATATGCGCTTGGTGTCCTGTCGGCGGCCATCTTGTGGGCAGTGATCGGTATTATTGAAATTCCGATCGTGCGCGGCGAAAGCCAGTTCATGACATTGATCATGTTTGCCGGTCTGGCGGGCGGTGCCACGGGGATTCTGGCGCCGATATTTCTGGTCGGGCGGCTCTATCTGACGGCGCTTCTGTTTCCGCCGGTGATCATTTTTACGGTTATGGCCGATGCCAACTATGTTCTTGCCATCATGACCATCATCTTTTTGATGGTGATGCTGGTTACGCATCGGAACAATCACGTTGTCCTGTTCCGGTCACTGGTGCTGAAACATCGAAATGACGGTTTGGTCGAAGATTTGCGCCAGAAGAACCGCATCATGGAAAACTGGAATGCGACGCTTGAAGCACGGGTCGAAGAACGGACTGAGGAACTCAGAAATCTGGTCGAACATGACGCGCTGACCGGCATTCTGAACCGCGATGGCATTGCGGCTTGGTTCAATCAGAAACGCCAATCATCCGACGATCTTGATTACGCGGTTCTGTTCATCGATCTTGATCGCTTCAAACAGATCAATGACGGGCTTAGTCATGCCATCGGTGACGAGGTCCTGCGCATTGTCAGTGACCGTCTAAAGGCTTATGTCGATGATCAGCACGCGGTGGGACGCTGGGGCGGGGATGAATTCCTGATGGTGCTTGCAGCTCCGCATGACGAGCTGCATGGGCTGGTTGAAAATACGATTGAAAAGGCGCGTGCTTCAATCAGTCAGCCCATCATGATTTGCGGGCATTCGCTTCATGTCGGGTTCAGCACCGGTGTGGCGTTTGCTGCGGCCAAAAACCCGGGGATTTCCGAACTGATCCATTGGGCCGACCTTGCTGCGGCCGAGGTCAAACGATCCGGGCGTGGCAGTGTGCGCAACTATGACAAAACGCTTCTGACCGAACAGGAACGCCGCCTTGCCATCAATCAGGCCCTTCGTCGTGCCCTTGGCATTGGTGAGTTCTATCTTGAATATCAGCCGGTCATCGATGCCGATGATGGCCAGATCGTCTCTTACGAGGCCCTACTGCGCTGGAACAGCAATGAGCTTGGCCTCGTGCCGCCTGACGAATTCATCCCGATTGCCGAAGAAAGTGCCTTGATCGTTGAAATTGGCGAATGGTGCATGCGGACAGCCTGTCGGGAAATCTGTGCTGCAACGGACAGGGCGGACGAAACAAAGATCGCTGTTAATGTCTCGATCCGTCAGCTTGTGGCACCCGGATTTACCGAAATGGTGGCGCAAATCCTGAGTGAAACGGGAATGGTACCAACGCGGCTTATTCTCGAAGTTACCGAATCAATCTTTGAAGAACGCCAGCGATCGATGATTTCCCGGGTAATTGATGATCTGTTCGATATGGGTATCGGCATTCACATTGACGATTTCGGGACCGGATATTCATCCCTGTCGCGTCTGCATCAAATTCAGATCGATGCGGTCAAGATCGACAAATCCTTTATCCTTGAAATGGACGAGAATGCCCGTGTGGTGATCGAAGGCGCGATCCTGATTGCGCATCGTTTCGGTTTGCAGGTGATTGCCGAAGGTGTGGAAACCGACCAGCAGCGAAACCTTCTGCAATCATTGGGGGTTGATGCCTATCAGGGGTATTTCTTTGCCCGTCCGGGCGCGCTTCCCTGTCTGGATTGCCATTGGCAGGTCGAAGATGCCCCGACGCTGAAATCCCTTTCCGACCGTTAGGGGCCGGCTGATATCACGGGTATCCTGAGTGCGGGCATAAAGTCTCTGTGCGCATAAAAAAACGGCCTGTCACATCATGTGATCGGCCGTTTTTGTGCTGTTCTGTCTTGGGGGCAGATCAGCGACTGAAATCAATCAGCACAAGGAAGCAAACCGGAACAAGTGCCAGGGCGACATAAATCCAGAAGGAAGCGACAGGCACGCCGAAATGCGCCAGAACGTACCCGGCAAGATAAAGAACCAGGCCTGCGACCGCGACCAGCAGAATGCCCAGAAGGGGCAGTGATACTTTGCTATCTGTTTTCATGTTCCGTCATGCTCCCCAAACGGATTTCTTAACTCATGGTGCTGAAGCTACCATTCTTTACAGCTTTGCGTTTTGATCCGTGTCAATAAGCTGTCCATATCGACCATTGATCCGCCAGTGGGGTCGTTTGGGGCCGTTGCGGACGGAATGTGGAATCGAAGCTGTGTGCGGGCGTTGAAAACACGATTCTGGCGGGTATCGGTTGCGGGCCGTCGGGGAATCGGTTGATTTGTGCCTGGAATATGGGGTGATTGCTGCGTTTTGTGGCCTTTGATATTGTCGCGCCGGTTTGAAAAGACGCAGATTCCGTGCGGTTGAGTTGGGTAAAAACCGACCCAAACCACGGATTATCGTCAAATCCGCTCGGATAAGCGTTTTTGTCGCGGTTTTCGGTTGATGAAGGCTTGACGACATTGGTCATAGGCAGTATTAACCCGCTTCCAAGCGCGGGCCTGCATGTTCAGGCCAAGCGTCCTTTTGCGAATTTATAGACCAGGAGATCAGGTCATGGCACGTCGCTGCCCGGTATCCGGCAAAGGCGTTTTGGTCGGCATGAATGTGAGCCACGCCCACAATCGTACCAAACGTCGTTTCCTCCCGAACCTGCAGCCGACCTCGCTGCTTAGTGAGTCGCTCGGTCGTTCGGTGCGTCTGCGTCTGACCACCAATGCTGTCCGCACCATCGAAAAACGTGGTGGTCTGGATGCATATCTGCTCAGCACTGCAAATGCAAAGCTGCCGGCAGATTTGGTGAAAATCAAACGCCAGGTCGCCAAAGCTGTTGAAGCAAAAGCTGCCTAATTCAGGCTTCTGCTTTACAGACAGATTTTACGAGGGCTCGCTTCTGGCGGGCCTTTCGTTTTTCTGATCACTGGCCTGTCAGAAGGCCACGGAACAAGCTGTACCATCACCGGTGGTGCAGCTTTTTTTGTGCCGCGCACAAGCATGGTTCCCGCGCTGTTCGGGGGAGATGGTCCGGCATGACGCCGATAAAACGCGACTCGGCGGAACACGGGCTTTGCGCTTTTGCTAAATTGGTCTATACTTTGCTCTATCAGTGGTTTACGTCGCCGCGTCGCCCGGTTTGGTGAAACGTCATGATATGTTCATCACCAGCGATTCCCGAACCTGCTAAATAAGGCAAGCGACTCGGTAAACACGGTGGAGCGGATGATATGCATTTATCGCCCAATGCGTGTCCGGCACTTGTTCTTAACGCCGACTTCCGGCCGTTGAGCTACTTCCCGCTGTCTCTTTGGTCCTGGCAGGATACGCTCAAGGCGGTCTTTCTTGAACGCGTCGATGTTCTTTCCGAATATGACCGCGAAGTACGTTCCCCATCCTTTAAAATGAAGCTGCCCAGCGTCATATCGCTCAAGGAATATGTCCCGCTTAAAAGCAGCCCGGCTTTCACCCGTTTCAACGTGTTCCTGCGTGATGAATTTTCGTGCCAGTATTGCGGTGATCGTCTGCCGACAAATGAGCTGACCTTTGATCACGTGATCCCGCGGGCGCGGGGCGGGCGTACGAACTGGGAAAACATCGTCACGGCCTGTTCTGACTGCAACCTGTTCAAGGGTAGCCGATCGGTCCGCGAGGCGGGCCTGCGACTGCGCAGGACGCCGGGACAGCCCACCATGCACGAACTCCAGTCAACAGGACGCCGCTTCCCGCCAAACTATCTTCACGAAAGTTGGCGGGATTTTTTGTACTGGGATACGGAACTGGAATACGACTTCTGATCGCGGGTTTTGCGATACGCTCAACAAAAAAGCCGACGGAAATTCCGCCGGCTTTTTGTCTGGACCGTTTGGTCATTAATGTTCGGTGAAGACCGTGTCCTACCAGCGGTATTTAACCGTTGCCAGGACCGTACGACCCTGACCGTAATAGCAGGTGGTATCCGAGCCGGCGCACGAAGCAACCCAGCGTTCGTCGGTCAGGTTGGTTGCATTAAGCGCAAACAGGTACCCATCAAGCTCATAATGGATCCCGGCATCAAACAGGGTGGTTGCCGGTACCTGGAAAGTGTTGCTCTTGTTGCCGTACTGCTCACCAAGGTAGCGAACACCCCCGTTAAAGCCGAAGCCTTTAAGGGCACCGGTCTGCAGGGTGTAGTCAGCCCAAAGCGAAGCCGTGTGCTCTGCGACGCCATCAGGGGTGTTGCCCTGGTTGCCGTCATTGTCCTTGGTAATTTCGGAATCGTTGTAGCTGTAAGCTGCCTTGGCAACGAGACCCGCAACCGGTTCAATTGTGCCTTCAAGTTCCAACCCGCGTGAGCGTACTTCGCCGGTCTGAACTTTGCGTGCGCTGTCGTTGGGGTCGGTTGTCACGACATTCTGGCGGCGCAGGTCATAGATAGCGGCACTGAGCATACCCTTGAAGGATTGCGGTTCGTACTTGGCGCCGAATTCGACCTGCTGGCCGGTTTCGGGTTCGAAGTTCTGGCTGCCTTGGCTTGCGACCGGATTAAAGGATTCCGAGTAGCTGAGATAGGGGACAAGTCCAAACTCGGTTTTATAGACAAGTCCGGCCTGACCAGAGAAAGCATGATCGTTTTTGCTGCTTTCTGCACCGTTTTTGGTGTTGTCGTATTTCTTCTCGTCCGACCAGTCCTGACGACCGCCAAGGGTCAGGGTCCAGTTCTCGTCAAAATCGATCTGGTCCTGTGCATAAAGACCCAGCTGACGCAGTGTCACGTCATCGTCATACCAGGTGGTCAGAGCGCCGATTGCGCCGCCATAACTCGGATTATAGACATTCAGGTCCGCCGCCGAACCATAGGCGGCATAACGGTCATAGATGTAATGCTGATAGTCAACACCAGTCAGAAGCGTATGGTCTACGCTGCCCGTATCGAAACGGGTTTCAAGCTGGTTATCAATCGTGATGGCATGTGCATTCTGATCGCTGCGCAATGTGCTGCGTTTCAGGGTGCCGGCATTCACATCACGCCAACCCGTGCCATAGGCGGTTTTGTAGTCGACATCGACAAAGGCATAGCGGGCATTCTGGCGGAAGGTGACGTCATTGGTGAAGTCATGGCTGAGTTCGTAACCGACAGATGTCTGGATACGCTCATATCCTTCAAAGCCGGGCTCGCCGGTGAAGACATCGACCGGAATGGCACCATTCGGGCCGGCATAGATGGTGCCGACCGTTGGCAGCCAGTTGTTGGCTGACCCGGTTTCATCGTGCTGGTAATGGCTAAGAAGGGTAAGCGACGTGTCGTCACTCTGCCATTTAAGGGATGGTGCGATGTAAACGCGATCGTCATCGACCATGTTGGTTTGGGTTCCTGAATCCTGAACCAGACCGGTCAGGCGATACAGAACGCTGCCATCTTCAATCGCCTTGCCACCGACATCAAAAGCGCCCTGTTTGTGGTCGAAGTTGCCAAGCTGCAGGGCGACTTCATTGACCATATCTTCATGCGGGCGTTTGGTAACAACGTTTACGAGGCCACCCGGGGCGTTTTGCCCATACATGACAGAGGTCGGCCCGCGCAGCAATTCAATGCGCTCCGCACCATAGGCTTCCTGACGGAAGGATGCATAGCCCGACGAACGAAGCTGCATACCGTCACGATACAGACCGACATCCTGCTGGGAAAAGCCACGGACCTTGAACCAGTCATAGCGGGTGTCAAAGCCCGACTGATCGGCCTGAATGCCTGGGGAATATTTCAGTGCGTCCATAACGGTTTCGGCCTGGCGGGCTTCGATTTCATCCGTGCCGATCACCGAAATCGAACGCGGAGTTTCGACAATCGGGGTGCTGGTCTTGGTTGCGGTTCCGCTTTGGGTTGCAACAAAACCTTCTACTGGCGAGGTTGATGTCTCGGCCTGTGCCTCGGCTTCAATCATGATCGCCGGTGTTTCGGTCGCATCGGTTGCTTCGGTCTGATTTGTGGCATCTTCACCCGATTGCGCGCGCGCAAATTGCGGCGCAGCAAAGCTCAAGGCAAAGGCAGTGCTAAGCAAAAGTGTCTTAGACAATTTATGTCCTGTAAAACGCATCTGAATTCCCTGTCTCGGTTGTCTTTGGCGACGACCTGCTGGGCGGGAACCTGCGGGCCATCTTCATGATGGGCCCTTGGTTATCACGCGCGCGACGGGAAAATATTGAACCGGATTTTGGTGGATTGAACAGATTTTGGCTAAAATTAGGCAAGCTGTTCCTTGCGCCAGGCGCCAGGCGTGGTTCCGACGATTTTGCGAAATACCCTGGTCAGGTGTGCCTGATCAGCGAAACCAAGACCAACGGCAACCGACGCCAACGGTGTGTCGCCCTTTTTCAAAAGGTTTTTTGCCCGCTCGACCCGTGCTTTCATCTGCCATTGCTGGGGTGGCATGCCGGTGGATTCCCGGAAGGCCGAGCAGAAATAGGACTGTGACAATCCGGTCAGTTGCGCCAATTCATCAAGGCGGATCGTGCGACCGCAATTCTGTTCGATATAGTCGACGGTCTTGCGCAACTGATAAGGGGCAAGTTTGCCGCGTTTGCGTTGGGGTTCCTCAGTCTGGCTTGGTGTCAGAAGGGCCGCAGTCAAGGCGGTGACCAGTCCTTCGCCATAAATCTGGGGCCCGGTCATGCCGTTCTCCAGGTCGTTGGCCAGAAGTCGGACCAGTGTATTGATGCGCGGGTCGCAGAAACCCATGCGCGGTGTTTCAAGAACGCTCAGGTCAATTGTATTGCCCATGCTGTTTTCAAGCGCATCGACATCAAGATGAATATCAAGATGGCGTAACCGGCATTTGCCGAGAATTTCCGACGAAATTTCCATCCCGGCTGGGACGTAATAAAGGCATCCCTGTTTTCGGTCGGTGGTGCATGTGTTGTCTCGTGATGTTCGGACATTGACCTGACTGTCCCCGATACAGTCGAGGATCGCGACGAGCAACGGCGCACGCGAAACATAGGTGCCACCGGCTTCCTGTTCGCATTCGACATGCCACAAATCCGTGATGGCAGCGTTCCAGCGACGGAAACGCAAATCATCAAGAAGTGAAATACCTTCGATCCTGCTGGTCATTTGCGGATGGAACGTCATGTCGGGCAATCCTGGGTCGGTCCTTTGATCTGCGAGTGGTCCATGATGTCTGATGGCGATTCTGCATAGGGAATCGCTGCGCAAATATAACCGGGAATTTCGTGCAAACAATAACAATTCTCATTATCAAATAAAGAATCGTTCATTTTGTGGTCAAATGATCGCGTTATGCGGGTTTGCGATCAAAAACAAACCCGCCCAGGATGTGGGCGGGTTCAAGTGGTGTTTATGAGGGCGGTTCAATACCGCCAGTTTCAATACCGGCGGTCTGATGTGACTTCGGCCTAAGTTATATGGTTACTTTTTCATCCAGCGCGACGGTGCGATCAGGCAAAATACCGTCAGGGCTGCCGAAAAGAACACATTGACCGTCGGCATGGTGATGCCAAACAGGGTCCAGTCGATCTTGTCACATCGAATGATCGGCTGGGCGAGAAGCTGCGCCTTGAGCTCGGCAAGGGAGCTTGCACCACTTTGCACGCCACCACACATGGCCGGGCCCTGCCACCACAGTTCCTGTACCCCGACATGGTAAATCGCAATGCCGGTACCGACCGCAAAGGTCAGCCCGCAAAGATAGACGATGGCACGTGCAGCCTTGGGAAAGCGGATCAGAAGGAGTGCCAGAACAGACAGCCCGATCACGATATAGAACGGCTTGCGCTGATAAAGGCACAGGATGCAGGGCAGCAATTTCTGCACATATTGGGCATATAGGGCAAAGCCGATGCTTCCGACTGACACCAGAAATAGCACAATCGGCGCAAAGGCCGGCATGTAGTGCGGGCGAAGCAATTTTAACATCAGTAGATCCGAATCCCGTCTTCCTTGAAATGTCTTCATCGAACTAGCCGTGCGGAATCAGTTTGATTGCGGCAAATCCACCAACAAGAACCACGATAAATATGGTGAAAACGAGGCCCAGACGCTTTTCGATGAAATCACGGATCGCCGGGCCGAATTTCCAGATCAATGCCGCAATGACAAAGAACCGCAAACCGCGCGCGGCAATCGATGCCACGGTAAAGACCAGCGGATCAAGGGCGGTTACGCCAGACAGGATCGTAATCACCTTATAAGGGAATGGTGTGACCCCGGCGATAAATACAGCCCAGGCCCCCCAGTCATTATAATAGTCCCGGAACTGGTCAAACTTGGCACCATAGCCATAAAGCTCAAGCACCGGGCGCCCGACCGTTTCAAACAGAAAATACCCGATGCCATAACCGATCACGCCACCAAGGACGGATCCGACAAGGCAAATCAGCGCATAGCGCCACGCCCGGGTCGGGGCGGCAATGATCATGGGGATCAAAAGGATGTCAGGCGGGATCGGAAAAACCGAACTTTCAATGACGGCAATAAAAAACAATGCCCATCCGGCATGGCGATGGCTGGCCAGATTCATGGTCCAATCATAAAGACTGCGGATCACGGCAAATGCGCCTTATCTTGTTTGACGATGGTTTGACGGGTGGCGCTTGGCCTGGAAACTTGGCGCGATCAAAGCGCATTTTCCCGATGATCGCAATGACGCAGTTCGGGATCGCAAAATCAGTAACATTTTTGCACAAAGCCCCATTGACCCCGCGAAATTTACAGCTATTATCCCGCCCGTCGATGGACGGTGCGCAACAGCACCTGTATTGCCTGCCCCTGTGGCGGAATTGGTAGACGCGGCAGACTCAAAATCTGTTTCACCTAGTGAGTGGGAGTTCGATTCTCCCCGGGGGCACCATCGCACTTTTCCTAGCTTTCAGCGCTTTTATAATCACGCCAAAAGATCTCATTCCGTAAATTCAAAAAGCCTCATTCCGGAAATGGCATTCGGAATGACCCAGAATTTATGAGCTCTTGTGCTTAAATTTACCCGCCTCAATTCCTCAAAATACCTCTAAAAATTAAACCTTTGATTGAATGTCTTGATTCTGGTCATGGCTGGTCTTTGGTGATTAGGAGCAAGCTAGTTGATATTGAAACTGCATATTTCTGAGAGGATTTTAACCAGTTGACATCGCAATGACCTCGCTCCTCTGCGGGCAATACAATACTTTGGGTGTTTGCATTGTTTTGTTGGCATAGGACTACTGCTATGCCTTTTGCACGCTTCAACCGTGTCCTAGTGTCTAGCTTAATCCGTCAAAATGCTCATTGCTTGAGTGTTATCAGGCCCCCCAATCTTGGGGATAAAACACAGGTTTTAGTCCCATTCCTGAGTTAATTTGAGAATCTGGCATGGCTCGGAATAAAAACGGGGAAATAAAGATGCAGTCACCAAAGCAAGGAGGTTTTTTCAAAGAAAGCCTTGCTGAGGAAACTCAGCAGGGGGTCAGCTATCGCACCTCATTTGTTCGCCACACTTTTACAATGTCTGGGCTGCCACATCGCAAACCTGAAGATGATAGTGCGCCCTTCATGCGCAACATGGACAATCTTGTGTTTTCGGCTTCGCCAATACCTCTTGGGGAAGAGTATGGGGAACATAAGGATCTGAACTATATTGGCGTTCCATACGGCTCTAAAGCTCGGATGGCCCTGATATGGCTCTCTTCTCAAGTGAATATGCCAGGGCGTTTTCCAGGAAACCGCGAAATTGAAATACCCATCATCAAGGAATGGGTCTCGTCTCTCGGGCTTTCCGTTAACGGTTATTCGCTTTCGCAGTTGAAAGAGCAAATCCTCAGATTGACCAAAACACACTTTTCTCTGGCCTATCAGGATGAAGACAACCAAGAGGTTAAGATATTCAACCCTGATGGCATGATTGAGGGCGCGACCTACTCCAGGGACGATATCGAGCATTACCTGAATGGCCATCCTGAAAAGATGAAATGGCCAGCATCAATTGTTCTGACCAAGCAGGCATATGAAGGATTTCTCAATCACTCGGTCCCGATACCTACTGAGGCCCTGACAAATCTATCTGCCTCATCAATGGCCATCGACCTTCTGATGTTCTTGTCCTTCCGCCTGCCACAAGTAGATCCAGGGGCAAAAGAACTGGTTGACTGGTCTGACTTGGCCTCCCTGTTCGGCTCTGGCGAAACACCTGGAAAGTTCAAGCATCGGCACATCAAAGCGATAACAGCCGCTTCTGCTGCATCTGGCAAGGGTGCCGTTAAAGTGACCGATTTAGGATTGCTGCTTCACTATCGCGATCCAGAACAGCTTAAAAAAGCCTTCTACGTTTCGACGCCTGTAGAGGCGCGTCTTCAAGATCGCAAACGTCGAGTCAAGCTTCAAAAGGAGGATGCCGTCAACCTTAACAAATAGAGAGGCCCGCCTTGCAGGGCCGACCTAAATCTAACTTACAGTACGCGAAGTCCAGCAAGGCGCTGTTTGCCATGGTTCCCTTCTCTTTGATCCAGCGCTTCGACTTTTCACTATCTGGATATGGGTTGCTTACAGCCTTTGCAGAATATGCCAACACACAGGTGTGTTGCTGGCCGAGCCAATCCACCTTGGCAAAATATACCGGCCGTTCCCGCGCTTGGGTCAATTCGACCTTGAAGAAGCTTGCTGAGAAAAACTCCGATCTGATTCAGCTGCGCAAAAGCCTCAATGCGGAAGTGTAAGTTAACTGAAGAGCGCGACAAAAGTCCAAATCTTAAATGCGCCGGTTTTCTGCGGTCTATCGGGCATGCGCGACAAAAGTCCAAGTATGGCTGAGGTGATGGTTGTTTGAGGGACGCGACAAAAGTCCAAATCTCAGATGCGCCGGCTTTCTGCGGTCTATCGGGCATGCGCGACAAGAGTCCAAGTATGGCTGAGGTGATGGTTGTTTGAGGGACGCGACAAAAGTCCAAATCTCAGATATGCCGGCTTTCTGCGGCCTTGGGTGTTGCGCGACAAGAGTCCAAGTGTGGCTGGGGTGATAGTTGTTGGAGGGGCGCGCCAAAAGTCCAAACCTCAGATATGCCGGCTTTCTGCGGCCTTTGGGTGTTGCGCGACAAGAGTCAAGGTGTGGATGGGCTGATAGTTGCTGGAGCAGCGCGACAAAAGTCCAAGCCTCAAATGCGCTGGTCTTCTGGGGCTTCTGAGCATTACGCGACAGGAGTCCAAATGTTGGCTGGGTCGTGCGTTGTTAGAGGCCGGCGATAAGAGTCCAAGTTTACGCTGAGGCGTGCATTGGCAGAGTGGCGTGCCGAAAGTACGACAATTCGTTAATCAAATGTTTGGTTCAGTAAGCTTTCAGTCATGTTCTGTTTGATTGGAGCTCTTGTTTCTGAGCTTTGAAGTACACTTTGATTGCTCATGAGGTGAACTGGTTCCGGCCTTCCAGTTCCTTTCTACGGTGTTCAATTTATCTTTCTTATGAGGCCGTTGATCGGCCTGACCACCTTTTTGTGGGCTTTCTGCCGATACAGATAGTTCTGAGAAGCGTCTGCGCTTCAAACCAGCTTCATTTTTCGGTTAACAGAACAAGGCAGGCCGGAGCCTGCCTTGTAATTTTGTGCTCTAAAGCTTGTTAACAGCCAGACCACAACCTGTCTTCTGCTAAAAGACATCCCTATTGTCTGCAGAACAGTTTGGAACGTCAAGTCCCAGTCATACTAGCTATAAGAGTAATATGCCTATCTTTTTACCCCAAAAGAATAGGGGACGTTATTTCCCTGCTGCTTTAGCATCAAGAAATATTAAACAAGGGATGCAAAACTCGCGGGGAATCACAATGTCGTCTTATCGTTTTTCATTCGACCTTGGCACAAACTCGATTGGTTGGGCGGTTTTTGAACTTGATCCCAAAACTCGGCCCGTCGCCCTTGCAGATTGCGGCGTGCGCATTTTTCCTGACGGACGCAACCCAAAAGACAAACAATCCCTTGCAGTTGCCAGACGCGAAGCCCGCGCGGTGCGCCGCCGCCGCGACCGTTATCTCAAACGACGCAGCGAACTGATGGAACGTCTTGTCGCAAAAGGTTTGATGCCGGAATCACGTGACGACCAAAAGGCACTGGAAGGCCTCGATCCTTATGCCCTGCGCGCAGCCGGGCTGGACGACGCCTTACCACCCCACCATTTCGGGCGCGCCCTGTTTCACCTTAATCAACGACGCGGTTTCAAATCAAACCGCAAGACAGATCGCGGTGAAAACAGTGAAACCGGCATTACCAAAATCGGGATGAAAAAACTGCATGAAGCCCTTCTTTCCGAGGGATGCCGCACCCTTGGCGAATTGCAGCATCGACATCACGAGGCCAACCAGACCCCGGCCATGGATACCAATCCAAAGTCCGTGCGCTCCAAACTGCGCGGCGAAGGAGCCAAGGCCGTCTATGATTTCTATCCGTCCCGCGACGCCGTTGAGGATGAATTCAACAAGTTATGGGACAGTCAGAAGCGTTTTCATCCCGACCTTCTGACCGATTCTGCCCGCGACGCCATCCGTGACGCCATATTTTATCAGCGCAAACTCAAAACACCCGATGCCGGCAGATGCAGCTTCAACCCGGCAGAGGAGCGGGTCGCCCGTGCTATGCCCATTGCACAGCATTTTCGGATTTTGCAGTTTGTCGGTGATCTGCGATTGATTGATAACGATCTGGTTCGTCACCCGCTCAACAATGATCAGAAAAAGGCGCTGTATCGCGACCTTCTGGCCAAAGGTAAGCTGACCTTCAAAGCCATGCGTAAAACCATCGGCATCGGATCGGAATATGCCTTTTCCCATGAAAGTGAAAAGCAATCGGAATTCAGGGGCGATGAAACCGCCGCAAGACTGGCCGGGCCAAAATATTTCGGACCCAAATGGCGCGAACTGTCATTCAATGATCAAAGCGAAATCGTTGACAGGCTGTTGCACGAGGAAAACGAGGAAACCCTGATCCAATATCTTCAGGATCGTTTCGGCTTTGATCACGACCGCTGCGAAGTCATTGCCGATGCGCCACTGCCCGATGGCCACACACGCCTTGGTAAAACCGCGCTTGAAACCCTTGTTGAAATCATGCGCGATGATCATCTTCCCTATGATCAGGCCTGCACGAAGGCCGGATACGAGCACGCCTTGCCGCCTGATGGCGTCATCCTTGACGACCTTCCCTACTACGGCATTGCGCTCGAACGCCACGTCGCTTTTGGCGATGGAAAAAGTGAAAATCCCGAAAAGCGTTACGGTAAAATCGCCAATCCCACCGTGCATATCGCCCTTAATCAATTGCGCAAAGTCATCAATGCCCTAATTGCGCGATACGGCCATCCGGATCAGGTTGTGATGGAAATTGCCCGCGACCTGAAACAAAGCAAGGCCAAACGCGATGACATTAGTAAGGAGCAAAAGAAAAATCAGGACAGGAACGATCAGCGCCGCAAAAAATTGCAAGAGGCCCATATTGCCGTAAATGCCGAAAACATGTTGCGCATGCGACTTTGGGAGGAACTTGACGAAGACAATGCTGCCGCCCGTGCCTGCCCGTTTACCGGGGAGACGATTTCAATGGCCCGCCTGTTCTCGCCCGAAGTTGAAATCGAACACATCCTGCCCTTCTCCCGATCCCTTGATAACAGCCCGGCCAACAAGACACTGTGCATGGTATGGGCCAACCGTGCCAAGGGCAACCGCACCCCTTGGGAGGCGTTCGGACGTGACCGCGAACCCGGATTTGACTGGCCGGAAATCGCCGCCCGCGCCGCGCGCCTGCCCAAAAACAAATCATGGCGTTTTGGCCCTGATGCCATGGAACGCCTTGAGCGCGAGGGCGATTTTCTGGATCGTCAATTGACCGACACCCAGTATTTAAGTCGTATCGCCCGCGAATATGTCACCAAAATCTGCGATCCCAATCAGGTCTGGGTCACGCCGGGTCGGCTGACCGCCTGGCTGCGGCGCAACTGGGGCCTGAATGGCATTTTGCCCACCGGAAACGCGACCAAAAACCGCGATGATCACCGCCACCATGCAATTGATGCGATTGTTGTCGGCCTGACGGACCGTGGCATCCTCAACCGTGTTTCACGTAGCGCCGCCCTTGCCGAGGCCGAAGACCTTGATCGCAGTATCGCCGAAATGCCCGATCCGTTTGATGGTTTCCGCGACAACATCCGCCACATACTCGAGCAGATTATTGTGTCGCACAAACCTGATGCAGGATTTGTGCCGGGGCACCCCAAAGGTAATACAACACCGGGCGCACTTCATAATGACACCGCCTATGGCATCATCAAAACCGACGCCAAGGGCATGTCCGAGGTCGTGACCCGTAAGGATGTCCTGTCCTTCAAGGGAACAAAGGAGATCGAAAGCATCCGCGATGCGGCAACCCGACAAAGTTTGCTGGATGCCGTTGCCGGTGTGCCATCCGGGCTGGCCTTCAAGGAAGCCCTGCGTGACTGGTCAGTCCGAACAGGGACCAAACGAGTGCGTGTCACCTTCAATATGTCGGTTATTCCGATCCAAGACCGCGATGGCAAGGCCTATAAGGGCTACAAAGGGGATGGTAATCTGTGTGCCGAGATTTATGAACGCCCGGATGGCAAATGGGGCGATGAAATCATTTCACGTTTTGACG
Organism: Thalassospira sp. MCCC 1A02491; assembly: GCF_001613785.1. Taxonomy (NCBI): domain Bacteria; kingdom Pseudomonadati; phylum Pseudomonadota; class Alphaproteobacteria; order Rhodospirillales; family Thalassospiraceae; genus Thalassospira; species Thalassospira sp. MCCC 1A02491. The sequence continues at coordinate 2,304 of NZ_LPVX01000032.1, read as the reverse complement.
CGGTTCAGCCAGGGTTCACGCCGCAATGGCAACGCGACCATCCTGCCGCCCACCGGGTCATGCGCCTGTTTCGCGATGATATGATCATGGCCGAGATCGATGGGGTCATGACGGTTTGCCGAATTGTTAAAATGTCTCCTGGCAAAGTCGTATTCACCCCTCACCACGAAGCTAATACAGATAGTCGAAACCGGGATAAAGATGATCCGTTTTCGTTCCATACATGCAGTGGTGAGAGCCTTCGGAAGCGCAAAGCCCAAAAACTGTTTGTCGATCCGCTTGGCAAAATCCGGGGTTATCGGGCGAAGGAAGGATAATGGATCGGATCATAGAAATCGCCAGCGATGACCGCCATCTTGCAATTGCCCGTGGTTCGATGGAAATCCGATCTGGCAATGATGTGGTCGGGCGGGTGCCGCTTGATGATATTGGGGCGCTGATCTGTTCGGCGCATGGCCTGACCTATTCAAATAACCTGATTGCCAAACTGGCCGAACGGTCGGTACCGGTCGTGCTTTGCGGCCCCAATCACATGCCGATTGGCTATCTGATGGCGGCCAATGCCCATCATCAGCAATCAAAACGCATCATGGCCCAGGCCGAAGCCAGCCGCGCGCTGAAAAACCGGCTGTGGAAGCAGCTTGTCCAGACCAAGATCGAGGCACAGGCCGCCGTGCTTGGGACATTGGGTAAACCACATGTTCCAGTCGGTTCCCTGATCCGGCATGTTAAATCCGGCGATCCCGAAAATATTGAAGGTCAGGCGGCCCAGCGATACTGGCAATTAATGTTTGGCAATGAATTCCGACGTGATCGGTTTGGCAGCGGCCCAAACGCCGCGCTCAATTACGGTTATGCCGTTTTGCGTGCGGCCACCGCGCGTGCCACTATCGCGGCGGGGCTTCACCCATCCCTTGGCCTGCATCATCGCAGCGGGGCAAACCCGATGAATCTGGTTGATGATTTGATCGAACCGTTTCGTCCCATTGTCGATCTGATTGTTTTTCGCCTGTGGGTTGATGATAATGATATCGAACTGCAAGGCGAGACCAAACGCCTGCTGGCAAGCGTTACCGCGCATGACCTACCAACCGATGCGGGTGCGTCGCCGGTCATGCAATGCCTGCATCGCCTCGCCGGGTCGCTGGCGCAATGCTATCTTGGTGAAGCCCAAAGCCTTGCCCTGCCGCTGGCCCCACTTCCACTTGAACTGGGATAGCGACATGTTATCGGGATACCGAATGATGTGGATGATGGTGCTTTTCGATTTGCCGGTCACAACCAAAAAGGAACGCAAGGCCGCAACTGGTTTTCGCAACCACCTCCTCGACCTCGGTTTCGAAATGGCCCAGTTTTCCGTTTACCTTCGTTTCTGTGCCGGTAAGGAACAGGCAGAAAGCATGACGCGCAAAGTCCATATGAAACTGCCCGCTGGCGGCAAGGTCGATATTCTGTATTTCACTGACAAGCAATATGAGAACATCGTTTCATATACAGGTAGAACAAAACAGGATTCGCGCAAAAATCCCAGCCAGTTTGAAATGTTCTGAACGACGAATAAGAGGATTGTGAACCCGCCAGAACGTCAAAAAAGCCCCTGAAATCAGGAGCTTTTCCGAAGGTGGTTTTAGCAGAAGAGAGATTGTGGTCCAACCGCAACTTCTAAACCGAAAGAAAATCCTCTGCGCGAGTTTTAGCAGAAGAGAGATTGTGGTCCAACCGCAACGAAAGACCTGTTCTCATGGCTCTCGCAGAAGTTTTAGCAGAAGAGAGATTGTGGTCCAACCGCAACTCTTACGATGAGTGGAGCGGAAATGCTTGGGTTTTAGCAGAAGAGAGATTGTGGTCCAACCGCAACGTAATGACTGTGGTTTTGGTTGTCTGAAAGTTTTAGCAGAAGAGAGATTGTGGTCCAACCGCAACAGCAGGAGCAGGCGTCAGCAACACTCGCCAGTTTTAGCAGAAGAGAGATTGTGGTCCAACCGCAACTTGAGTCCGTATCGGCTGATATTCCGCGATGTTTTAGCAGAAGAGAGATTGTGGTCCAACCGCAACGCCTTAAGACGCATGTTCACGGCGGGGTGCGTTTTAGCAGAAGAGAGATTGTGGTCCAACCGCAACTTTATCGTTAGAGCGTTACAACCAGCTCATGTTTTAGCAGAAGAGAGATTGTGGTCCAACCGCAACTATCGCATAGAACTTGTGCGCTCCGATCACGTTTTAGCAGAAGAGAGATTGTGGTCCAACCGCAACTGTTTCGACGGATGCCAATTCAGAAACAGCGTTTTAGCAGAAGAGAGATTG